>JBBRUU010000015.1:0-29099 GCA_038247515.1 Sphingomonadales bacterium
GCGCGCACCAAACCGCGCTCGCAGCAGAGGCGACCATCAGCCCGACCCGGTCGGGCCGCATGCGCTCGCCGTGCCGCCACAGCCACACACAGGCGCCCGCACTCAGCACTGCACCTGTTACCCAGGCGAAAACATGCGCCAGCGCGACGAGGGCGCTCGGCCAGATCACCGTGCGCCCTCGGGCCAGAGGATCACCCGCAGCGTCTGAAGCAGGATCACGAAATCGAGGAAGGGCGTGTAGTTCTTGGCGTAGTAGAGATCATATTCGAGTTTGCAGCGGCTGTCCTCGACCGAGGCGCCATAGGGGAAATTGATCTGTGCCCAACCGGTAATTCCGGGTTTGACCATGTGCCGCTCGCCAAAGAAGGGGATCTCATCTTCGAGGCTTTCGACGAAGGAAGGCACTTCGGGGCGCGGGCCAACGAAACTCATCTCGCCCTTCAACACGCTCCAAGTCTGGGGAAGCTCGTCGATCCGCACTTTGCGGATGAAGCGCCCGAGGCGGGTGACGCGCGGGTCGTTCTGCTCGGCCCACTTGGCCCCGTCCTTCTCGGCATCGGTGCGCATCGAGCGCAGCTTGATGAGCGTGAAAGGTTCGCCGTAGAGGCCGACACGCGTTTGTCGGAAGAACGCGGGGCCTTTGCTGTCGAGCTTCACCAAAAGCGCGAACAGGATGATGATCGGGAAGGTCAGCGCGAGCAGGATCACGCTCGCGGTGATGTCGAAGATGCGTTTCGAAGCGCTCGAGAACATCCGGCTGCTGGAAAAGCCGTCGGAGAAGATCAGCCAGCTAGGATTGATCGTGTCCAAATCGACGCGGCCCGTCTCGCGCTCGATGAAGCTCGAGAAGTCGTTGACGTGGACGCCTTTGGTCTTGATCCGCAACAGGTCCTTCAAGGGCAGCGCGTTGCGGCGTTCCTGCAGGGCGAGCACCACCTCGGAAACGCCGAGGTTTTCGACGAAGCGGCCGAGATCGTGGATCGCGCTGCGCGGGATCGCCTCCTCTACGCGGCGCTGGTCGTCGCTCATGGCGATATAGGAGACGATGGCGAAACCGGTCTCGGGTTTGTCGCCAAGCTCGCGCAGCCGCTGCGCGCGGTCGCCCGCGCCCAGCACCATCACCCGGCGCCGGAAGGCCGAAGAACCGAGGAAGGAGTTGAGCAGCAGCCGGTCGGCCACCAAAACGAGGATCGCGAGGCCCATCGTGTAGAGCAAGGTCGAACGCCAGAACATATCGCTCGGGACGACAAAGTCGATTACGGCGAGGGCGATGATGCCGAGGCTGATTGCCACCAGCACGCGCGCGCCGGCAAAGCGCAAACTTAGCAGCGCATTCGGGCCGTAAACCCCGACTGCGATCATCGCCAGCCAAATCACTGACGCCGTGCCCGCCAGCGCCATGGCGCGCTCGGAAAATGTGCCGGTGTCCACACCGATCTGATGCGTGCGCCACTGCCACGCGACTTCGCTCGCTACCACGAGCAAGCCGAGATCGAGCAGGCCGAGCAGAAGCACGGCGTGCGGGATGTAATGCTTGAACAGGCGGATCATTGCGCGGGCTGGCCTCTGGTGCAGGCTGCCGCTTCTAAGGCCTAGACCTTAAGTGTCGGTAAAATTTACACGCCCCAGGAGAGCCGCGCAATTGAGCGGGCTTCGAGGGTTAACGCGGCGCTCATTAAGCAGGCCGCGCGCGTGGGAGAACGCCTGCGAGCCGGGTCGGCGCAGGGGTGAGGCACTCCGCCCTTCCGCACCTCAGGCAGGGTGTGCCGAGCGGCACCGCGTCCGCCCGGTCGAGCGAGACGCCGCGCGCATCCGCGAGATCGCCCGCGAAGCGCGCCTCAATCCCGAGCACCACCGCGCGGCGACCGGCGCACATCACGCCGTCGCCGTCGACAGTGCGGGTGATGGTGAACCAGTGCCGCGCCGCCGCCTCACCCTCGCCGAAGGTGGCGGCCTGGGTGAGCACAGTTCCGGGCCGCTCGAAGGCGGCATAGGGCACCCATGCCGGCCAGTGTGCGCCATCGAGTGGATAAAGCGCCCCACTCCCTCCGGCGGTGAACTGCGACATCCGTCCAGCCCGATCGATCACCGCCATGAAGAACGGCAGGCCCCGTTCCCCGACCCGTCCCAAGGTGGTCAGGCGCTGGGCAACCTGATCAAAGCTCACCGCAAAGCGGCGTTGCAGCACGGCAAGATCGTATCCGGTCGCCTCGCAGGCACGCAGGAAGCGGCGATAGGGAAGCAACAGCGCGCCGGCGAGGTAATCGGTGATGTGCTCGCGCAAGGCATCACGTGCCTCCGCGGTGGCGAGGTTTGCGCCGGCGACGAGGAGCTCGATGCCTTCGCGCATCTCGAGCATTCCCACCTGCCGTGCGATCTGGAAACGTCGCGCCGCGCCGGGGAGCATCTCGGAAAGCTGCAGCTGGCGCGCATGAAGGTCGAGCCTGTGGACTTGCCCCGGCATCACTTCGGCGGGCAGGACGCGCACTGAAAGCTGGTGCTTCTCGCGCAACCGCTCGGAAAGCGCCGCGCTGATTTCCCCGCGCGAGAGGCGCAGATCGTCCGCGAGGCCTTCAGCGCCATGGTCGAGATCGGCGAAATGGTTCTGCCAGCGCTCCACCGCGCGGCGCATGGCGGCAGCAGCGTCCTCAACCACGATGCGATCGCCGCCTCCGGTATCGTAAAGCCGCGCAAAAGCGGCAGCGACCTGCGGCGCGGCAGCGAGCAACTCCTGCACCTCCTCGCGGTCGATGGCGAGATCGCCGAAGCGCTTGTCGGACAGCCGCCGCGCCATCCCGTCGAGACCGCCGATAGCATCGTCCTCGCGCAAACTGCGGGGATCGAAGTCGAAGCGCTCGATTACCTGCACCAGCACGCGGGCGGAGAGCGGGCGTTGGTTGCGCTCGATAAGGTTGAGGTAGGAGGGTGAAATCCCGAGGAGGCTCGCCATTGCGGCTTGGGTCAGTCCTTCGCGCTTGAGCAAGCGGCGCAGCGCGGGTCCCGCTAGGAGGTTCGTATCGGCCATCCCGGGTTTGTAAATTACTTTACCGATTGACACAAGCTTGCGGCCAATTGTCCGGATAGCGACACGAATTTCTGTAAGTTTCCCTTTCATGCTGCGCCGCACCACCGCAAAGTCTCGTCATATCACGGCGCGAGCGTGAAGCGGCTCAGCCACTCCCCAGGATGGACAGGAGACGCACATGAACTACCAGGACACCGTCAGCCGGATGCGCGAGCTTGTCACCGCGAATGGGACGAGCTGGGCCGTAATCGATCCAGAGGGCGCCGCGCGCATGGCGATCCAGAACCGCTTCGCCACGGGCCTCGACATCGCCAAATACACCGCCAAGATCATGCGCGCGGATATGGCTGCCTATGACGCAAACCCTGCGCAATACACCCAGTCGCTGGGCTGCTGGCACGGCTTCATCGCGCAACAGAAGCTGATCGCGATCAAGAAGCACTTCGGTTCAACAAAGCAGCGTTACCTCTACCTGTCTGGCTGGATGGTCGCTGCGCTGCGCAGCGAATTTGGCCCCCTGCCCGACCAGTCGATGCACGAGAAGACCTCGGTGCCCGCGCTGATCCAGGAGCTTTACACCTTCCTCAAGCAGGCCGACGCCCGTGAGCTTGGCATGATATTCCGCGCGCTAGACGCCGCACGCAAGGCCGGTGACGCGGTCGAGGCAAAGCGCCTCGAGAACGCCATCGACAACTACGAAACCCACGTCGTTCCGATCATCGCCGACATCGACGCAGGCTTTGGCAATGCCGAGGCGACCTATCTCCTCGCCAAGAAGATGATCGAGGCGGGCGCCTGCGCTCTGCAGATCGAGAACCAGGTCTCGGACGAAAAGCAGTGCGGTCACCAGGATGGCAAGGTCACCGTACCGCACGAGGACTTCCTCCAGAAGATCCGTGCCTGCCGCCACGCTTTCCTGGAGATGGGTGTCGAGGACGGCATCATCGTCGCTCGCACCGATTCGCTCGGGGCCGGCCTCACCAAGCAGATCGCTTTCTCGAAGGAGCAGGGCGATCTCGGCGACCAGTACAACAGCTTCATTGATGCCGATGAAGTCGATCCGGCTAACATCACCAACGGCCAGGTGTTCATCAGCCGCGACGGCAAGCTGCTTGCACCCAAGCGCCTGCCTTCGA
The DNA here is from genome assembly GCA_038247515.1 of Sphingomonadales bacterium. GTDB lineage: Bacteria > Pseudomonadota > Alphaproteobacteria > Sphingomonadales > Sphingomonadaceae > Erythrobacter. The sequence continues at coordinate 4,162 of JBBRUU010000015.1, forward strand.
ACCTCTTCCAGTTCCGCGCCGGCACGGGCGTGGACCGCGTGGTGCTCGACTGCGTCACCAGCTTGCAGAACGGCGCCGACCTGCTGTGGATCGAGACCGAGATGCCGCATGTCGAACAGATCGCTGAAATGGTTGACCGCATCCGCGAAGTCGTGCCGAATGCGAAGCTCGTCTACAACAACTCGCCCAGCTTCAACTGGACCCTCAACTTCCGCCAGCAGGTGTTCGACGCATGGACGGCGGCAGGCAAGGATGTGGCGGCCTATGACCGCGCCAAGCTGATGAGTGGCGACTATGACACTACCGAGCTGGCCCTCGAAGCCGACGAGAAGATCCGCACCTTCCAACGCGATAGCGCGGCGCGGGCCGGCATCTTCCACCACCTCATCACCCTGCCGACTTATCACACTGCTGCGCTCAGCACCGACAATCTCGCTCGCGAGTATTTCGGCGAGCAAGGGATGCTTGGCTACGTGAAGAACGTGCAGCGCGAGGAAATCCGTCAGGGGATCGCCTGCGTGAAGCATCAGAACATGTCCGGCAGCGACATCGGTGACGATCACAAGGAATACTTCGCCGGTGAAGCAGCCCTCAAGGCCGGCGGCTCGCACAATACGATGAATCAGTTCGAGGCTGCCTGAGCGGCAGCCTTATGGGAACCAGCTCGAGGCCGCCTAGCGGTAGCTGAAAGGATGGGAGAGAATCCCGGGAAGACCGGACAATCCGGCCTTCCGGGATGCCGGTGAACCGCCTAAGGGTTCCCGGGCAATCACCCAGCGGAGAGTGACGATGGACGATACCGATACCCCCAAGACCGAGCCCGCCCGCGCCCGCGCGCTGCTCTCGACTGCCGACATGAAGCTGCTGCGCCGCGCGCTCGAGAGCCACGCGCGCAACACCGAGGATCGCGAGGAGCTCGCCAAGATCAACGCGCTCCACCACCGGCTCGGCACCTACGCCCCTTCGTAGGATACCCCCTGTTTCACAGTTCTCCTGGGGAGGAGAAACGGCCGGCGTAATGCGCTCCGCAAGGAGCGCGCTCCGGCGGCCGCCTTTTTTGTTGCTACCCTATCCGCCCTGCTTGGGCATGAGACCTAGCGTCGCCGCAGTCATCGCCTCGGTCGCGGTCGCGATCACCACCGGGGCGTCGGGGGCCCAGAAGGGCGAATGCAGCGAGGGCAGTTGGATCTCGCCCTTCTGCGCACGGTCCCATTGCGCCTGGGGCACGCCGCCGACCCAGAAGATCAGCGACTGCACATTGGCTTTGTCGGCGCGGTAGAACTGGCTGAAATCCTCGCCGCCCATCACGCTCGGCGTCTCCTGCACCCGGTCCCCGAAGCGGGCCTTGAGCCTGGCCGCCACCTTGTCGGTCATCTCGGGGGTGTTGTAGGTCGCGGGAGTATAGGGATCCTGCACGTTGACTTTGGGGAGCTTGTCTTCGGGCATCCCGGCAGCGATCGCCTCGCCCTTGGCGATACGGGCGATGCCGTCGAGGAGGTGTTTCCTCGTCGCGTCGCTATAGCTCCTGACCGTGAGCTGGAGCCGCGCTTCGTCGGGAATGATGTTGTGCTTTGCGCCGGCCTGGAAGCTGCCAACGGTCACCACAGCGGAATCCGTAGGATTGAGCTCGCGGCTTACCAACGTTTGCAGGCGCATGACGATGGCGGAGGCGATGACGATCGGGTCCTTGGTGGTATGCGGATAGGCCCCGTGCCCGCCCACCCCCGGCACCACGATGTCGACCGAATCGACATTGGCGAGCGCGAAGCCCTTGGTGTAGCCGATCTGGCCCGCCGGGAATTGCGCCGCGTCATGGAAGGCCAGGACGTAGTCCGGCTTGGGGAAGCGGGCGTAGAGCCCATCGTCCAACATCGCCTTGGCGCCCTGCCCGATCTCCTCGGCGGGCTGGAGGATCATCACCAGCGTGCCCGACCATTCGCCGCGCCGCTTGGAGAGGAGCTGCGCCGTGCCGATCCAACTGGTCATGTGGGTATCGTGGCCGCAGGCGTGCATCACCCCGGTCTCGGTCCCGTTCGGCGCCATGGCGCGCACTTTGGAGGCAAAGGGCAGCCCGGTCTGCTCGATCACCGGCAGGCCGTCCATGTCGGCGCGTAGCAGCACTGTTGGCCCGGCGCCGTTCTTGAGCACCGCCACCACCCCGGTTTTGCCCACGCCCTCGGTCACCTCGAAGCCCATCGCACGGGCGCGGGCGGCGAGCTTCCTGGAGGTCTCAACCTCTTGAAAAGACAGCTCGGGGTGGGCGTGGAGATCCTTGTAGAGCTCGACAAGCTGCGGCATCTGCGCCGTCACAGCGTCGCGCAGTTCGTCCGCCTGCGCGGGCACTGCGGCGATGCCCAGCACGCTCGCAGCGCCGAGAAGAAGGGTGTTTCGCATCCGATCAGTCTCCCTGTTGAAGGGAGACAATGGCACAAGGCGCGGCCCGATGAAACGGCGCCCTGCCAGTCAGTGTGGTGCCCCTAGCCAGACTCGAACTGGCACTTCTTTCGAAACTCGATTTTGGGCGGGACGAGATTCTCCTATCTCATTAATAATAGATTATAATTATTTCTACGAGCGAAAACTGTGTAAGACTTTGTGCAAGTCTCAGGCCAAGTGGGCCAGTGCCGAGGGCGCTTCTGACCGTAATGGGTCGGGATGCTGACTTGCGGATTTCGGATTTGGCATGTCCGTTCCGCGCCCAAACTCTGCTGCCCCCGGCGGCATGATGCTCACCTGCAAGCTAGTCGCAGATACTTTGTTGGTGAATCACTTAATCTCTGGAACCTATCGTTTTGCGCGCGTAACGTTAGCGAGCCGATAACGATCGAGCAGCGCGTGGGGGCCTTATTGCTATGCAGTATTCACACCAGATGTCCTGCTGATGGCCGTGATTCTGGTTGTAGAAGACGAATTATTCATTCGCCTGAACGCCGAGTCGCTGATTGAAGATCTGGGCCATGCCTCGCTGCTGGCGGGCGACCTTGCCAACGCACTTATCCACCTTGCGGCCCCGCACCAGATCGACGTCCTGTTCGTCGATATTCGCCTTCATGCAGTGGCGCTCGGCGGCTTCGAGTTGGCCGATCATGCGATTGGCCTCAGGCCCGGCCTGGCGGTGCTCTACACCTCGGGAAGTACGCTTACCGATGAAATGACCAAGCGGTTCGTCCCCGGCGGGCGCTTCCTTCAGAAGCCCTATTCTCCCGAGCAGTTCGAATCTTCCATGGAAGAGCTTCTTCGCTAGAATTTTCTACGGTATTTGGGGTTTCCAGTGTCCCGGGCCGAACATTGAGTCAGGACATATCATCACAATTCCACCGACAGAAGAGCGCGCGGAGAGCCTGTTACCTCTCGCTTCCGGCAATGCCGCCGGGCAGACCGAGGATTCGATCGTCAAGGCCGACGCGCTGCAGCGTGCCATTTTCAATAGTGCAAACTTCTCCAGCATCGCCACTGACGCCAAGGGCGTAATCCAGATCTTCAACGTCGGGGCTGAGCAGATGCTCGGCTATGCCGCAGCCGAAGTTATGAACAAGATCACCCCAGCGGACATCTCCGATCCGCAGGAGCTCATTGCGCGCGCGCAGGCTTTGAGTGCCGAGCTGCAAACGCCGATCACGCCGGGCTTCGAGGCCCTGGTGTTCAAGGCGTCCCGCGGCATCGAAGATATCTACGAGCTGACCTATATCCGCAAGGACGGCACGCGGTTTCCAGCCGTCGTTTCGGTCACTGCGCTGCGCGATGCAGCGGGCACGATCATCGGCTATCTGCTGATCGGCACCGACAATACCGCGCGCAAGGCGGCCGAAGAGGCGCTGTTGCAGGCCGGGGCCCTGCAGAGCGCGATTTTCAACAGCGCCAACTTCTCGAGCATTGCCACCGATGAGCAAGGCGTGATCCAGATCTTCAACGTCGGGGCCGAACGCATGCTCGGCTATACAGCGGTCGAAGTGACCAACACCATTACCCCGGCGGACATTTCCGATCCGCAAGAACTGATCGCCCGCGCGAAGGCTCTGAGCATTGAGCTCGGAACACCGATCACGCCGGGCTTCGAGGCGCTGGTGTTTAAGGCGTCGCGCGGCATCGAGGACATCTACGAGCTGACCTATGTCCGCAAGGATGGCACGCGGCTTCCGGCAGTGGTTTCGGTGACCGCGCTGCGCGACGGGCTCGACGTGATCATTGGCTACCTGCTGATCGGCACCGACAACACCGCGCGCAAGCTCGTCGAGCAGGAGCAGAAGCAATCCGACCAGCGCCTGCGCGACCAGCAATTCTACACCCGCTCGCTGATCGAATCGAACATCGACGCGCTAATGACCACCGATCCAGCCGGCATCATCACCGACGTCAACAAGCAGATGGAAGCACTGACCGGGTGCACCCGCGACGAGTTGATCGGGGCACCGTTCAAGGATTGCTTCACCGATCCCGACCGGGCCGAAGCGGGGATCAAGCGGGTGCTCAACGAAAAATCGGTCACCGATTACGAGCTCACCGCAAGAGCCCGCGACGGCAAGCAGACCGTCGTCTCCTACAATGCCACCACATTCTATGACCGCAATCGCACCCTCCAGGGGGTTTTCGCCGCCGCGCGCGATGTCACCGAGCGCAAGCGGTTCGAGCAGGAGCTGCAACTGGCGAAGGCCGCCGCCGAGAGCGCCAGCCGGACAAAGTCCGATTTCCTCGCCAGCATGAGCCACGAAATCCGCACGCCGATGAACGCGATCATGGGCATTGCCGATCTGCTAGCCAAGACATCGCTCACGCCGGAACAGGACAAGTATGTCCAAATCTTTCGCCGTTCGGGTGATAATTTACTCAATCTCATCAACGATATCCTTGATCTCTCCAAAGTCGAGGCGGCGCAGCTCGATCTCGAACAGACCGGTTTCTTACTTGGCGATCATCTGGAAAAAGTGATCGAGATGGTGCTGCCGCGCGCGCAGGAGAAGAGCCTAATACTGCGGTGCAAGATTGCGCCCAGCGTTTGCAATGACCTTGTTGGCGATCCGACGCGGCTGCGGCAGGTGCTGCTCAACCTGCTCGGCAATGCCATCAAATTCACCGAGGCCGGCCATATCTTGCTGACCGTCGAGCCGGATCAGGATTACGCGGTGCCGACGGCCTTGCGGTTTACCGTCACTGATTCAGGCATCGGCATTGCCAACGACAAGCTCGCCACGGTCTTCGAGCGTTTCGCCCAGGCCGATTCGTCGACGACGCGCCGATTTGGCGGTTCAGGCCTTGGCCTGACGATCTGCAAACGACTGATCGAATTGATGGGCGGGCGCATCTGGGTCACCAGCGAAGTCGGCAAGGGCAGCACGTTCGGCTTTACAGTCCCGTTCGAAATCTGGCCAATCGCCGACCGTCCGGTCGGCGCGACGATCGGCACCGACAGCGATGCGCCGCTGCAGCCTTTGCGAATCCTGATGGCAGAGGATTCGCCCGACAATTGCACCATCGCCTTGGCTTATCTCGAGGATACACCCTATCAGATCGACGTCGCCGAGACTGGGCTGATAGCCTGCGAAATGTTCAAGGCGGGCGATTACAATCTGGTACTGATGGACCGGCAGATGCCAGTGATGGACGGATTGACCGCGACGAGGACGCTCCGCGCCTGGGAGAAGGCCCATGGCAGGCCGACCACCCCGATCATTGCGCTCACCGCCTCTGCCGTGAAGGGCGACCGGGAGACGTGCCTCGCGGCGGGTTGCACGGCCTATCTGACCAAGCCGATCAAGCAGGACGTTCTGCTGCAGGCAATCAGGGAATATTCTGCGGTCGGTTCCCGATCGTTGCGGGACGATAGCGGCTCGGAATCCAGGGCCCAGCGAACGGCCCGGAGATTGGCGGAGCGGGTACCCGCATATCTGGAAAACTGTCGGCACAATGTGATAGTTATGCGAGAAGCTCTGGACCGGGCCGACTTTGAAACCGTGACGATTCTCGGGCACAATTTACGAGGATCCGGAGGAGGTTTTGGCTTTCAGGCGATCACCGACCTCGGCGCGGGTCTTGAGCAGGCCTCCGAGGATACTGACGTTGATGGAGCGCGCCGGCTGCTGAGTGAGTTGTCCAGCTACCTGGGCAGTGTCGAAGTCGCAATTTGATAGCAAGGAAGGCTTGGAAGCGCGAGAGACTCGAATACTTGCTAAGATTGCTCAAAACATCGGCATTTCAGATTTTGATGCGCAAAACTGACGGGCTTCTTTCGACTAGTTGCGGTCGATCACCTTTGATGAAGCTCATTATCGACGGGTCCCACTTCTATCGATCACCTTTGACGACGATTCTGGTCAATAAGTTCGTGCGGGCAACGATCCAGTACGCAGCTGTCGCACAATTCCGCGTCAACGCTTGCGATAAATCATTTCTGTTCGATGGTGCGGGCGGCGGGAATCGAACCCGCACTCCTCTCGGAACGGGATTTTGAATCCCGCGCGTCTACCAATTCCACCACGCCCGCATATCCAATGTCAAACTGTCAGCCGCGCCCAACTTCGATTTTCACATAGTTGCACGCATTTAGGCAAAACAGCCGACGTCAATAACCGAAGTTATTGTATTTATGCGCTATTAAAAAAGCGCTTTGCCTCGTTACCTCCAATGATCTCAACATTTTGAGTCGAGCGCGTCAGCCAATTCCACCACAGGGGCGCTCGGAGCAGGGCTGCGGCCTGTTAGCTTGGGTTCCTCCAAGCTTCAATCCCGTTTGCCCCTCCACCGCCAATGTTTCACGTGGAACATACCAAAAACATCATTTTGGAGGGGGTCTAACAGGGGTCTAGAGGGGGTCTAAGGGGGGTCTAGAACGATCTGGAGGGGGTCTAAGCCGATCTGCAGCGCCTCTGAACCGTGCAGCATAAATGCCCGAACGGCGGCAGAAGCTACCTGAGCGCCCCCGCCAACAGCTTGTGCAGCTTGGAATGCAGCCCGTCATTCGCCGCCAGCACCTGGGTTGCATGGATCTGTTCCGAACGGCCGCGGAAGTCGGTGACAAAGCCGCCGGCCTCGCGCACCAACAGGCAGCCTGCAGCCGTGTCCCATTGCGAAAGCCCGCTTTCCCAGAACCCGTCGAAGCGGCCCTGCGCCACGTAGGCCAGATCGAGCGAAGCGGCGCCAAAACGACGGATGCCTGCCACTTCAGGCCCGATTGCACCGAAAATCCGGCTCCATTCGGAAAAGTCGCCGTGGCCAAAGAACGGCACGCCTGTGGCCACCAACGCATCGGCGAGGCGCGAGCGGGCCGAGACGCGCAGGCGCGCATCCTGAAGCCACGCGCCGCGCGATTTTTCGGCCCAGAAGGTCTGGTCGGTGATCGGCTGATAGACCACGCCCGCCACGACATCGCCCCAAGCGTTTCCGGAAGAATCTGGGCCACCAAGCTTAGGCTCCTGCGCGGCGATCGAAATCGCGAAGTGCGGAATGCCGTGCAGGAAGTTGCTGGTGCCGTCGAGCGGATCGACGATCCAGCGCGGCATCCCCGGATCGCCCTCGATCACGCCGGCCTCTTCCATGACGAAGCCCCAGCCCGGACGGGCGCTAAGCAGTTCGTCATAGAGCGTGCGTTCAGCGCGGATGTCTGCCTTGCTGACGAAATCGGCCGGGCCCTTGCGGCTGACCTGCAAGTGTTCGACTTCGCCGAAATCGCGGCGCAGACGCCCTCCCGCCTTGCGCGCGGCGCGCTCCATGACGCGAATGAGGCCGGAAATAGCTGCCATTACAAAACTCTTTCGCCTTTCGTCTCGAGCCGGGTCGAGAGGCCGTGCTGATGCACTATGGTGTCAAGGCTTTGCTCGACACAAACGGGTTGGGGTGAGCTCAGTTCGCCTTGCCGACGTAGGCTTGCTCGTACACATCGACGATGATGCGCGTCCCGGCACCGATATGCGGCGGCACCATGATGCGCACGCCGTTGTCGAGGATCGCAGGCTTGAAGCTGGACGAGGCGGTCTGGCCCTTCACCACCGCGTCCGCCTCGACGATCATCGCTTCGATCTGCGAGGGCAGTTCGACCGAGATCGGCTTTTCGTCCCACAGTTCAAGGTTCACCTGCATCCCGTCCTGAAGGAACGGGCGCGCATCGCCGAGCAGGTCGCCGGGCAGCGTGATCTGTTCGAAGGTGTCGTTATCCATGAAGATGAGGTCATCGCCCTCGGCATAGAGGAACTGGAATTCCTGCGTATCGAGCCGCACGCGCGTAATCGTATCGGCGCTGCGGAAGCGCACGTTGGTCTTGCGGCCGTCCTGCAGGTTCTTCATTTCAACCTGCATATAGGCCCCGCCCTTGCCCGGCTGGGTGTGCTGGATCTTGGCGACCTTCCAGATGCCCTTTTCATATTCGATGATATTGCCGGGGCGGATATCGACGCCGCTGATCTTCATGGGGCTTTGGGCCTTTATGCAGGTTGGAGTCCGGGAGGTGAAAAAGAGCGTTGGGAGCACCGCGCCGCAAAAGCGTACGCCTTCGAAATGATGCGCGCCCATAGCCGAGCCTGCCGATCCGGGCAAGCGGGGGCAAAGCCGCGCGGCAATGCAGCGCGAAACACTTGGCCTCCGCGCCCGGCGGCTGTTATGGCCGCGCCCATGAAGACCCGTTATGTAATCCTGCTGACCGTTGGCGCAGCCGCTGCCGCCGCCTACCTGCCCGGCAGCGCGCAATCGCAGGTACGCCCTAATGATCGCGACGCGTCGCGCCCACAAGGCCGCGCCGCTGCGCCCGCCGGCGGCATGCTCGGCATCATCGACCATGGCGACTGGCAGTGCGCGCTGCCGGGCGATGCCGGGGGCAAAGCCTTCATCGAAGTGCCCGAGGAGGACTTCGGGATCGGCACCGCGTCAAGCTACAACAGCGCGGCTGGCTCGGGAATCTACCTGCTGCGCGGCACCGAACTGGTCTTCACCCGCGGCCCCAAGAAGGACCAGCGTTTCCGCGTGCTGGGCGAGAACACCGTGCAGAAGCTGAACGCCGATGGAAGCCGGAGCAAGCTGATCTGCACGCGGGTGAGCACCGCGCCCTAAAGCTTCATTCGCTTGGGATGCAGCCGGGGCAAAAGCTCTTGGCCAGCTTTCGGCCTCATAGTTGCAATAGTGCCGCTGCGGCTTTTCTTCTGCATCTCGGGTTTCGTAGCTTCAACCGGTGGAACAACTCCGTTGCTTTGCACGAACAGTGGGGTAAGCTTATGATGATGACCGTTCGCCTTTCCCTTTTGCTCGCGCTCCTGCTGGCAGCCCTGGCTCCATTGGGCACAGCTTCAGCGGCCAGCAGTTGCATGCCAACCGCTGCGGTCGACGAAATAATGGGCGCTGGCGGCGATTGCGGCGATTGTCACGCCGACACTTCATTTCAGTGTGCCGCGTACTGCGCTGCGTCTTGCCCCGTTCTTTTGGGCGAACGCTGGTTAGATCGAGAAAGGTGCGATCCGGCGCCGATCGCCCATCCCTCAGACTATCCATCCAATTTGAGCTTCTTGAGTACCGGGCCAGAGCCGCCTCCCCCGCGCTTCGTCGGCTGACCCAAAGCAATCAATTTCAACGGAGAATAGACATGAAGAAGTACATTTTGACCGCGGTAGTGCTGCTTGGTTCCAGTTCAGCGGCCTTCGCGGCTGCGCCCGAGCAAGTTGCCAGCTTGGCCATGTCGTGCTGCGACCTCGTGCTCGCATGCTGCGATGCTACCATGAGCTGCTGCCCCTAAAGGGATTGGCATAAGCTGATTGACGGGTGCTCGGACTTGGGTCGGGCACCCGTTTTCATGTCGGCATCCGTGCAGCGCTCACCCCCGCATGGCCTTGGCGAAGGCCTCGATCGCCTCGACCTCGTCGCCGTTCCACACCGCGCCCGACACCGCGAGGAAGTCCGCGCCTGCCTCGATCAGCGGCTTGCAGTTCTCGGGCGTGATGCCGCCGATCGCGACGCAGGGGATTTCGAAGATCGACGCCCACCATTGCAGCAATTCGAGATCGGGCACCTCGGCGTCCGGGCCCCGATCCTTGGCAATGTCCTTCGTGGTCGAGGAGTAGAAGGCGCCGAACGCGACGTAGTCCGCCCCCGCCTCGCCCGCTTCCATCGCCTGGTGGCGGCTGGCGTGGCAGGTGACGCCGATCTGCGCCTCGCGGCCCAGTTCCTCACGCGCATCACGCGGCGATCCGTCGCCCTGCCCAAGATGCACCCCGTCGGCCTTGAGACGCTTGGCGAGCGCCACCGAATCGTTGACGATGAAGGCCACGTCATGGGCGGCGCAGATCGCTTGCAGAGGCTCGGCCAGCAACGCTGCCTCGTGGCTGTCCACACCCTTCACCCGGAACTGGAAGGCGGTGACAAGATCGCCGCGGTGCCGGGCGCCCGCCGCCAGAGCGCGCTCGAGCCGGGCGGGGAAATCGCCACCGACATCGAGGGGCGAGATGAGATAGAGTTGTGTTTTGGCCATGACGGCTCCCGCTAATGGCTTGCAGCGGTGCTGTCACCTGTTCAGCCGTTAATCAGGCCTGGGTGCGCCTAAGCGGGGGATGAAACAACTTATCAACTCCCTCGCCGCGTTCGCTTTGTTCACCGTGTTGGGCGCCTGCACGATCATCCCCGCTGCCGGAGGCGTGGCGAGTGTCTCCTTGCCGCAGGGGAGCGCCGCGGCGCTCGGCCAGCGGGTCGCGGTCGGCGCGCTGATGGTCACCCCGCAATCGGTCGTCGAAGACAGCCGATGCCCGATCAACGCCCGCTGCATCTGGGCCGGGCGGCTGGTGGTGAAGACGCGCATCGACGGCAAAGGCTGGCGCAAGACCGCCGACCTGACACTGGGCGAGCCCTATACCGCGCACGGCACCGGCCTTGCCCTGACTTCGGGTGAGCCGGGGCGCATTGCGGGCGAAGGGAAGGAAACGCCGAACGAAGCCTATCGCTTCACCTTCGAGACGCGCTGATCCGAACCCGGGGTCTTAGGCGCTGGCGCTGGCGATCTGGTCGATTGCCTTGCCGAGCACGGTGTTGAACTCCGCGTCCGACTGGCCCTTGCGCAGATCTTGCAGCAGCCCGCGGCTAAAGCTTGCGATCATGCCGGGGTTGCGCGACAGGCGCGCGCAGGCGTCGTCGGTCGAGAACCCGCCCGACAGCGCCACCATCCGCAGCACCTTGGGGTGGTTTACCAGCGGAGTGTAGAGGCCGGCCGTCGCGGGGATCGAGAGCTTGAGCATCACCTGCTCGCCGCCGGGCAGCGCGTCCAGGTGCCTGGTGATCTCGGCGAACAGAATCGCCTCGCCCGCGGCGCGGTGTTCGGTGGTGATGTCGTATTCGGGCTCGATGATCGGCATGAGGGCGGCGGCGATGATCTGCTGGCCGACCTCGAACTGCTGCGCGACAACGGCGGCGATGCCTTCAGGGTTTGCCGCCTTGATGACCGAGCGCATCTTGGTGCCGAACATGCCCGCCGCCACAGACTTTGCGAGCAGCGCTTCAAGCTTCACCATCGGCTTCATCAACTGCACGCCGCCCTCTTCATCCGCGAGGCCCTCGTCGACCTTGATGAACGGGACGATACCGCGCGCCTTCAAAGCGTCGCCGGTGGTCTTGCCATCGACATGGCCGTCCATCGTCCGCTCGAACAGGATCGCGCCGATTACCTTGCCGCTCGAAAAGCACGGCGAGGTGATGACGCGGGCGCGCATCGCGTGGATCTGGGCGAACATCGCCTCGTCCCCCGACCACTCGTCATCCTCCACCCCGTACCCGTGCAGCGCCTTGGGCGTGGAGCCCCCCGACTGGTCGAGCGCGGCGATAAACCCCTGTCCGGCGGCGATGCGGGTCGTCATTTCCTGGGTGTTCATGGCGGGGTTCTCCAAGGGCGCGAATGTGAGTTGTCCGGTCTATGCATAGGTATGCACAGGCCCTTTGGAGCGCGCCTTAGCCAACCACCAGCGATGCTGCAACCGCGAAGGATCGGGTAGCGGTCAGCGCCGGGCCAGGCGGCGGATGATCCCCGAAAAGCTCAAGCCCGGCTGACCATCGCCGGTCACCAGTCCGCGCACGAAGATCGTCTTGCCGCCCCCGCGCGTGACCTCGCCGCGCGCCTCGACCAGCGCGCCGCAAGCAACCGAGCCGAGAAAATCGCCCGACAGGTTCAGCGTTACGGCATGATCGCCGCCCAGCACATCGGTGGCGATGGCAAACAGCGCAAAGTCGGCAAAGGTCATCATGCAGCCGCCATGCATGAAGCCGCCGCCGTTCATGTGGCGGGCTTCGGCGCGGAAGGCGCTGGTGTAGGAACCGTCTTCCTCACAGCGGTGGTAGAAGGGGCCGGAGCCGGTTTCGTAGGGATCGCCCTGCCAGTAACGCCACCCGGCAAACTCGCCGCTCTCCATCCTGGACAGCGTCCCGTAACTGGTTTCGACCATTTCGCTCATGATTGCTTCCACAATTGCAATTTGGCGACCGAGGCGGCGATCCTGTCATCCGGATCGAGCCGTGCGAGGCTGCGCTCGGTAAGCTTCCACCCGCCAAACGCGCCCTTCCTCCACTGGTCGGTGACAAGGAACGGGCCGGACCACAATTTGCTGCCGAACGCGAGTTCCAGCTCGGCCCCGGCAACAAACCACGCGGTCTTGCCGCGGACCCGCACAATGACCTCGCGGAAGGCGAAGCGCGTGCAGGCGAAGCCTTGCTCGGCAGCAGCAAGGAAGCTTGGGCGGTCGAGCAATTGCGGCGGAAGCGAGCCGACCATCACCATCGCATCGCGCGCGACAAGCTTCTTCATCGCTTTGGCATCGGCCGCCACCCAGGCACGCATCAGGGTGATCGCAAGCGCTTCAATCTCGGCAGAAGACGCAGCCATCTTAGCGTTCGAGCGCCGCTACGCCGGGCAGCACTTGGCCTTCCATCCATTCGAGGAACGCGCCGCCAGCGGTTGAAACATAAGAAAAATCCTGCTCCACACCCGAGTGCGCCAGCGCTGCGACAGTGTCTCCGCCACCCGCCACGCTGATCAGCGATCCCTCGAGCGTCAGCGCCGCAGCGGTGCGCGCCAGCGCATTGGTCGCAGCGTCGAATGGCTCGGTCTCGAAGGCGCCGAGCGGTCCGTTCCACACCAGCGTGCGGCAGGTCTTGAGCACATCGGCCAGCGCTTCGACCGCCATCGGGCCCAGATCGAGGATCATCTCGTCTTCTGCGACCTCGTGGACGTTGCAGGTCCGCATGCTCGGCGGGTTGGCGGCGAATTCCTTGGCCACCACCACATCGTAAGGCAGATGCACGGTGCAGCCCGTCCGCTCGGCCTCGTCCATGATGCGGGTGACGGTGTCGGCAAGATCATGCTCGCACAGGCTCTTGCCGACATTTACCCCGCGCGCGGCAAGGAAGGTGTTGGCCATGCCCCCGCCGATGATAAGGTGCTGCACCTTGTCCGCCAGATGCTCGAGCACGGCGAGCTTGGTCGAAACCTTGGCCCCGCCGACCACTGCTGCGACCGGCTGTTCGGGCTTGCCGAGCGCGGCGTCCAATGCCTTCAATTCGGCTTCCATCAAGCGGCCGGCATAGGACGGGAGGAAGTGCGTCAGACCTTCTGTAGTGGCGTGGGCGCGGTGCGCTGTGCTGAAGGCGTCGTTGACGTAGAGCGTGGCGTTGGCGGCGATGGCTTGCGCAAAGTTGGGATCGTTCGCTTCCTCGCCCGGCCAGAAGCGGGTGTTGTCGAGGAGGCCAATGTCACCTGGCGCAAGGATACCGATCGACTGCGCCACGACAGGCCCGGTCAGCTCGGGAATGAACATGATCTCCTCGCCCAGCACGCGGCCCACATCGCCCACGACCATGCTGGTCGAGAGCATCGAGGAGCGCTGCCCGCCCGGACGCCCGAAATGCGCAAGCAGCAGCACCTTGGCGCCGCGGCCCGCGAGTTCGAGGATCGTCGGCCGCACCGCCTCGACCCGCGTCACGTCGGTCGCCGAACCGCCCTTCATGGGAAGGTTGAGATCGACGCGGACCAGCGCGACCTCGCCAGTGAGATCGGCGGGCAAATCGTCGAGGGTTTTGAAGCTCATGGCCAAGGTGTCCGTTCGTAAGTGGAGGGCTTACAGAAACTTCGCCATCACCCTGGCGGTGTCGATCATCCGGTTGGAGAAGCCCCACTCGTTGTCGTACCAGCTCACCACGCGGGCCAGCTTGCCTTCCATGACCGAGGTCTCAAGGCTGTCGACGGTCGAGGACGCCGGATAGTGGTTGAAGTCCGATGAGACGAGCGGCTGGTCGGTGTAGTCGAGCACGCCCTTCATCGGGCCCTCGGCTGCGGCCTTCAGCGCGGCGTTGATTTCCTCGACCGAGGTGTCGCGCGATGGGGTGAACACCAGATCGATCAGCGACACATTCGGGGTCGGCACGCGGATGGACGATCCGTCGAGTTTGCCCTTCAGCTCCGGCAGCACCAGGCCGACCGCGCGCGCAGCGCCAGTGGTGGTCGGGATCATGTTGACAGCGCCAGCCCGCGCGCGGCGCAGATCCGGGTGGATCTGGTCGAGCATCCGCTGATCATTGGTGTAGGAGTGGATCGTGGTCATGAAACCGCGCTCGATCCCGATCACGTCGTTGAGCACCTTGGCGACCGGCGCGAGGCAGTTGGTGGTGCAGCTCGCGTTGGAGATGATCACGTCATCGGCGGTCAGCGCCGCGTGGTTCACGCCGAACACGATGGTCTTGGACACGCCGGTTGCAGGCGCCGAGATCAGCACGCGCTTGGCCCCGGCGGCCAGATGCGGGCGGCTTGCTTCGTCGGACTGAAAGAAGCCGGTGCACTCAAGCACGATGTCGATGCCCATTTGCCCGTGCGGCAGGTTGGCGGGATCGCGTTCCTTGGTCACCGCGATGCGCTTGCCATTGACGATGATCGCATTGCCGTCAGCGGTCACTTCGCCGTGGAAGCGGCCGTGGACCGAATCGAAGGCGAACAGCAGCGCGTTGGCCTTGGCATCGGCAAGGTCGTTGATCGCAACCAGCTCAAGATCGTGGTCGGTGCGCTCAAGGATTGCGCGCGCGACGAGCCGGCCGATGCGGCCAAAGCCATTGATGGCAACTTTGGTGGCCATGAGAGGTACTCCTGCTTAAGCGTTCAATTTGTTAAGGATTTGCGGGACTATTGCCTCCGCGGTGAAGCCGAAATGGGCAAACAGATCACCCGCCGGAGCCGAAGCGCCGAAGGTGTCGATGCCGATGTTGAGACCGTGCGTGCCGGTGTAGCGCTGCCAGCCAAAGGTGCTGGCCGCCTCGACCGAGACGATCAACGCATCATCGGCCAGGATGTCGGCGCGGTAATCGGCGGGCTGCTCGTCGAAGAGCTCGGTGCAGACCATCGAGACGACGTCCGCACCAATCCCTTGCGCTTCCAGCTGACCTGCGCAGGCAAACGCCAGCTCGACTTCCGAGCCGGTGGCGATGAACACGACCTTGCGCGCAGCCTCGGCGGGTTTGAGGCGGTAGCCGCCCTTCGCGCAGAGGTTCTCCGACGCCGCGAGCCGCAGCTGCGGCAGGTTCTGCCGGGTCAGCGCCAGCACCGTCGGGCGGTCGTTCTGGCGCAGCGCAATGTCCCAGCACTCGGCAGTCTCAACCGCATCGGCCGGGCGCATCACGAGGAGGCCCGGCATCGCCCGCAGCGACGCGAGGTGCTCGACCGGTTGGTGGGTCGGCCCGTCCTCGCCCAGCCCGATAGAGTCATGCGTCATGACATAGATCACGCGCGCGTGCTGGAGCGCCGAGAGGCGGATCGCCCCGCGCGCATAGTCGGTGAACACCAGGAAGGTGCCGCCATAAGGGATCACGCCGCCGTGCAGCGCCATCCCGTTCATAGCCGCAGCCATGCCGAACTCGCGGATGCCGTAATAGACGTATCGGCCTGCATAGTTGTCTCGGTTGAAGGTGCCGATCCCGCCCGCCAGCGTATTGTTCGATCCGGTAAGGTCGGCGCTGCCGCCAATCGTGTCGGGGAGCGCCGGATTGATCGCGCCAAGCGCGATTTCCGAAGCCTTGCGGGTCGCGATCTTCTGCGGGGCCGCCATCAGCCCGGCGATGTGCGCGTCGAGGCTGAAGCCTTCCGGCAAATCGCCCGCCATGCGCCGCTCGAACTTGGCCTTGTGCGGTGATGCTTCAAGCCGCCCCGCCCATGCACCATGGCCTGCGCGGCCCGGCTCGGCTGCACTGTGCCAATCGGCGAGGATTTCGGAAGGGATCACGAAGGGTTCACAGGTCCAGCCCAGCGTCTGCCGCGCTGCGGCGACTTCCGCTGCGCCCAGCGCCGCGCCGTGGGTGGCGCTGGTGCCCTGCTTGTTAGGGGCGCCCTTACCGATGATGGTGCGGCAGGCAACGAGCGAGGGGCGCGGGTCGGCCTTGGCATCGGCCAGCGCGCGTTCGATATCGGCAAAATCGTGCCCGTCACAGTCGGTGACGTGCCAACCGGTCGCGACATAGCGGGCCTTGATGTCTTCCGATGTCGACAGGTCGGTCGCGCCGTCGATGGTGATGCGGTTGTCGTCCCACAGGACGCACAAACGCCCGAGCCCAAGATGCCCTGCGAGCCCGATCGCCTCGTGGTTGATACCTTCCATCAGGCAGCCGTCGCCTGCAATCACCCAGGTGCGGTGATCGACCAGCTCGTCGCCGAAGACGGCATTGAGGTGCCGTTCGGCCATCGCCATCCCGACCGCCATCGCGAGGCCTTGCCCGAGCGGGCCGGTGGTGCATTCCACGCCGTCGAGCATGAAGTTTTCGGGGTGGCCCGCACACGGGCTGCCCAGCTTCCGGAAATTGCGAATGTCGTCGATTGTCGGCGCGCCGTAGCCGGTGAGGTACAGCAGGCTGTAGATCAGCATCGACCCGTGGCCTGCCGAGAGCACGAAGCGGTCGCGGTCGGCCCACTTGGGCGCAGCGGGATCGAACTTGAGGTGGCCGGTGAACAGCACCGTCGCAACATCGGCCATGCCCATCGGCATCCCGGGGTGGCCCGAATTGGCCGCCTCCACCGCGTCCATCGAAAGGGCTCGGATGGCGTTGGCCATCGGTTGGAGGCGGGCTGCGTCGATGCTCATCGGCACGAAAATCTCCTGCTGCGGCGACAGCGCCCGTCAGGCGATTCGACCCCTGTCGCAGTGCGCCGGTCCATTGCCGAGCCCAAGGGGGAGGTCAACCTTGCGCAAAGCTTTCCTTTTGCGCCGGATGCGCCGGTCACTTATCAACAGCCCCGCCCAAGCCTTTGCGCCCCATGCGTTCTCTTGGTATCCCTTGGCCACCATGACCGCTGACCGCATCGCCTCCGCGCTGGCCCGCATCGAAAGCGCGATGGCGCGCATTGACGCTTCGCGCGAGGCAGGCCTTGGCGCGGACGGCAAGGCAGGGGGCGGCTCCGCCAAGGTGGTCGAACTGGTCAATGTTCACGAGAAGTTGCGTGAGCAAGTCGCGGAAAGCCTTCGCGAACTCGACGATCTTCTGACCCAGCTGGAAGATTAGGACACCATGAGCACCGTCACGCTCAGCATTGGACCCAAGAGCTACACCGTCGCCTGTACGGATGGGCAGGAAGCGCATATCCGGGCGCTGGGCACGATGATTGCGGAGAAATATGCGCAGTTGGGCAGCGCGCGCGCGCCGCTCGAGGCGCAGAACCTGCTGTTTGCCGCCTTGTTCATGGCCGACGAGCTTGATCAGGCGAGGAAGCAGCTCGCCGAAGCGCCCGAACGTGCGCCCGAACCGGCGCCCGAACCGGCACCTGTGCCTACAGCCGAAACCGTCGATCCCGAAGTGGTCGAGGCCCTGCGCAATGCCATCGCCGCTCTGGAAGCCGATCTGTCCGCCGCGCGCGTGGCCGCAGCACAGCCTACGCCTGCCGCGCCGCCCATCGCTCCCACATCCCAAGCGGACCTGTTCGGCGGCACCGCGCCGTCCGTCGTTGGAGCCGGTTCCCTCGCCGACGCAGTGGCCGAACGTCTCGAGGCACTCGCGGCCCGCGCCGAGGCCAATGCAGCGGCGCTTGAAGAGGCGGCCGCAAACGCCTAGATAGACTCTTGGCGGGACTGCTCGGTACGAGCCGTTGAACATCCCTGAGGCTATAAGTAATCCAAATGGGAGCTGTCCCTGCCCTTGCCTGCTGGTTCGTCCGGAAGACTTGGGCATACGGCGCCCACCTGACGTAAAACGCGTCAGAGGATTTCGAGTGCAAACGACCCATGGTGGTTCCGCTACGTTTTTTGTTTTGGCCTCAGGCGCCGGCGCGCTCGGCTGCGGGCTCGGCTTTCCTCCTGGGGCCCGGCCCCGATGGGGCCATCCCTGTGGGCGCCCGTTCGGGCTTGCGGCCCTTGCGGGGCGATTATCGTGCGGGGTCTATGATTGATGCCAACCAAAGACGGACTCCGCAAAACCTTGCGTGCCGCGCGTAAGGCGCATGTCGAGGCGTTGCCGGACGCGGTTCGCGGGCTGTTGTTCCATCGGCCACCTGCGCCGCTGCTCGCGCGCATCCCGCTACAGGCTGTCATCGGCCTTTATCATGCCGGCCCTTGGGAGGCCCCCGCGGCTGCCTATGCGCGCTTTTTCCGCGATGCGGGGCACGTGATTGCCTTGCCCTTTTTCGCGGATCGCGACACACCGATGACCTTCCGCCACCACACCGATCCCTACGCGCAAGGCGATCTCGAAGTCGGCCCCTTCGGCATCCTCCAGCCCGCCGCCGATGCCGATCCACTGGTGCCTGAGATTCTTTTTATCCCCCTCGTCGGTTTCACCGCCGACGGCGCGCGGCTTGGACAGGGCGGCGGACATTATGATCGCTGGCTCGCGGAACATCGCCCGATGCTTGCCGTTGGGCTCGCATGGGATGCGCAAGTTTGCGAGGCCCTGCCGACCGAGCCCCACGACGTTGCCCTCGATGCGGTCGTTACCCCCACACGGATTTACGGAAACATCTGATGCGCGAGACCCCGACCTGGCGAATTCCCTTCGGCATCATCAGCCTGTTCATCGCGCTGATGGCCTACGGCATCGTCATCGCGCGCTATGCGCCGGACGTCATCGGGAACTGGTCCGGTGGAGCGCAGACCGTGGTCTACGTCATTCTCGGCCTGGTCTGGCTGCTGCCGCTCAAGCGCTTTCTGGTGTGGATGGAGACGGGGAGCTGGAGCATTCCCCACGCCCCCCCTCAGCCGTCAAAAGAAAAGGCGGACTGACGCCCGCCTTTTTCCGCCCGCCTTTTTCAGTACCATTTCGGCGATCCCAAGGAACAAGTGGCGCGAGTGACGGGACTTGAACCCGCGACCTCCGGCGTGACAGGCCGGCGCTCTAACCAACTGAGCTACACCCGCGCATCTTGTCCTTTCGAGCGTGGCAGGAATGCCGCCCCGCTCGTGGAGCAGCGCCATTACGTCCGGCGGTTCGGGCTGTCAACGCCCGTCGCGCCGGCCCTGGCGCAATATGTTCGTCAGTCCACCAGCAGCAGCGCGGGCGTCTCGATCAGGCGCCTGATGGCTTGCACGAAGCTTGCCGCATCGTGGCCATCGACCACACGGTGATCGCAGGAGATCGAGATATTCATCAGCTTGCGCTTGGCAATTCGCTCGCCGCCCATCCCGTCGCTGACGAACATCGGACGCTCGACAATCCGGTTGGGACCGATGATCGCCACTTCTGGCCGGTTGATGACCGGCGTGGTGGCGACCCCGCCCAGCGGCCCCAGCGAAGTGATCGTCAGGGTCGAGCCGGAAAGCTCCTCCGAGGTCGCCTTGCCGGTGCGCGCGGCTTGGGCGAGCCGTCCGATCTCCCGGGCAAGCTGCCACAGGTTCATGCCTTGCGCGTCGCGAATTACCGGGACCATCAGGCCCGCGTCGGTCTGCGCCGCCATGCCGAGGTGCACGCTGCCGTGGCGCGTCACCACGTTCGCCTCGTCATCGTAGCGCGCGTTGATCATCGGGAAGGCCGGGACCGTCTTGCAGATCGCGGTGATCAGCAGCGGCAGCAAGGTGAGCTTGGGCCGAGAACCTTCAGCGCCGCCCCGCGCGGCGTTCAATTGTGCGCGCAAGGTCTCCAGGTCGGTGACATCGCATTCCTCGACATAGGTGAAGTGCGGGATGTGGCGCTTGGAAGCGGCCATGTTCTGGGCGATGCGCTTGCGCAGGCCGATGACCTTGATGACCTCGTCGCCGCGCAAACGGCCTGCCGCGCCAAAGCCGCTCCCGGCGTTATAGGCGAGGAAGGCGTCGAGGTCGGCATGGCGCACGCGGCCATCGGCGGCGGGCTTCACCTGGCCAAGATCGATGCCGAGATCGCGCGCGCGCTGGCGCACGGCAGGGGATGCAAGGACCTTTGCTTCGGCATTCGGCTCAGGAGACGGCGTCGTAGCGGGGCGCGGCGTCGGAGCGGGAAGCGGCGTCGGAGCGGGAAGCGGCTGGGGCTGCGGGTCGGCGGCGAGCGCATCATCGGCATCCGACGCGTGGGGATTCTCGACCTCGATCCGCTCGGCGGCGGCACCATCGGCCCCATCGGCATCGGACATTTCGTCTTCGATCTGCTCGGCAGCGGCCTCAGCTTCCGCCTCACCCTCAGACTCGCCCTCGGTCTCGATCACCAGCAGCATCGCGCCGATGGCGATGGTGTCCCCCACCTCGCCCGCAAGCGCCGTGACGATGCCCGTCACCGGGCTCTCGATGTCGATGGTCGCCTTGTCGGTCATCACGTCGACGAGGTGCTGGTCCTCCTCTACGCGGTCGCCGACCTTGATGTACCACTCGACGACTTCCGCCTCGGCAACGCCTTCGCCCACGTCGGGCATGTTGAATGTGAACTTGGCCATGTTTAGACCTTGCCTCTGGTAGCCAAACACGCCGAGACGGAGCCATTCGGGGCTGAAGTCGAGGCGTGAGGAAGGAGCGATGAGAATTCATCGTGACTGACGAGCAACGCTGAATTCAGCGCCGAATGGCCCGCCGCTTTGCGGTTTGTCCTCAAGCCCCTCTGGACGGCGTCGCGCTGCTTGCACGGGGCAACCAGCCCGCGCTGCGCAGCCCTCCTAGCCAGAAGGGCGTGAGGACAAATCTCGGTGTATTTGGCTACCAGAGGCAAGGTCCTTAGTCCTTAAAAAGCTTGTCGATGGCCTCGCCGATGCGGACCGGACCGGGGAAATAGGCCCATTCGAGGCTGTGGGGATAGGGGGTGTCGAAGCCGGTGACGCGTTCGACCGGGGCTTCGAGGTGGTAGAAGCAGCGTTCAGTGACCAGCGCCGACAATTCCGCGCCAAAGCCGCTCGTGCGGGTCGCCTCGTGCACGATCAGGCAGCGGCCCGTCTTCTCGACCGACGCCTCGATCGCCTTGATGTCGAGCGGGACCAGCGTGCGCAGGTCGAGGATCTCGGCATCGACGCCCTTGGCGATGCACACAGCTTCGGCGACGTGGACCATCGTGCCATAGGCGAGCACGGTCAGCTGTTCGCCCTCACGCACGGTGCGCGCCTTGCCAAGCGGGATCTTGTAGTAGCCTTCCGGCACCACGCTACCGGGATGCTTCTTCCAAGGTTCGACCGGCTTGTCGTAGAAGCCGGTGAACGGCCCGTTATAGATGCGCTTGGGCTCGAAGAAGATCACCGGATCATTGTCTTCGATCGCCGCAATCAGCAGGCCTTTTGCATCGTGCGGGGTCGCCGGGATCACGGTCTTGAGGCCCGCTACGTGGGTAAACAGCGCCTCGGGGCTCTGGCTGTGGGTCTGACCGCCGAAAATGCCCCCGCCGAATGGCGATCGCACGGTCAGCGGCGCGATGTAGTCGCCCGCCGACCGGTAGCGCAGGCGCGCAGCTTCACTGATCAGCTGGTCGAGGCCGGGATAAATGTAATCGGCGAACTGAATTTCCGGCACGGGGCGCAGGCCATAAGCCCCCATCCCCACCGCCGCACCGATGATCCCGCATTCGCTGATCGGGGTATCGAACACGCGGTTCTTGCCATGCTTGGCCTGAAGCCCGGCAGTGGCGCGGAACACCCCGCCGAAATAGCCGACATCCTCGCCCATGACGATAACATCGGGATCGCGCGCGAGCATGATGTCGAGCGCCTCGTTGATCGCTTCGATCATGTTGAGGCGGCGTTCGGCTGGCACTTCGGTTGCGACGACGGCTTCGCCTACCGTGGCTGGGTTCTCGCTCATCCGAAGGGCCTTTCGGTGCCGAACTTGGTGATGCGTTCGCGGATCGCCTGCTCGGCCTGTTCCTCAAGATGCCAGGGCAGCTCCTCGTAAACGTCCTCGAACATGGTTTGGAACGGGTGGTGGAGGCCGTGGCCAAGGATGCCGTTCTTCTCGGCTTCCTTGGTGGTGGCCTTGACCTCCTCGGCGCAGGCCAGGTCCATCGCGGTCTGACGGTCCTCGTCCCATTCTCCGATCGCGATCAGGTGGTTCTTGAGCCGCGTGACGGGGTCGCCAAGCGGCCACTCCTCGCGCTCCTGCGCAGAACGGTAGCCGTTGGGATCGTCCGAGGTGGAGTGCCCTTCTGCGCGGTAGGTGAAGTATTCGATCAGCGTCGGGCCATGATTGCCGCGTGCGCGGTTGGCAGCCCATTCGGCAGCGGCATAGCACGCCAGCGCGTCATTGCCGTCGACCCTGAGCGCCGCGATCCCGTAGCCGAGTCCGCGCGCGGCAAAAGTGGTGCGCTCTCCGCCCGCAAAGCCCGAGAAGCTCGAGATTGCCCACTGGTTGTTGATCACATTGAGGATCACCGGCGCGTTGTAAACGGCCGCAAAGGTGCAGGCTGCGTGGAAATCGCCCTCGGCGGTCGATCCCTCGCCCACCCAGCACGCCGCGATCCGGCTGTCGCCCTTGATCGCGCTCGCCATCGCCCAGCCCACCGCCTGCGGGCACTGGGTGGCAAGGTTGCCGGAGATGCTGAAGAAGCTGTGCTCGCGGCTCGAATACATGATCGGCAGCTGGCGGCCCTTCAGCTTGTCGGCCTTATTGGAATAGATCTGGTTGATCATCTCGAGCAGCGGATAGCCGCGCGCGATCAGAATACCCTGCTGGCGGTAGGAGGGGAACACCATATCGTCGCTTGCCAGCGCCATTGCCGGCGGGATCGAGGTTGCCTCCTCGCCGGTGCACTTCATGTAGAAGCTGGTCTTGCCCTGCCGCTGGCCGCGGAACATCCGTTCGTCGAAAGCGCGCACCATCGCCATGTGGCCAAGCATGGTACGCAAAGTGTCGGGGGACAGGCGCGGGTTCCAGGGACCGTGCGCAAGGTTGTCATCGCCGAGCACCCGCACGAGGCCATAGGCGAGCCCCGCCATCTGTGAGGGGTGGATGCCCTCATCCGGGCGCGGCTGGTCGCCGGGCTGGCCGATCTCGATGTGCGAGAAATCGGCGGTGTCGCCGGGGCGATATTTGGGCTCGGGAACGTGCAGCGCGAGCACCGGGCGATTGCCTTTTTCGCCTTCGCCCGCTGGTCTTTCAGGATCGGCCATGGCCTGCGCTCTCCCTTGTCGCACCCTTGCCGGATGCCGGTGCATTCATTGCTTGAACACGTATTTTTATTTCAACGGCGGAGGGCGGTCAAGCGTGCTGGTATGGCAATGGTCACACCGCAACAGGGGCACTGATCGGAGGGAGCGGCGCGTAATCATGCACCGCGAAATCCTCGATCGAATATTCGAATATTGTTTCGGGTTGCCGCAAAAGCTCGAGCCGGGGGTGGCCCTGCGGCTGGCGGGAGAGCTGCTCCTCGATCAGATGCGCGTGGTTGAGGTAGAGGTGCACGTCGCCCCCCGTCCACACAAGCTGGCCCGGCTGCATCCCCACCTGCTGGGCGATCATCACAGTGAGCAGTGCCGCCGACCACAGGTTGAACGGCAGGCCGAGCGCGACGTCGCAGCTGCGCTGGTACAGCAGGCAATTTAGCCGCGCCTCCCCATCTTTATTGGCGCCGCCCGCCCCCGAAACATGGAACTGGTAGGTCTTGTGGCACGGCGGGAGCGCCATGCGATCAAGCTCGGCGACGTTCCAGCCCTCGATGATGTGGCGGCGGCTGCCGGGACTGGTCCGCAGGCTCTCGATCACTGCGCTGATCTGGTTGATGCCCTCGCCCTTCTCGTAAAGCCCGTCGGGACGGTAGCGGTAAGTCGGCCAATCAACCCACTGCTTGCCATAGACCGGCCCCAGATCGCCCCAGCGATGGGCGAAAGCCTCGTCATCGGCGATTCGCGCTACGAACTCATCAAGCCCAATCTGGTCTTCCGTCTCGCGGACATATCGCGCGTGCGGCCACTCGTTCCAGATCTTCACGCCTTGCAGCACCAGCGGGCGGATATTGGTGGAGCCGGTCAGGAACCACAGCAGCTCGCGGGTCGCGGTCTTCCAGTACACGCGCTTGGTGGTGAGCAGCGGCATTGCCCCGCCGCCAAGGTCGAACCGCAGCATCGCTCCGCACACCGATTTTGTACCGATGCCGGTGCGGTCGATACGCTCGCTCCCGGTCTCCCAGATCTGCCGCATCAGATCGAGATATTGCTGCTCGGGATGCGGTCCGGTTGGGGCAGAAAGGGGATTCGCGAGGCTGGCCATGCAGGGACTATAGGAGCGCAATTGCTCGCTTGCCACTATGCTCATGCCAACCTATAGGGCGCGCCTTGCCTCGATCCACAGGTGGTTTTTGCCCCGGTGGAGCCGACACGGTCGGGGAGTAGCTCAGCCTGGTAGAGCACTGTCTTCGGGAGGCAGGGGCCGGAGGTTCGAATCCTCTCTCCCCGACCAATTTCCTCTGCGCTGAGCGCGGGGCGCGTTAACCACGAATCGGCTAGATTTCACCTGCGTGCCTTGCGCTGGTGGCAGCTCGCGCGGAACAACGAATACTGCGTAACCTGACCCCGGAAACGAAAAAAGCCCCGGTTTCCCGAGGCTTTTTGCGGTTATCGGGCACCGCTCTTAGCGGGTGCTACCGAAACACCA
>JBBRUU010000016.1:0-29082 GCA_038247515.1 Sphingomonadales bacterium
GCGCCGATGCCGGGCAAGGTCATCGCGGTCGACGTCAGCGAAGGCCAGACCGTCACCGCCGGGCAGCGGCTGCTGGTGCTCGAGGCGATGAAGATGGAACACGCTCTTGCCGCGCCCTTCGACGGGGTGGTCGAGGGGCTGTCGGTGAGCGCGGGCGGGCAGGTGCAGGTGGATGCGGTGCTGTGCCGCGTGGTGCCTGTTTCGACAGAAGAATAATCCGTCACCCCAGCGAAAGCTGGGGCCTAGGGCCTCTTGGTGCAGCGCTTGCCGCTCTAGGTCCCAGCTTTCGCTGGGATGACGATGGGCATAGTGGAGGATTGATGACCTGGGCCAAGGAACTTGAAGAACTGCGCGCCCGCGAGGCGCTGGCCGAGCAGATGGGCGGCGCGGATAAGGTAGCGCGGCAGCACGGACGCGGCAAGATGGACGCCCGCGCGCGGCTGGCGGCTTTGTGCGACGAGGACTCCTTCCGCGAGATCGGCAAGATCGCAGGCTCGGCCAAGTATGACGCCAATGGCGACCTCGCCGCAGTCACTCCTGCTCCCTTCCTGTTCGGCAAGGCCACCATCAATGGCCGGCCCGTCGTGGCTACGGCCGACGATTTCACCATTCGCGGCGGCGCAGCGGATGCCGGCATCGCGCGCAAGATGGTGCAGGCCGAGATGATGGCGCACCAGCTGAAGCTCCCGATCATCCGCATGATCGACGGGACGGGCGGCGGCGGCTCGGTGAAAACGCTCGAACAGATCGGCGCGACCTATATCCCTGCCGTGCCCGGCTGGGGCGATGTGGTGACCAACCTCGACACCGTACCGGTGGTCGCGCTGGCGCTCGGGCCGGTAGCGGGCCTCGGCGCGGCGCGCACGGTCGCCAGCCACTACTCGATCATGGTCAAGGGCCTCTCGCAGATCTTCGCCGCTGGCCCTGCCGTCGTCGACGGGCTGGGAGAGGCTTACAAGGGCGGCGCGGCCAATCACGAAGATGCCAAGGAAGCGCTCGGCGGATCGGCGATCCACACCCGCAACGGCGTGGTCGATGACGAGGTGGCATCGGAAGCCGAAGCCTTCGCCCGCGCGCGGCATTTCCTCAGCTTCATGCCCGAATATGTCGGGCAGCCCGCGCGCCGTACCGCCTGCGATGATCCCACAGACCGCCGCGAGGAGGCGCTGCTCAGCCTCGTTCCGCGCGATCCCAAGCAGGTTTACTCGATGCGCCGCTGCATGGAGATGCTGTTCGACACCGGCACCGTGTTCGAAATCGGCAAGCAATGGGGCCGCGCTGCGATCACTGCATTTGCGCGGCTCGATGGCTGGCCGGTTTGCGTGGTGGCGAGCGATCCCTCGTATCTCGGCGGGTCATGGGAGGCCAAGACCAGCGAGAAGGTCGAACGCTTCGTCAAACTCGCCGACCAGTTCCGGCTGCCGATCGTACACTTGGTCGACAACCCCGGTTTCATGATCGGGCGCGAGGCGGAAATGGCGGGGACGATCCGCTACGGCGTCAACGCGATGAACGCGATCTACCGCGCCAACGTGCCCCTCGCGAGCATCGTCTTGCGCCGCGCCTATGGCATCGCGGGCAGCGCGATGAGCAATGCCGAGCGGTATCAGTACCGCTATTGCTGGCCTTCTGGCGACTGGGGGAGCCTGCCGATTGCGGGCGGGTTGGAGGTCGCCTACAAATCGGAGCTGGAAGCCGCCGAAGATCCGCAGGCTTTACTAGAAGAGATCCGCGCGCGCCTCGCCAAGGTCACCTCGCCGTTCCGTTCGGCCGAACGCTTCAATGTCGAAGACATCATCGATCCCCGCGATACGCGGCCGCTGCTATGCGAATTTGCCGGGCTGGCGTGGAGAAAGCTGGAAGCTGATCGCTGATCCGGCCCATGGCGGGGCCCGCAAGGTCGAACACCCGGAGGGGCGTGCAAAAATCAAGGGCGCGCCATCTCTGTATCCGAAGGCCCGAACAGCCTGCCCTTCTCGCTCCACAGCACCAGCGCTAGGCAGGTCAACCCGCTCGCCAGCAGTGCCAGCGCAAGAGGCCTCGCGGTGCCGTCATAGGCATAGCCGATCGCCCCGCCGAGCAGCGCTGCGGCGGTCATCCGCACAAAGCTGTGGGCCGAGCTTGCCGCACCGGCGATGGCGAAGAACGGGTTCATCGCCATCGCGCCGAAGTTACTGCCGATGAAGCCGAGCAGCGCCATGTTGATCGCCATCAGCGGGACGAAGTGCCACAGTTGCTCTTCGGGCTGGAAGGCGAATATCACTTGCACGGCCGCGACAGCGATGAAGGCGAACAGCGCCGTGTGGCTCACCCGGCGCGCGCCGAACCGCTCGACGATACGCGAGTTCGACCAGCTGGCGATCGCCATCGAGCCGGCGCAGATGCCGAACACCAGCGGGAAGATCTCGCCTGCGCCGAAGGTGTTGGTGATGAGCTGCTGCGAGGAATTGATGAAGCCGAACAATGCGCCGAACACCAGTGCGCTGCCGATCACGTAACCCGCAACGCTCGGCTGGGTCAGCGCGCGGCCCATGTTGGCGGCGATGATACGCGGGACGATTGGCTGGCGGTTTTCCTCGGTGAGGCTCTCGGGAAGGCGCTTGTAAACCCATAGGCCCATTAGCACGCCCAGCCCCGCCATCGCGCCGAATATCGCACGCCAGCTGCCAATTTGCAGGATGCCCTCGCCAATCGTCGGGGCGATCGCTGGGACCATCAGGAAGATCACGAAGATGAGGCTCATCATGCGCGCCATCTTGTCGCCGCCCACGCGGTCGCGGATGATCGCAGGGGGGAGCGCGATGATGCCGGCGGCGAAAAATCCCTGCGTGGCGCGCACCGCGATCAACGCGTCAAAGGTCGGGGCTAGCGCGCTGGCGAGCGAAAGCACGATATAGACGGCAATCGCACCGAGCAGGATCGGCCGCCGGCCGACCCGGTCAGCCAGCGCGCCCGGCGCCAGCGCGCCGATCCCGCCAGCCAGCAAATAAATCCCGATCACGAATTGACGGTCGTTGCCCACCACCGAAAGGTCGCGCGCCAAAATGTCGAGCGCGGGCAGAATCGCGTCGATGCCGAAGGCGTTCAAGGCCATCAGCAGCGCCATCATCCACATCAGCTCGCGCTCGCCGAGAGCCTTGCGGACGGACGTGGAGGGGGCGATCTGGGTAGCCATCGCGGGGCGTTTGCCGAGGGGTTCGCCCGAAGACCACTGTTCTTTTCGCATGTGCACAAAATCGCCGCGGGGATGAATTGTTCCAGCAACAGTCCCTTCGCGCGGGCGAAGGTTCTATTTGTGCGGCATGGCAAGCGATGCGCCTTCCTGCGATGACGACGAGGCCGCGCTCCAGAACGAGCTGGGCCTTAGGAAGATCATCCATGTCGACATGGACGCCTTTTTCGCCAGCGTCGAACAGCGCGACAATCCGGAGCTGAAAGGCAGGCCCGTTGCGGTTGGCGGAGCGGGCGGGCGCGGGGTGGTCGCGGCGGCCAGCTACGAGGCGAGGGTCTTCGGGGTGCGCAGCGCCATGCCTTCGGTTACCGCCTCGCGGCTGTGTCCCGAGCTCGTCTTTGTGCGCCCGCGCTTTGATGCCTACAAGGAGGCGAGCCGCCAGATCCGCCGGGTGTTCGAGCACTACACGCCCGTCATCGAGCCGCTGAGCCTCGACGAGGCCTATCTCGACGTCACTGAGGACAAGCTCGGTATCGGCAGCGCGACGCGCATCGCCGAGTTGATCCGGCAGGAGATCCGCGCCAAGACGCGGCTGACCGCCAGCGCGGGGGTGAGTTACAACAAGTTCATCGCCAAGCTCGCCAGCGACCAGAACAAGCCCGACGGGCTCTGCGTGATCCGCCCGGGCGAGGGCGCGGCGTTTGTCGCAGGCCTGCCGATCCGGCGATTCCACGGCGTCGGCCCGCGCGCCGAGGCGAAGATGCAGGCGCTTGGCATCGCGACCGGCGCGGACCTTGCGGCCAAGGATATCGCCTTCCTGCGCCAGCACTTCGGCAGCATGGCCGACTACCTGTTCCGCGCCGCTCGCGGCATCGACCTGCGCCCCGTGCGCGCGCACCGCGTCCGCAAGTCCGTCGGCGGGGAGCGCACCTTCTCCGAAGATATCGGCAGCGGGGCGGCCCTCAGGGAGACGCTCGAAAACATCATCGACATCGTCTGGGAACGGATCGAGGCGGCGAGTGCGCGGGGGCGGACGGTGACGCTGAAGCTCAAGTTCACCGATTTCCAGATCATGACCCGCGCCGCATCGCTCGCCGATTACGTCAGCGGCAAGGCGGACTTCGCGCGCCTCGCCCGCGCGCTGCTGGAAGCGGCGCTGCCGCTCCCCAAGCCGATCCGGCTGATGGGCCTGACGCTCAGCAATCTCGAAGGCGCAGAGGACGAAAAGCGGGCACGCGATGAGGCGCAACTCTCGCTGCTTTAACCCACCCCTCGCCCACGCCACACCGCGATGCGCGTGCGGGTGTGGCGGCCGAGCGGTTCGGGCAGCGAGTGCGAGGGGAAGAACCGCGCCTCGATCACCTCGCGCCGGTCAGGCTGCGGCTGGCGATCGCACACTCCGGCGAAGATATGCGCGATGTGGGGCGAGCCGGAGAGCACTTCGTCGAGTGTGCCGATGAGCTCGATGCGGGCCAGTTCTATACCGAGCTCCTCGCGCACCTCGCGGCGTGCGGCTTCCAGCGGGTCCTCGTCGCGCCTCAGGCCGCCGCCCGGCAGGCTCCATACGTCGGCACCGTAGGAGTGCTTCAGAAGCAGCACGTCGCCCGTCAGGTTGGTGATGACGACGCTCACGCCTGAGATGGGCGCCTTGCGCCAGCGCCGCCAGCGATGCCGGACGCGGTGCGCCAATGGCAGGAGCGCACGGTGGAGCGGGGCGGGGAGCAGGTTCGACATCGGCTCAGGTGAACACGGTGACGGGGATGCCGCGTTCGTGCGCGGCCGCGAGCAGGCGCGCGACGGGAAGGTCGTTCTCGCCGCGGGAAGCCGCTTCGAAGACATCGCGCTTTTCGTCGCCACGGATCACGAACATCAGCTCTCGGGTGGCGAGCAGGCTCGGCAGGGTCAGGGTGATGCGGTCGAATGGCGCGTGGGCTGGCAGAGGATCGGGGGTGAGGCTGCGCACCGCCTGAGGATCGTCCACTTTGGGATCGGTGTTGGGGAACAGCGAGGCAATATGCCCATCCTCGCCCATGCCGAGCCAGACGAGTGCGAAGTGGGGCACGATCATGCCCTTTGCGAGCGCAATGACCTCGGCGCCGGCGTGTTCGAACAGTGCGCGGATCTTGCCGGTATTCGAAGCTTCGTGTTCCTCGGGCACTATCCGGTCGTCGCCGGGCCAGACGGCCAGCCGCGCGAAATCGAGGTCGCGGGCGACCAGCGCTGCGAATATCGGGAAAGGCGTCGAGCCTCCCGGAACCGAGATCGCCACATCGCCCGTAAGCGCGGCGCGCAGCCGAGCTTCGAGCCAATCGGCAACCGCGCCTGTATCGGCGCCCTCGATAATCGTGATCCCGCTCATGCGCGCTTCAATAGCAAACGGGCCGCCCCCGGCAACAGGAGCGGTCCATTCGTGGATAGCTATTTGCTGGCGCGGCTCTCGTCGAGGAACGAGCTCAGCATCCACACGCGTTCTTCCGCCTCGTCGGTCCAGTCGTCGATCAGGCTGTCGGTTGCGTTGTCGCCCGCTTCTTCGGCGAGGTCCTTCATCGCCTTGAGCCGCGCCACGACCTTCGCATTGTCGTCGCGCAGTTCGGCGATCATGTCCTCGGCCTTCAGCTTGGTGCTGTCCTGATCCTTGATCTGGGTGTGCTTGGACACCGAGCCCGCCGAGGTCAGCGTCGCGCCGCCCTGCTTGCGCACGCGCTCGCCGATAACGTCGATCTGCTCGCGGATCTGGAGCGCCTGCTCGTCGAACAGCAGGTGCAGGTCGCGGAAGTGGCGGCCCACGACGTGCCAGTGGAAGTTCTTGGTCTTGATATAGAGCGCGAAGTGATCGGCGAGGAGCCCGTTGAGCTCGTCGATCAATGCGGCTTTCGAATTGTCTTTGGTGTCAGCCATGAATGTCTCCGTTGTAAGTGCGACGTGACCATGTCGCGGCTGCTGGCAGGAGCATTCACATAGTGCCGCAACCTGGATTGTGTTCCATCAGATTTCCGTCTGTATTGATCGGCACAGGCGATCAATACAGACGGAAACGCGCGTCGATGCCGATGAATAACGCTGCCACGAGCAGCCCGGCGGCGAGGATGCGGCGCAAGGTGCGCAGCGGCCAGCGGGTAAGCGTTCCTGCCCCGACCAACCAGCCCAGCGCGACCGCCGCCGCTCCGCCCAGCGCTCCCCCAAGCCCTGCGGTGATCGGCGCCGACGTCCATGCGGCCAGCGCGACGATGCCGAAGCGCGCGCCGTCGCCGATCTGGCGGGCGAGGAGGACGACAAGTAGCGCAGGAAGCGAACGGGTCGGCTCTTTGGGAGGCTTCACGCGCACCGGGAGCGTCAGCTCGACAGCCGCCAGTCCGAGTGCGAAGGCGATCAGCATTTGTCCGGCGCGGGGCGGGAGGAGCGCGGCTAACCCGGCCCCCACCCACGCCATCGCAGCGGCGCTCAGGCCAGCGGACAGCACCGCGATGCACAGCAGCGGCTGGCTGCGTCCCAGCACGTCCGACCAGAGCGCAACCATCCACTGATCGCGCCCGCCGATTGCCAATGCGGCAACGAGCAGCAGGGAAAGGAGAAAGCCATCCACGCCGCGCGCCCTCGCCCCGGGGCCTGCCTCAGGCCACCCAGGGCCCAGTGATCGCCATCGTCACGGTCGGACCGTAGGCGTTGACGAACAGCACCTTGCCATCGGGCGAGAAGCACCCGCCTGCCAGCTCGGTCTGCGCCTTGAGGAGCGCCAGCGTGTAAGCGCGCCCGTCCGGGGTGATGCCGCGGATGTGGTTTTCCTGGACCTCGGTGTATTGGTCCTCGCAGACGATCAGGTGGCCGCTCGGGGCAACGGTGAGGTTGTCGCCGTAGTTGAACTGATCCGTGCTCTCGCTTTCGAAGAACAGCTCCACCGTGTCGGGCTTGCCCGCGAGGCCCGGCGTGAGCTTGAGGATCTGTCCGAGCTGCTTGGCCCCGCCGCTGCTGCAGCAGGCGAAGACCTCGGAAACGCCCCTGTTCACGCCCATGTGCAGCCCCTCGCCGCGCGCAAACAGCGCCGCGCCCTTGCGGGCCGCGCGCTTGCGCAGGTCGTCCTGGGGCGCTTCGACATCGTCGCAATCGACCCAACTGACGCGGTAGGGCTTGCCGACCGGCATCGCGGCCCCATTGGCAGATCCGGTCCAGTTGCGGGTGTCGGCGAGGCCTTCGATCACCATCGCCTGCAAACGCCCACCCTCGGCAAGGCGGCCCGGCACTTTGGGGAGGAAGCGGTAGAGGACGGAATCGTCGCGGTCTTCGGTCTGGTAGACGATGCCGGTCGCCGGATCGACACAGGCCGCCTCGTGATTGAAGCGCCCCATCGCCTTCAAGGGCACGGCATCGACCAGCCCGCGCGCCGATGCAGAGACTTCGAACACCCAGCCATGGTTCTGCTCGAGCCCGTCGCCGCGCAGCTGGCCGGGGCCGGTGGGGGCCTCCTCGCAGGTCAGCCAAGTGCCCCACGGGGTCACCCCGCCCGAGCAGTTGCGGATTGTGCCACCAAGGCTGCGGAACTGGGAATTCACCGCCAGCGTCGCGGCGTCGAGCACGATGGTGGTGGTGCCGCCGGGGACAAATACGCCGTTCTTCTTGCCATAGCCCTTGGCTATCGTTCCGCCGGCATCATGCTGCGGCTGAAGTTCGTGGTTGCGCACCAGCGCGATCTCGCCGTTGCCGAGATCGAAGCAACCCATGCCGTCGGCGCGGTCGGGCACGGTGCCGCCGTCGTCCATCCCGTCGCCAAGCCGCGAAATGACGCGGTAGGAAAAGCCCTCGGGCAGATCGAGGAAGCCCGCCGGATCAGGCCGGAGCGGGCCATAGCCGGCAAAGCCACCGGACTTTACGGGCGTGCGGGCTACGCTGCCGCTCCCCCGCGTCATGCAGCCGCTCGCGGCGAGCGCGGCGAAAGCGGTGGCGGTAGCGCCGAGGAAGCGGCGGCGATCGGGCGTTGGGAAGAGCTGGGTCATGGCCATGGCGATTATTTCCCCTCCCCCAGCGCGGCAAGGATTGCGTCCCAGCGCACGTACTTGAAATTCTGCGCGGCGGGCGCATTCGTGCCGTCCTGCGCGATGAACAGGCCTTTCGGGAAATCGGGGCCGAAATCGCGGTTATCAAGCTCGATACCGTCGGTCTCCTCTGTGCTGCCGAAGGTGCCCTTCGCGATGCGGAAGCGGCCCACGGGGGTGACATCGGGCAGCCGGAACACGGCATAGGCATTGTCGCCCTGCGAGGAGGCGACAAGGTAGCCGCCATCCCTGCCCTGCGGTGCAATCGCAAGGCCCTCGACATCTGCGACCAGCACCTTGTTGTCGATTGGTGCGACCATGCGCTTGGCGCCGGTGGCCGTGTCGACCGCCCAGATTCCGGCATCTTCCTCGCCGATGTAGAGCGTGCCCGTGCGCGGGTCGGCAATGCAGCCCTCGGTTTGGGTCGGTACCTGTGCCAGTGTGGTGGTGGTTCCGGTAAAGGCGCCGTTCGCCTCGCTGATAAGGGTGCGGTAAATCGTCCCGCCCTTGGGCGCGCTGAAGGCGGCGATACCCTCAGCCCCCACAGGCTTCACCATACAGATGCCGTAGCCCTCCCCCGGGCCGACCGCGATCTTGCCCGCCGCGGCAAGCTTGCCGGTCGCCGTGTCGAGCAGGGCGAGATACAGCTGCACCTTGGCAAGGTCGCTGCGGTCGCTGGCGACCACCAGCACGCGGCGGTTGGGCAATTCGATCAGGTCGACATTGTTGAGGCCCGGCGCAGCAAGGAAGCTCTTCTGCGCGCCCTTGAGGTCATAGACATAAAGGCCCCCCTTCTTGTCGGTGCCGACCACAAGGCTCGCCGCAGGGTTTGCCGGATTGCGCCAGATCGCCGGATCGTCCGCCGCATCCTCGCGCGCGGTGCCGACCGGCGGGGTCTCAGCCACGGCGGCGACGTTGACCGCCGGATCGCCCATGATGGCGGGTACGGTCGCGCAGCCGGCGGCGATGCTGAGCGATACCAGCGCAAAACCATGGAAAGGTCGGATCATCGTATTTGCCCCTGCTGTTCATCCCCGGCGGGCGCGCCGCCTTTGTTCCGCGCCCTAGGGAGCTTCAATGACAGTTAGGCGACCGCCGCCCCCACGATCATGCTGCAATTGGACAGCTAGCGCGGCGCGGGCGAAACGCCTAGCCATCGGCAAAAGACAAGCAGGGAGAGATACCGCATGATAATCGAACCGGGCATGGCGGCCGTGGTCACCGGCGGGGCGAGCGGGCTGGGCAAGGCAAGCGCCAAGGCCTTCGCCGATGTGGGCATGAAGGTCGCCATCTTCGACATCAACGACGAGGCGGGCGAGGCCCACGCTGCCGAAATCGGCGGAACCTTCCACCATGTCGACATCATGGACGAAGCCTCGGTCGAAGCCGGCTTTGCGGCTGCACGCGCGGCGCATGGGCAGGAGCGCGTGACGCTGCACTGCGCAATGGCGAGCCGGCGCGGCAAGACGCTGGGCTGGGACAAGGACAGCGGCCAATACAAGCGCCTCTCAACCGAAGATTACGCCTTCGGCGCGGAAGGCATCCTGGTCGCCAGCTACCGCGTCGCGAGCATCTCGGCGCTGGGGATGGCGAATGCCGGAGCGGTCAACGACGACGGTGAGCGAGGCTGCATCATCCTCACCGCCAGTGTCGCGGCGCAGGACGGGCAGATCGGGCAGGCGATCTACGGCTCGTGCAAGGCGGGGGTGAACGGCCTTGTCCTGCCGATGGCGCGCGATCTCATGGAGATGGGCATTCGCGTGAATTCGGTGATGCCGGGGATCTTCGCCACACCGCTGATGCTCGGCATGAAGGACCGCAACCCGTCGATGTGGGCACAATTGAACGCCAGCGTGCCGTTCCCCAAACGGCTTGGCGAGCCGGAGGAATTCGCCTCACTTGTGTTAGAGATTGCCCGCAACAGTTACATTAACGGCCACCAGTTCCGGCTGGACGGGGCGATCAGAATGCCGCCTAAATGATCTCTCACGGCTAGCTGGCTTCGCCAGCGCCTCCGAGGGGGCGGCCTACCGGCCGGCGGGCAGTCGCCCTTGCGAACCCTTCAGGTTCGATCATTGCTCGAACGAAAGGAAACCCAATGGCGACCCAAACCAACGAATATCCCACCAAGGCCTATGGCGCCACAGCGACGGACTCCGGCGTCGGGCCGATGGAGATCACCCGCCGGGGTCTGCGTCACGACGACGTGATGATCGAGATCACGCATTGCGGCATTTGCCATTCCGACCTCCACTCGGCGCGCAACGACTGGGGCGGGACGGTCTACCCGGTCGTGCCGGGCCACGAGATCGTCGGCATTGTCAGCGCGATCGGAACAGGCGTCACTCGTCATAAGATCGGCGACCGGGTGGCGATCGGGTGCATGGTCGACAGCTGCCTGGAGTGCCGCCACTGCGAGGCAGATCTCGAACAATACTGCCTTAGCGGCGGGATGACCGGGACCTACAACGGCAAGGACCGGCGCGACGGGTCGCCCACCTACGGCGGCTATTCCGAACGGATCGCGGCGCGCGAGGAGTTCGTGCTCAAGGTGCCGGACGCCATGCCGATGGCCGAGGCTGCGCCGCTGCTGTGCGCGGGGATCACCACCTACTCGCCGCTTCGCACCTGGAAGGTCGGCCCCGGCAGCAAGGTCGCGGTCGCGGGGCTCGGCGGGCTCGGCCACATGGGGGTGAAGCTCGCCTCGGCGATGGGCGCGGAGGTAACGGTGCTCAGCCGCTCCGAAAACAAGCGCGAAGATGCGGAAAAGCTGGGCGCCCACGCCTTCCTAAATACCGAGGACAAGGACGCGATGAAGGCCAAGCGCGGCTATTTCGACATGGTGCTCAACACCATCCCCGTGCGCCATGACGTCACGCCCTACCTCCACCTTCTCAGGATCGACGGGGTACAGGTGCTGGTCGGCATGATCGACATGCTGCCCGAACTTCACACCGGGGTGCTGCTGGGCCGCAAGGTGCTCACTGGCAGCGGGATCGGCGGGCTCGCCGAGACGCAGGAGATGCTCGATTTCTGCGCCGAGAAGAACATCCTTCCCGACATCGAGGTGATCGCGATGCAGGACGTCGAGATCGCGTATACTCGGATGGAAGCGAGCGATATAAAGTATCGCTTTGTGATCGATATGGAGAGCCTGCGCGCCGCGTGAACCGCAGGTGGTGCAATATTGCAACGCAACAAATGGAACGTAACGCGCGGCTCAAGCAAAAGATTTGTGCGGCGTGGTAGAATGTGCAAGTGCGATGACAGACGTGACAGGAACCCGAGTGATCGGATAATATCTCCCGCACGTACCCGCAGGCGGAACGATCCAAACCTCTTCATGGAGCGTTCCTTATGTCCATCCGTTTCGCCGCCGCCATCTCGGCTGCCGCTCTCGCCGCGTGCCTTGCCACGCCTGCCTTCGCCGGCGAAAATGACGCTGCCGAAACCGGTCCGGTTGACACCGCAGTAGCAGCCACCGCCACCGACGACACCTCGATTGCCCAGCGCGCGATCGCGCCGATCAATCTTGCCACCGCCACCGGTCAGGAAGAAGCCACCCCGGCGATCACCGTCTCGGGCGCGGCCACCCTTACTTCGGACTACCGCTTCCGCGGCGTGTCGCAGTCGGATGAAGGCATGGCCGTCCAGGGCGGCTTCACCCTCGCTCACGAAAGCGGCTTTTACGCCGGCGCATGGGGATCGAACCTTGCAGGCTGGGGCACCTTCGGCGGCGCCAACATGGAGCTTGATCTCTATGCAGGGTTCAAGCTGCCGGTGGGCGAAGGCACGCTCGATACCGGGCTGGTTTGGTACATGTACCCCTCGGGCGCCAGCGATACCGATTTCGCCGAACTCTACGCCAAGCTTTCGGGCACCGTCGGCCCGCTCGGGCTTACCGCCGGCGTTGCCTATGCTCCCAAGCAGGAAGCGCTGGGCAATGCGTTCCCTGTCGGCCGGCCGCCCCGTCCGGGTGCCAAGGACGACAACCTCTACATCTCGGGTGATGCGGTTTACGGCATCCCCGATGTGCCTGTCAGCCTTAAGGCGCACATCGGCTATTCGGACGGCAACCCCGGCCTTGGCCCGAACGGCACCAGCGTCGCGCCGACCGGCACCTACTTCGACTGGCTGATCGGCGCCGACTTTGTGCCGATCTCGGGCCTGACGCTTTCGGTCGCCTATGTCGACACGGACATCTCGGAAAGGGAAGCCAACCTTATCCGCCCCAACTTCGCCACCTTGGACGGGGATTCGATCTCGGACGCCACCGTGGTGTTCTCGGTCACCGCCTCGTTCTGATCAGGCTCTGACACAGATGGAAGGTGCGCTCCGCCGAGCTGGCGGAGCGCACCTTTCCTTTTGCCTGCGCGCCCGATAGGTCTCGTCCGACAACCCGGCATAGTGTTGGAGCGGAGAGGGACAATCATGCGCAATTCGGTTCTGGCGGCGGCAGCAGCCGCGCTGTTGGTGGCTCCGGCGAGCCAGGCGGCGGCTGGCAAGCGCTATGCAGCCACCATCACCCGCACCACCTACGGCATTCCGCATATCGACGCTGCCGACTGGCGCGGGGTCGGCTACGGCGTCGGCTATGCCTACGCCGAAGACAACCTGTGCATGTTGGCAGAGGAATTCGCCACGGTGGCGGGCGAACGCTCGAAGTATTGGGGGCCCCAAGGCACCGCCACGCTCGGCTTCGATACCGTCGATAATCTCTCGTCCGACGTGTTCTTCCGCGGGGTGATCGACGTCCCCGCGCTGCGAGAAGGCGCCAAGCGCCAACCTGCGCGAGTGCAGCAGCTGATCGAAGGCTATGTCGCGGGTTATAATCGGCTGCTCAAGGACACCGGCGTTGACGGCATCCCCGCCGAATGCCTCGGAAAGGCCTGGGTGCGTCCCATTACCGCCGACGATATGCTGCGTCTGAACGAGAAGCAGATGCTGCTCGCCAGCTCGCTCGCGCTGGCCCCCGCGATCGCCAACGCCGCGCCTCCGGGGGCATCGCCCGCGCCCAAGGTCGCCATTGACCTGCCCGACCCCAAGGAACTCGGCATCGGCAGCAACGGCTGGGCGTTCGGCGGTGAGGCGACCGCGAATGGGCGCGGCATGGTGATCGGCAATCCGCACTTCCCGTGGAAGGGGCCGAGCCGCTTCTGGGAGATGCACGTCAACGGCCCGGGCGGCTACGACGTGATGGGCGTCGGCATTGCCGGCACCCCGATCCCCACGCTGGGGTTCAACAAGGACGTCGCCTGGACCCACACCGTCACCGAAGCGCGGCACTTCACGCTGTTCCAGCTAGCGCTCGATCCGGCTGATCCGACCCGCTACGTGGTGGACGGCACAAGCGAAGCGATGGTGCCCCAGACCGTCACCGTGCCCATGCCCGACGGCGCCCCCGCGGTAACCCGCACGCTCTATTCCAGCCGCTTTGGCCCGGTCTTCGTGGTCCCTGCGCGCGGAATCACTTGGAGCGCGCAGAGCGCCTTTGCGATGCGCGATGCCAACCGCGGCAACCAGCGCGGGATCGAGACATGGGTGCGGATCGGCGAGGCGAAGAACGTCTTCGAGGTCAAGACCGCGGTCAGCGAGACGCTCGGCATTCCGTGGGTCAACACCATCGCCGCCGACCGCTACGGCGGCGCGCTCCACGCCGATATCACTGCCGTTCCCAATGTCTCGGCCGAGAAGGCGAAGACCTGCGCGACGCCGATCGCAGGACTGTTTGCCGAGTTTGCGGTGCTGCTCGATGGCAGCAAGTCGTCCTGCGACTGGGACGTCGCGC
The DNA here is from genome assembly GCA_038247515.1 of Sphingomonadales bacterium. Lineage (GTDB taxonomy): Bacteria > Pseudomonadota > Alphaproteobacteria > Sphingomonadales > Sphingomonadaceae > Erythrobacter. The sequence continues at coordinate 13,988 of JBBRUU010000016.1, forward strand.
CCGGCACCCCTGCCCCCGGACTAATGCCGGCGAAGGACCAGGCGGCAACCACCGTCAGAAGCTGGCTCACCAACTCGAACGACAGCTACTGGATCAGCAATCCAGCCTTCCCGCACCCGCGCCTGTCGCCGGTTCTCGGCAAGTACGGGATGCCGCTGTCCTTACGCACCCGCTCGAACTTCACCGAGACCCCGGCCTTCCTCGCCGAAGGTAAGGTCGATCACGCGCGGGCCGAGACTTTCGCCTTCGCCAACAAGAGCTACGCTGCCGAGCTTGTGCTACCCAAGGTATTGGCGCTGTGCGCCGGAGCCAAGGAGGCCGCGGCTCGCGGCTGCGAGGTTCTCGCCAAGTGGGACCGGCGTTTTGAGAAGGGCAGCCGCGGTGCCCGCCTGTTCCGCGGATTCTGGCAGGCAATCGATACGAGCGGAGCGGCGTGGGCGGTGCCCTTCGATCCCGCCGATCCGGTCACCACGCCGCGCGACCTCAAGACGGAGGGGGAAACGGGCGCGAAGCTGCTCGGCGCTCTCGCCAGCATTGTGACGACGTTCGAGCAGCAGGGGCTCGCGCTCGATTCAGCTTGGGGTGACGAGCAGCTTGTGATGGCGGGTAACGCGGCCATCCCGATCCACGGCGGACCGGGTTGGCTCGGCGTGCTGAACGTACAGGAAAGCGATCGCGCCGCCACTGGCAAGCTGACCCCGCGCCACGGGACGAGCTACATCCAGGTGGCCGGTTTCGACGAGAAAGGCCCGGTTGTAGAGGCGATCCTCAGTTATTCGCAGTCCACCAACCCCGCCTCGCCGCACGCAGATGATCAGGCGCGCGCCTACGCGGCCAAGCAGTGGCACCGCCTGCCCTTCCACGCGAAGGACATCAAAGCCAGCGCCATAGGCAAGCCGAAGCGGATCGCGAAGTGATGGATAACGCGCTAGCGGGCGGGCGCTTGGAGCGGGTGAAGGGAATCGAACCCTCGTCGTAAGCTTGGGAAGCTTCTGCTCTACCATTGAGCTACACCCGCATTTCAAGCACTTCGTATGTAATGCGGCTGGCTATTTACACCTGTTTGTACAAGCTCCGCCAGCGAGGCGCCCGTTTGCAACCCGCGAGCGCCACGGTCAACTTTTTTCCTGCGGCAAGACGCCGGAGCTTCGAGGCCGATTTCCAAGCAGTGCACGGCAGCTGCCTTACGGACCCCGTCCTCCGCATACGCCCCATATCTTCGAGACGGCGCCGTTCTTGGCCGCCCAGCCGACATGCCAGACGTTGAGACAACAAGCCGCTTCTCTATGAACGTCGCGGACGGACCTCACGCCCCTTTGATGATCGAGAAACCTTTGTCGCACCAACTCTTGGACGACAGCGAGTTCTGTCGTTCCGACGAGAAAGCGGGCTTTGAGCCTTGCATCGAAGACTTGCTCAGCTTCAGCGTATTAAGCAGGGAGATTCCGAGCAATTTCCGAGATTGCTGCCCCCGCACTTGCGACGCAGCAGCCTCCGGCAAAACCGCCGCGAAGAGAAAAAAGGCTAAAACGATCAATCGCATCAGTCAATGAAAGCCCTTTTGTGATCGCGACCGCTATGGGGTCGATTGCTGAATGTCAGGTTCTGGCGATCACCCTCGCTCAGTGGGCGAATCCGTCAACGAAGCGCCAAAGAGCCAATCCTGATCAGATGAATCTGCTGATGATCGCTTTCACACCAGCAAGGCACGGCGCCTGCAGTGTGTCGCCAAAGCAACGTCTGCGAAACGCCATTTTTCCGTCGCTGTTGTGAAACTAAAATCCAATCGAACCACAACATCGCGGGCTTAGGCGCCCCTTCAACAACAACACACAAAGGGGCAATCGCCATGAAATCCGTTCGTCTTCGCCACGCCTTCCTCTCCAGCGCAGCTTTCATCGGGCTCGTCCTTCCCGCGCAGGCCTTCGCGGCTGATGCCGAGGCCCAGCCCATCGCCGCCGCATCCGACGCAAATTCTGACGCCGATGCGGTGGCCGAAGGCGGCGAGATCATGGTCTACGGCAAGGGCGAAGTGCGTCAGGTGACCGAAATCGGTGCGGCCGACATCCAGCTCACCACTGCCGGCTCCAGCCCGTTCATCGCGCTGCGCAAGCTGCCGGGCGTCAACTTCCAGTCGGCAGATCCCTTCGGCACCTATGAATGGTCGACCCGCATCACCCTGCGCGGCTTTAGCCAGAACCAGCTGGGCTTCACGCTCGACGGCGTGCCGCTTGGCGACATGAGCTATGGCAATACCAACGGGTTGCACATCAGCCGCGCGATCATCGCCGATAACATCGGCATCACCCGCGTGAGCCAGGGCGCAGGCGCGCTCGGCACGGCATCGACCTCAAACCTCGGCGGCACGATCGAATTCTTCAGCCGTGCGCCGCAGGACGTGCTCGGCATTGCAGGTAACATCACCTACGGCGACAGCAACACCGTGCGCGCCTACGGCACGCTCGACACCGGCGATCTGGGCGGGTTCAAGGCCTACATCAGCGCCGCGCACATCGATGCCGACAAGTGGAAGGGCTTCGGCTCGCAGCGCTCGACGCAGGTCAACGCCAAGCTGGTCGCCGACTTCTCACCCTCGACGACCTTCACCGCTTTCGTGAACTTCTCCGACCGCAAGGAGAGCGACTATCAGGATCTCAGCCTCGAGATGATCGGCCGGCTGGGATATGATTGGGACAACATTTCGGATAACTGGCCGCTCGCGGTGCGTCTCGCCTTTATCGGTGCAAACCGCGGCGAGACGGGCGTGGTGGTAGGGCCGAACACCTTCGGCACAATTTATCCGGCACCAATCCTCACGGTTGACGACGCCTACTTCGATGCCGCCGGCCTGCGCCGCGACTGGGTTGCCAGTGCGCGGATCGACCAGCAGATCGGCGATGCTGTGAAAGCCGGGGTGCAGGTTTATTACCACACCAACAAGGGGCAGGGTTCGTGGATCACGCCCTACCGTGCCAGCCCCGGCGGCCTGCCGCTGAGCTTCCGTACCACCGAATATTACATGGAGCGCATCGGCGTGCTCGGCGATATCGAAGCAGAACTCGGCGCGCACACGGTACGCGTCAATCTGTGGTACGAGAACAACGACTTCGAACAGGCGCGCCGGTTCTACACCATCGGCACCAGCCAGACCGCGCCTTCCACGAACGCTTTAACCTATCAGACAAACCCGTTCTTCACTCAGTGGAACAACGCCTACAACACCCGCACCTTCCAATATGCCATCCAGGACCAGTGGGAGGTGACTGACGCCTTTACCGTCACGGCGGGCTTCAAGGGCCAGAGCGTCAAGCTGGAAGCAACCCCGATCAATCCCGTTCCCGGTCCGCTGGCGCTGGGCGCGATCAAAGCCGAGGACATGTTCCTGCCGCAGGTCGGCGCGCTTTACAAACTGGGCGGCGGCAACGAGTTCTTCGCCAGCTTCACCCAGAACCAGCGCGCCTTCACCGCGGCGGCGACCTCCGGCCCGTTCGCGACCTCGGCCGCCGGTTTTACAGCGCTGCGTGACCGGATCGAGCCGGAAAAGACCGACACCTATGAAGCCGGCTTCCGCTTTGGCGAAGGTCAACTGACGGGCGTGATCGCGGGTTACCTCGTGAACTTCTCGAACCGTCTGCTCGCCGTCCCGCAAGGCCCGGGCATCGTCGGCAATGCGCCGTTGCTCTCGAACGTGGGCGACGTCCGCTCGATCGGTGCGGAAATCGGCATTCAGTGGCAGCCGGTCGAAAGTTTCACCGTCACCGGCAGCTATGCCTATAACGAAAACACCTACCGCAACGACGTGATCAACCAGGCGGGCACGGTGGTGCAGGCGATCAATGGTCGCACCGTGGTCGACAGCCCGGAAAGCATCGCCAACCTCGAACTGGCCTATGATGACGGCCAGTTCTATGCGCGCGGAAACGCCAACTACACTTCGGAGCGATTCTTCACCTTCTCCAACGACCGCTCGGTCGAAGGGCGGGTGCTGGTCGATGCGCTGATCGGCTTCCGCCTGCGCAGCGACAACCGCTTCCTCGATGGCCTCGCGATCGAAGGCACCGTGACCAATCTGTTCGACGAGGATTATGTCGGTACGATCGGTTCGAACGGCTTCGGCTTTGCGGGCGACAACCAGACGCTGCTCGCCGGTGCGCCGCAGCAGTTCTTCGTGACTCTACGCAAGGACTTCTGATCGCGGGTATGTTGTGCAAAGGGCGGTGGGCGCAGGCCTGCCGTCCCTTGTCACGAATTACAAGTCAGGCGCGATCACCCCGTTGCCATGACTCAGGACAGGATCAGGTCACTCGATCCACGGCATTATTGCATTTTCGACCTGGCAAGGAGCCTACCCGTGGTTCGTAATCCGCTTCAAGACCAGATCACGCGTCGCACCACGCTCGGCAGCCTTGCGGTGGGGACCGCGGTTCTATCCCTGCCCGGAATCGCTCTGGCTGCCGGCGACGGGCCATTCCGCCATGGTGTGGCGAGCGGCGATCCCGATGCGACCAGTGTGGTGCTCTGGACCCGCGTCACGACCTCGGGTGATGTGACGGTGGTGGGGGAAATTGCCCGCGACTCGGAGTTCACATCCATCACAGCGCGAACCGAGATCGTGACGGGGCCGGATCGCGACCACACCGTCAAATGGCTTGCTCGCGAATTGCAGCCCGGACAGACCTATTTCTTCCGCTTCCGCCTCGATGGCGAAGTATCCCCGACCGGGCGCGCCCGCACACTGCCGACCGGCAGGCTCGAAAGGCTGGGCGTCGCGCTGGCCTCCTGTTCCAACTATGCCTTCGGCTATTTCAACGCCTACGAAGCCATCGCCCGTGACGCGGCAGTGGATTTTGTCCTGCATACCGGCGACTATATCTACGAATATGGTCAGGACGGCTGGGGTGACGAAACCGGCAAGGCGCTTGGCCGCAGGCATGATCCGGCGCACGAGATCGTCAGCCTGTCGGATTATCGCCGCCGCCATGCGCAGTACAAGACCGACTCCGGCGCGCAGTCGATGCATGCGGCGCACACCTTCCTTGCCTGCTGGGACGATCATGAAAGCGCTAACAATCCTTGGGCTGGCGGCGCGCAAAACCATCAGCCTGATGGTGAGGGCGATTGGGCCGCACGCCGTGCCGCGTCCATTCAAGCCTATTTCGAATGGATGCCGGTGCGCGAGCCCGAATGGCTCGGTCGTCCAGGGGCAACGCGGATGCAGTTCTGGCGCAGCTACAGCTTCGGCGATCTGGCAACGCTGACCACGCTGGAAACCCGCCACACGGCGCGCGCCGAGCAGATCGATTATGCGCCGCTGATGCCGCAGATCAGTGATGCCGAGGCGATCGCCGGATTCCGCCGTGACGTACTTGGTGCACCAAGGCGGCGAATGATCTCGGCGGAGTGCGAGACTGATCTGACCCGGAGCCTGACGCAGTCGGTCGCGGCCGGACAACCGTGGCGGTTGATCGGCAATGCCATTCCGATTGCGCGCACCGATGTGCCTGACCTGGTGGCTCTGGGCATCCTGCCTGATCCCGATGCGCCCGGCGCGCCTTACACCGGTGCCGCGATCGAAAATGCCCGGCAGCTGGCGGCCAAGGGGCGGGCAGGATTGCCATTCTACCCCGACACTTGGGACGGCTATCCGTGGGCGCGCGAACAGCTCTAAAATCTTTCCCGGAAAGCCGGGGCGGCAGACCTTATCTTCCTCACCGGCGACAGCCATAGCTTTTGGGCCAACAGCCTCAAGGACGCTGCGGGGCGGCCGGCAGGCCTTGAACTCGGCACGGCTGGCATCACCTCACCGGGCGATTTCGTCGAAAGCGGGTTCGGCGATGCGTTGTCGCGGGCGCTCGACAAAGCCTTCAGCGATCACGTGCTCGAAGTAGTGTGGACCGACAACATGCGTCAGGGCTACGTCCGTCTAGATCTTCAACGGGAGGAGGCTGAGGCGACCTTCATTGCGGTCGATACGATCCGTAGCCGGGCTTTCCGGCCCTTCATTGTCAATCGCTTTGCGGTCGTGCGGGATGGCAAGGGCATCCGGTTCGCCTAAGAAGGATGCACCCTACGCCCCCCCGCAAGCCTCCATTCAAATACGTTAGCTTCCGAATACATGGGTTTTCGGGTTGCGGATACGTCGGTTTTGGCTGCGGCAGCGCAGGAAGCCCACATTCGGCGTGCGACCCAGTTGCGAAGCTTCGCTAAAGTAATGCAAAGGCGGCATCTGGCGCCGGGTGATCGGGTTTAGGGCCGACGGCGACCACCCGCCGGCTAGGCACAGGGCGTGTCAGCTTGCCAGCCAGCTCCCGTGGAACGAGAGCGGCAGCGCCACCTCGCTGCGCCACGACACGATCGGGCCGTCCGCGATGCAGGCCGTGTCGAGGACGTGCAGTTCGGTCGCTTGCGCGGCGAGGTTGAGCGTCGTGCCAATCAGGTAGCGCCCGACAGGCACGAACTCCTCCACCAGATGGCGCGCGCCGAAATCGAAGCTGTCGGCGCGGCCCGCCTCCCAGTCCCATACGCCGACCGAGCGGGCGAAGGGCCGGTCGCTGCCATAGCCGCCTACGTATACGGTGTGGCGGCGCGGCAGGCCGGCGATCTCCGGCGCGGCGCGCGGGAACTCGGCGGTAATCCCGGCGGGGGCGAGCCCGGCGCGGCCATTGGGGTGCAGGCTCACCAGCGTCAACTCAGGGCGCTCGGCGTGTTCGTTGCGGCCGTCGATCAGCCCCGGCGCGCCTTCGAGAGCGAAGGTCGGGTCCTTGTGGAAGCAGCCATCGAAGCGGATTGTGCCGTCCGCCTCCTCCCAGGCATCGCCCAAGTGGAAGAAGAACAGCGGCGGCAGTTCGAATTCGCGGTGCTTGCTGAGATCGTCCTTGTCGATCACCAGCACCCGCGTGCCGCGCTCGGGCTGCCATTCCATGCTTTGCGAGAAGGGCAGGCGGTTCGATGTCGCGACCCACGGCTGGCAAACGATCACCAGGTGGCGCTCAGTCGCGGTGAAATCGTGCATGTAGCTCGCCATCGGCATCGGCACGACCTCGCCTGCCTCGAACCGGCCGTCAGCCGACAGCCGCCACACGAAGGCGACCTTGCCGCCCGGCCCGACATTCCAGATCCGGCCCGAGGGCTCGATCCGGGGATGGGCGAGGAACGGCATGTGGGCAAGGTCGGGCCGGAAGGTAATGGGGCCCTGGGTCGCGAGGGTCTCGGGATCAAGCGCATAGGCCGAGCCCGCTTCCCACAGCGCCAGCAGCTTGCCCCCGGCGGCGATCACATGGGTGTTGGCGGGATTGGTATCGTCATTACTGCCGACCACAGCGCCGGGCTGCGACATTGTGCCAAAGCCGGGCTGAACGATCATGCCGAGCTGTTCCTCCAGACGTCGCTTGGACGTGTCGACGAAGCGGGCGGCAAGTCGCGCCTTATCCCCTGAAATGCGCCAGGCACGGACCATGCCGTCGCCGTCGAACCAGTGGCCCGAAGTGCTGGATCCGCGCCGGAAGCGGGCGGGACCATTGCGGTAGAGCGTGCCGGCAAGGTCCGCTGGTGCTGCGCCGTGCAGCCGCTTGAGGCTTTGCGGCGCGATGTCGGCGAGCACGTCGGTGAGGCCCAGTGTCCAGTCCGGGCGGGAGGGCGCGGCGAGCAGCGGAGCAGGCAGAGCAGCAGCAGCGGCTCCGGCGAGGCTACGGGCGATGATATCACGGCGGGTCAGCATGGGTTTGTTTCCTTCCTTGCCGGTTACTTGATCGCGATGGTGACGGCGTTGTCGCCAGCGGCAACGGTGAAGCGCGCCGCTTCCCAGCGCGGCGGGCCGCCCTCGGCCTTGGCGTTGTTCGAGAAGGCAAAAGGTTCCAGCGGCATGCCGAACGGATTGGTGCCCATCTTTCCGTCGCCATCGACATCGTGGAAGGCCTTGACCGCATAATCGCCCGGCGCGAGGCCCGCGAAGACCGCCGTGGCGGCGGCGCCCTCGACCGGAACGATCGCCGCCCGCACGGGCTTTCCGCCCTGGTCGTGGGCAGCGGCATTGTCGAAGACGCTGAGCATGATCTGGCCGGTGTGGGTTTCGATCCCCTCAAAGCGGACCGCCAGACCAGCGGCAGCGGCGGCGGGCTGCTCCACCGTCTGTGCGGCCGCAGTCGCGGCAGCGCCGATAGTCACAACGCAGCCGCCAAGGGCGATGCCGGCCGCAGTCAGAAGGGTGGAAAGCAGAGGGCTTCTCATTGTCGTCGTCTCCATTATCGGGCCCGGTATGGCGGGCACTTGCCGAACCCCTGATGGCCTCGCTAAAGCACAGTTGTCGCGCCGGATTTCGTAAGGTGCGCTGCGGGATACGTGAGATGAACGCCGCTGCCATTCACGCTTCGCCAAATGCATCTTCGGTGCGCCGCCGGGCCGTGCGCGGCTTGGTAATCGGGGTCGCTGCGGCAGTGGTGATGGCCTATCTCGGCGCGCTTGGCACAGGATCCGCGCCCTTCCTCCACCGGCTTGCCTACTGGGCCACAGTGATCATGCCCGGCTCGGTCCTCGGGGTTGCGATCTACGAGATGATGCGCGGCTGGGGCGGGCTTGCGGACCGGCGCGTGATGGAGATCGCGGTGATCGCGCTGCTGGTTTCGGTGCCGCACAGCTTCTTGGTGATTGTCGCGAGCGCGCTGTTCTTCAGCCTGTCCGCGATCACACCGGAACTGGTACTCAATTTCTGGCTCGCGGTGCTGGTGGTTTCGCTGGTGCTGACGGCGATCAACCATCTGGCCGCAAGTGAGCCGGCCGATGCCATGCAGACGCCGCTTGCGCCGCGACCTGCCGCCGATCCCGCCCTCCCGGTCGTCCCCCCAGTTGCCGCACGGGCTGGCGATGACGGTCCCGCTGCGCTGCTCGCACCGCCCGGGCCGATCGCTGAAAAACTGCCGTCCCGCCTGCGCGGCGCGCGGCTGATCGCCATGTCGGCAGAGGATCACTACCTGCGCGTCCACACAGAGGCGGGCAGCGACCTTGTGCTGATGCGCCTTGGCGATGCCTGCGCGCTGCTGCCCGAAGAGGCGGGGGCAAAGGTGCACCGCGGCTGGTGGGTAGCGAAAAGCGCGGTCGAGGGACACACGCGCCTTTCGGGGAAGGTGACGCTCACGTTGACCGGCGGGCTCACCGTGCCGGTCAGCCGCGCCATGCAAGCAACCTTGCGCGAACAGGGCTGGAGCTGACCTGGCCGATCGCCCGCGCAGCCCGGCTGCGCCTCAATCGCGCCCTGCCAGCCCGGTCAGTCCAAGCGGTGCGTAATCGCCGATGGCAAGCTGTTCGAACACACCCATGCCCGCCTCACCATGGGGCCCTTCGACGCGGCACAGCATCTGCACGTGGAGATTGTCGGGCCGCGCGGGATCGATAGCGGCAAGATCAATGTCCTCGCGCTCGAGCTCCAGCAGACCGTGATCGAGCCCGTGACCCCAGCGCGGCGAGGTGTAGCCAAGGCCGCGCATCTGGAAGCGTGCGAGCGGCTCCAGCCGGAACCGCTCCTCGCCGATGGCAAGATCGCCAGCGGCAGGCCAGCGGCTGCCCTGTGCCAATTGTGTCACCATCTGCGGCGCGTCGATCTCGGTGAAGCCATCGGCCCCGCTACCGTCAGGGACGATCACCGCGTGGGTGTTCCAGGCGGTGCCGTCAGAATGGGCGTTACAATGGTAGAAGACGCTGCGCTGCCCTAGGTTGATCGGGGCCCACTGCCAGAAGAACTGCGGCACGCTCCTGCCCGCGAATTGCGGGTCGGCCGCCCCGATCGGACGCACGCCCCAGCTGCGGTCGCGGGTGCCCATGCTGCCGGACGCCAGCGTCTGGCGCGCGCCGTCCACCGCAATCCAGCCTTCATAATGCCCGTTCTGCGTGAGCCGGGTGTAATCCATCACAGTGCGCGGGCCGACCCGCCAGGTGAAGCGCGGCTCGTTGATGGGAAAGGCGCGGCCGGTAAAGGTGAGGTCGGCGGCGACCCCCTCGCCATCGACAATCACGCGCAAGGATTGAAGCGGCTCGATCACCTTGATGCGGATCGGACCGCAGGTGAGATCCATCCGTTCCATCCCGAGCTTGCGGCTGGCGTGCAGGCAATGCTGCACCCCGCCGCGCACAATGCAGAAATGCGCGTCAACGATGTCGAGATGCGGATAGACGCCGAAGGCGGCGGCAAAGAAGCTGCTGCCGTCCGGCGCATAGCCGTTGAAGAAATAGCGGTCGTAGAAATTGCGGTCCGTGCCGGAAAAGGCGACCGGATCGGGTGTCTGGTGGATCGGGTAGTCGTCTCCCCAGCTCAAGGCCATCGCATCATCCCTTCTGCATCATCGCAAGGCTGCCATGTTCGCAGCACAGCCCGCAGGCACCCCGCGCCATCGACAGAAAATTGGCATCGCCCCGTGTCGTGCGAACCACGAAGGCTGCGCTGAACACGGCGGTCGAAACACCGTGCAGCGCCCCCACCACGTAATCGCGCCAGATCGCGTCCCGATCGAGCGGCACGCCGCGCGCGGTCATTTCTTCGCGGTACAGCGCCAGCAGCTCGTTCTCGGCCTCGCGGCGCAAGGCATTGCCGATCCCGCATCCGAGGAGATAGCCGATATCGGTGAGCCCGTTGCCGATGGTCAGCGTTTGCCAATCGAGCACGGCGATTTCTTCGGCCCCGCCCCTGGTGTCGAACAGTAGATTGTCGAGCCGGAAATCGCCGTGGACGAGGCTGGTTTTTTCGGTCGCGCGGTCGGTAGTCGCGGTGATTTCAGCGAGCTCCTCGCACAGCTGCATGTATTCGGGCTCGAGCACGTTCCTGTAACGCTCGCGGAAAATCGCTTGGGCCTGCGGGTAGAGCGCCTTGATCTGCGCGGCGGCGGCGGCATTCGGTTGAAGCCAATCGAGGTCGAGCATAGCGCGGTTGTGCCAGCTCGGGGCGTGCAGGGCGGCGGCCTGTTTCACGCCTGCGCGGGCATCGGCGACCGTGCATCCGGCGATCTGGTTGCCGCCGCGCGCGGGGCCAAGATCCTCGAACAGCAGACAAAAGCTTGCCCCGTCGTCGGCCATCTCGGCAAACAGGACGTCCGGCGTGCGGACCGGCAGTTGCGCCGCGAGTTCGCGGTAGAAACGCACTTCCTTGGCATAGAGGCCCAGCATCGCCGCCGTGGAGCGGCTGGTGGGATCGGCGGCGGCGAACTTGCCCGCAAGGGTAGCGGGACCGGCGCGATCGCCGAAGTCGAGTGTGAAGCGCACCGAATCGCCGACCTGTCCGGTGCCGATCGCCTCCCAGCGCCACCGTTCGGGCACACGGCCAAGAACCGCGCCCCACCAATCATCGGTGATATCGTCCGGACGGACCGGAAATGCGCTCATTATGCCTTCTCCCACGCCAGCGATATGCACCGCGGCGGCCGGGAGCAGTGCCTCAGCGCTTGCGGCTCTGCTGAACGAGCTCGGCGAGCCTGACGCTCGTGCCCGCAAGCCCCTCGCGCGCATGGTCCGCGCCAACCGACAGCGCGGTCGCGGCGGCCTCGGCGAACAGCCGCCCGCCCACCGAGATCACGGTCGGATGTTCAGCGGCGATCTGGCGGCTGTGCTCGATGGTGCTGCGCAGCTGGGCGATAGCATGGTGGCGCGGCATCGCATCCGAGAGGCCGATGTCTACCGCGTCGGGGTGCTGCGCTTTCATCTGGTTGGTCAGCGCCTCCTCGGTCTCGGGGAAGGCCATGTCGACCTGCCAACCGGCGGTGATGAACTGGTCGGCCAGCAGCACGGTGCCGAGCATGTGCTTCTCGCCCGGCGCGGTGGCGAGCAGGATGCTGTAGCGGCTGTTGCGGATGGTCTGCGACGAGGGGATGTAGCGTACCGCGTGCCCGGCCATCTGCAACATGCTGAGGGCGATGGTGAGATCGAGCTCGCTGCACGAATCGTCGAGCCACGCGTCGCCCAACGCGCGCGCGGCAGGCTCAATCATCAGGCTGAGGATTGCTTCGGCCGTCCATCCCTGATCGGCGAACGAGGCGATCATAGCGTTGAGCGCCGTATCGTCGGCATTGAGCGCCAGCTCCACCAGCCGTGCAAGATGCTTTGCCACCGCGGGCGGCGCCGGCCGCGCGCTCGTGGCGAGGGGCGCCAGGCCGTCGACGCGGCCGCTCAGCATCAGCTCCCATTCAGAGAACAGCCTCCCTGCGACCATATGCTCGCTGAGCACTTCGATCTGATTGTGGCGCCCGTCGCGCTGGATCGACGACCACAGCTGTGCGACCGCGCGGGGCGGGCCTTCGATGGTCTGGATGAAGCAGTCATTCTCGACTAACAGCATCCCAGTGACACCAAGGCTGCGGTTGCGCTCACGGGCGCGCGACACAAGCAAATCGAGATCACTGACGCGCGGCCTTGCTGTGGCTACACTCTTGTAGGTGAGGGAGGCGATCCAGTCGGATTCGACTACCTGTTCCTGTGTCCCCGACTCAAACATGACTTCCCCTCCCTTGCGAGAATGAGGACAAGCGGCAGTCGAAGCAACGCATAGCGATGCCAAGCAGTCCGGCAGACGATCCCCATCCGCCAATCATGTGTATCAGCTGTCCGCTGGAGCCCAGCGAGGCACCTTGGAAGAAAGCAACTGCGCAGACCCTGATGCGCGGTTTACAGACTCAGCCAGTGCCACTGACAAGCCGCTGTTTCTGCCCCGGAGACGCAAACGTCAACCCGAAAGGTGCCAGATACGTGCTGCCACTAGCAAAAACACTGTGTTTGAATGGTCCGAAGCGGAGCTTTGCGCCGTTCATTCCTCGAGCCAGTGGCGCCACGCGAACCAGCCCATCACCACCGCGCCAATGGCAAGGCAGAACCCCACCACCCCCCAGAATGCCCACGGGCTTTCAGCAAAGGGAATGCCTGCAACATTCATGCCCAGCAGCCCGGTAAAGAAGGTTAGCGGCAGGAAAATGAACGCCACCACCGAAATCGCGAGGCTGCGCTGGTCGATCTTTTCGGCGCGCAAATCGGTCAGCTGCTCGTGCAGCAGCGCCGCGCGTTCGCGAACCGCTTCCAACTCCTCGGCCATGCGGGCGAATCGGTCCGCCGCCTCGCGCAGGTGCATCCGATCATCCTTGCTGATCCATTCGAATTCCAGCTGCGCCATTGCCCCCAGAGCGTCGCGGTCGGGCGCGACGAAGCGCCGCAGCACGATCGCCTTCGAGCGCAGCTTGGCGATCCTGCGCCGCAGCGAATAAATATCGCCGCCGTCGAGCATCCCCTCGCAATCGTCGAGCTCGTCGCCGAGATCCGCGACCTGCGGATCAAGCTCGGTGCTGATCGCCTGCGCCAGCGCCGCCACGAAGTCGCCCCCGTCGGCAAGTTTGCCCGCGCGCATCAACCCCTCGACCCTTGCGAGCGCGGCGAGGCGTCGGCGGCTCACCGAGGTGACGCGCCGGCTTTCGACCCACAGGCGGATCGAGACCAGCCCGTCGCTGTCGTCCATCGGGTCGCGCGCGGGCCCTCGCAGATTGATCAACGCCGCATCGTCGACCTCGTCGCAGCGCGGGCGGGTCTCGCTCGCCAACAGCGCATTGGCGGCCACCGGCGGCACGTAACCCGGCAGGTGCTCGCGGTTCGCCTGCCCCGCCTCCTCGACGTGGAGCCACATAAATCCGGATCCAACATAGGTCTCTGCGTCATGCGGTGTCATTTCGGTGACGGCACCGTTGTCGAAGACCAGCGCCTTAAGGCTCGGCGGGGCTGCGGGTTGGCTCATACCGGCGGTGTTAGCCCCGCAGCGCAGCGAGCGGCAAGCCGGTGTCCGAAAAATCCGGCGTTAGCAGATGCCAAGCCTGTCCCGATAGTTCCCGGAATTGAAAGTATTGGCCTGTCTAACAACTTTTTGAGTCTGTTTACGAAGACTGTGAAGCTACAAAATACCTGTATACGGCAACCGCCCTCGGATGAACTTTCAGGAAGCCGACTTGAGCACAACCTTGGTCCAGCCTTCGTCGCGGGCGTTGAAATGTTTGAAGGCGTTTGGCGCTTCTTCGAGCGGTAGCCTGTGCGAGATGATTTTGGACGGCTCGGCACGGCCCGCTTGGATCAAGTTCATGAGCCGCCTGTTATAGGTTTTCACGTTGCACTGGCCGGTACGGATCTGCTGGCCCTTGAACCAGAACGCCCCGAAATCGAAGGCCATCTTGCCCTGCTTCGCCAGCTCGTCCTTTGCATTGGGATCCTCCGGGATAAAAACCCCTACCACCCCTATGCCGCCGGCTGCCTTGGTGCTGCCAACCAGACAGTTCATCGTGTAACTGTTGCTCTCGTGGCCGTGCCGGTCGCAGCATTGGTAGCCAACACACTCACAGCCACGGTCAGTTCCCAAGCCATTGGTTTGTGCCAGTATCTGATCGACAGGATCGGACTTTCGCATGTCGATGGGTATGGCTCCCAACGACTTGGCAAGTTTCAGTCGGTCGTCGTGAGAATCAACCACGAATACTTGAGCGGCCCCTTTGATCATCGCCGAATGGGCCGCCATCAGGCCCACGGGACCAGCCCCGTATATTGCAACGGATTCGCCGGGCAGTAGCCCCGCCAGTTCGGTCGCGTGCCAGCCGGTGGGGAAAATATCGGACAACATCACATAGTCGTCTTCCTTTGCCTCCGCGTCCTCGGGCAACACCAGACAGTTGAAATCGGCATAGGGCACGCGCAGCAATTCCGCTTGGCCGCCGCGGTAGGGTCCCATACCGGCAAAGCCATACGCGGCGCCGGCGGTCCCCGGGTTGCAGGTCAGGCAATAGCCTGTCAGCCCTTTTTCGCAGTTTTCGCAAAAACCGCAGGCAACGTTGAAAGGCACGCAGACCCGGTTACCCTTCTTCACCCGATCGACGCCAGCACCGACCTCGACAACCACGCCCAGATTTTCATGCCCGAAGATGCTGCCCTTCTCGAAATTGGTACGGCCTTCGTACATGTGCAGGTCCGAGCCGCAGATGTTTGTGGTGGTGATACGGATTACGACATCCGTCGGCTTTTCGATCCGCGCATCTTCAACATTGCCAACACTGACATCGCACGGACCATTGTAAATTACGGCTTTCATATTCTCGGCC
>JBBRUU010000017.1:0-27229 GCA_038247515.1 Sphingomonadales bacterium
CAGTGCGACGTGCCGCCCGACCGGGTCTCGTGGGTCGAGCCGGGCGGAACGGGCGACCTGTTTGCGGCAGAAGGTCCCTCTCGTGGCGACAAGCGCCTGCCCGCGGCGCGCGCCGATGCTCCACCGGTGCGCGCCAGCCAGCGCTTCCTGACCATCGCTCGCAGCGCCGCCTTGCACTCCGATCCGGCGCGCTTCGGGCTGCTCTACCAAGTGCTGTGGCGACTCCAGCGGTATCCCCGCTTGACGGAGGACAAGGCCGACGTGCAGATCCGCCGCCTCGAGGAGCTCGCCAAGTCGGTGCGGCGCGATGCCCACAAGATGCACGCCTTCGTCCGCTTCCGCGAGATCGCGGAGCCCGACGGCACGCCGCATTTCATCGCTTGGTTCGAGCCCGATCACCACATCGTGCGCGCCGAGGCGAGCTTCTTCATGCGCCGCTTCACCAATATGCGCTGGTCGATCCTCACCCCGCGCGGGAGCGTCCACTGGGACGGCGAGACGATGCACGAGGGCCCGCCGGCCCGGCGCTCCGACGCACCCGATGGTGATCCGGTCGAAGACCTGTGGCGCTCCTACTATGCCTCGATATTCAATCCCGCGCGGCTCAAGGTCGGCGCGATGTTGTCGGAGATGCCGAAGAAATACTGGAAGAACCTGCCCGAGGCTGAGCTGATCCCGCAGCTGATCGCCGGGGCGCAGGCGCGGGAGGCGCGGATGGTGGCATCGGGCAGCCTCAATATGGGCGACAAGCCCGCTACGCTGTCGGGCGTCGACACGGCGATCCACGCTTGCCGCAACTGCCCGATCGGTGCGCTCGAGAACCGCGCGGTGATGGGTGAGGGCCCCTTGGGCGCTCCTCTGATGATCGTCGGCGAGCAGCCGGGCGATCAGGAAGATCAGGTCGGACGGCCCTTCGTGGGCCCGGCGGGACAGCTGCTCGACACCTATCTGACCCGCGCCGGGATCGACCGTAGTGCGGCCTATGTCACCAACGCGGTCAAGCACTTCAAGTTCGTGTGGAAGGGCAAGCACCGGCTGCACCAGTCGCCGCAAGCGAAGGAGATCGACACCTGCCGCTGGTGGCTCGAAGCCGAGCGTAACATCGTCCAGCCCCGCCTCGTGCTGGCGCTGGGGGCGAGCGCGGCGCGCGGGCTTCTCGGCAAGACGGTGAGCATCAGCAAGGCGCGCGGCGGGCCGCTGACGCTCGACGACGGCACCGAGCTGTGGGTGACCGCGCACCCCTCCTACCTGCTGCGCCTTGAGGGCGAAGCGCGCGAGACGCAGGCGGCGCTGTTCGCGGCGGACCTTGCGGCGGTTAAGGAGCGGCTTGCGGAGCTGGCCGGCTGACATGCCCGACGCTCCGCTCACTCCCGACAAGCGCACGCTCGACATCGACTCGGCCGCTATCGCGGAACCCGAGCGCGCGCCCTTCGTCGAGCTGGGGATCGCGAGCTGCTTCAGCTTTCTGCGCGGGGCTTCCGACGCGGTCGACCTAGTGCTCGCCGCCCATGCCCAAGGTCACGACGCGCTGGGGATCGCCGACGTCAATTCGCTGGCCGGCGTGGTGCGCATTCACACCGAGGCGCGAACGCTGAAACTGCGTCCCGTGATCGGCTGCCGGATCGAGACGGTCGAGGGCCTCGCCTTCCTTGCCTACCCAGAGGACCGCGCCGCCTATGGCCGGTTGTGCCGCTTGATCAGCGCGGGGCGGATGCGCACCCCTGAGGGCGAGTGGCAGGATAAGGGCGTATGCCAAATCACGCTGGCGATGCTTGCGGCGCATTCGGCCAAGCAAGGCGAGGGAGACTTGCAGTTGATCCTGCTGCCGCCGGATGATCTGGAGGCGAAGTTCAGCATTCAGGTGCCGAGCAACGTTGTCCCCTTTCGTCGTCCCGGACTTGATCCGGAGCCACTCGCGGCAAGCGATCCCGGTCTTCGCCGTGATGACGAGAGGGAGCTGGCGTTCCCCGACCTCCTCCCACACCTCGTCGGCCAGCTGCCGACGCTCAAGCATATCGCCGCCGCCTATCTCTATCGTGGCGACGATATCGCCCGGATCGAGCGGTTGGATAGCCTCGCCCGCGCGCATGGCCTCGGGTTGCTGGCCACTAACGACGTCCACTACCACGCCCCTGAGCGCCGCGCGCTGCAGGATGTGATGACCGCGATTCGCCACAAGACCACCGTCGCCAGGGCAGGGCACCTGCTCCACCCCAATGCCGAGCGGCACCTCAAGAACCCCGCGCAGATGCAGCACCTCTTCGCCCGCTGGCCCCACGCGATCCGCGCCGCGCGCGAGGTGGCGGACCGCTGCCAATTCAGCCTTGACGAGTTGCGCTACGAATATCCCGAGGAAATCCATCCCGACGGGCAAACGCCTCAGGCCTTTCTCGAAAGCGAGGTCTGGAAGGGGGCCTCGCGCCGCTATCCTGCCAATGAATTTGGGTGCGGTGTGCCCGAGACCGTCCGCGCCACGCTCGAACGCGAGCTTGCCCTCATCGCCAAGCTCGATCTCGCGCGTTACTTCCTCACCATCAAGGACATCGTCGATTTCGCGCGCGGCTGCGATCCGCCGATATTGTGCCAGGGGCGGGGGAGCGCCGCCAATTCGGCAGTCTGCTACGTGCTCGGCATCACCTCGGTCGATCCGGCTAAGCACCAGCTGCTCTTCGACCGCTTCATCTCCGAGGAACGCAAGGAGCCGCCCGACATCGACGTCGATTTCGAACACGAGCGGCGCGAGGAGGTGATCCAGTACATCTACCGCAAATACGGCCGCGACCGCGCCGGGCTGTGCGCCACTGTCATCCACTACCGCCCGCGTATGGCGATCCGCGAGGTGGGCAAGGCGATGGGGCTATCGGAGGACGTGACCAGCGCCTTGGCCCGCACCGTGTGGGGCGGGTGGGGGCGGGAGATCAGCGAGAAGCACGCGGCCGAGACCGGCCTCGACGTGACCGACCCGCACCTGCGCCGCGTGCTCAAGCTCACCGAGCAGATGATTGGAATGCCGCGCCATCTTGGCCAGCATGTCGGCGGCTTCATCCTCACCGAAAGCCCGCTGATCGAGACCGTGCCGATCGGCAACGGCGCCATGCCCGAACGCAGCTTCATCGAGTGGGACAAGGACGACATCGAGGCGCTCGGCATCCTCAAGGTCGATGTGCTGGCATTGGGCATGCTGACCTGCATCCGCAAATGCCTCGATCTGCTGGGCGATCACCACGGGCGCGCCCTGACGCTCGCCACCGTCCCGCGCGAAGACCCGGAGACCTATGCGATGCTCAGGAAGGGCGATTCGCTCGGCGTGTTTCAGGTCGAGAGCCGGGCGCAGATGAACATGCTCCCGAGGTTACGACCTCGGGAGTTCTACGATCTCGTCATCCAGGTCGCGATCGTGCGCCCCGGGCCGATCCAAGGCGACATGGTGCACCCCTACCTGAAGCGCCGCAGGGGTGCCGAACCCGTGCAAATCCCCGCGCCCGCACCCGAACACGGCCCGCCTGACGAACTCACCAGCATCCTCGGGCGCACGCTGGGCGTGCCGATCTTCCAGGAACAGGCGATGAAGATCGCGCTCGACGCCGCCAAGTTCTCCAGCCTCGAGGCCAATCGGCTGCGCAAGGCGATGGCGACCTTCCGCAGCCGCGGCATGGTCGACGAGCTTCAGGACATGATGGTCGAGCGGATGGTCGCGCGCGGCTACGACCGCGACTTTGCGCAGCGCTGCTTCAACCAGATCAGGGGCTTCGGCGAATATGGCTTCCCTGAAAGCCACGCGGCGAGCTTCGCGCAGCTGGTCTATGTCTCGAGCTGGCTCAAGTGCCATTACCCCGCGGCCTTTGCCTGCGGGTTGCTCAATTCTCAGCCGATGGGATTCTACGCGCCCGCGCAGATCGTACGCGATGCGTGCGAGCACGGTGTGGAGGTGCGCCCTGTCGATGTGAACCACTCGGCTTGGGACTGCACGCTTGAGAGCAAGGGCGAGCGACTCGCCTTGCGCCTCGGCCTGCGCCAAATCGACGGGCTGCCCGAGCACGTCGCCGCCGCGCTGGTGAGCGCGCGCGCGAGCGGCGGGGCGTTCCGCGATGTGGCCGGCTTGCGAACACGGGGCGGGCTTTCGCCTGCGCATATCGAACGGCTTGCCAGCGCCGACGCCTTCACTTCATTGGGTCTCGCGCGGCGACAGGCGCTGTGGGACGCGCGCAGCCTTGTCGCCGTGCCCGACCTGCCGCTGTTCCGCGCTGCCGGGGTGCGCGAGGAGGGGGCGGAGCGCGCCGACCTGCGCCTGCCGGCCATGCCGCTCTCCGAGGAGGTGGTGGCCGATTATCAGACCACTCGCCTCAGTCTGAAGGCGCATCCGATGGCCTTCCTGCGCGCCGACCTTGCCGCGCGCGGCTTCGTGCGCGCCAGCGACCTACGTGCGCGCAAGTTCCGCAGCATGGTGCAGGTCGCAGGTGTGGTGCTGATCCGCCAGCGGCCGGGGAGCGCCAAGGGCGTCACCTTCATCACGCTTGAGGACGAGACCGGGGTCGTCAATCTCGTGGTCTGGCCCGATCTGAAAGAAAAGCAGCGCAAGGTGGTGATGGGCGCACGGCTGATGGAGGTGCGCGGGCGTGTCGAGTACGACGACGAGGTGATCCACGTGATCGCCCAGAACCTGACGGACGCTACCCAGCGCCTCCATGCCTTGTCGGAGGACGATCTGCTTGATGCCCCGCTCGCCCGCGCCGACGAGGCCGGTCGCCTCATGCCGGGTCGCGGCCCGCCCGCACCGCGCGACCTGATCGACGAGCTTGTGCCTCCGCCCAACGTCACCGGGCACCCGCGTGATTATCGCATCCTGCCCAAGTCGCGCGATTTCCACTAGAACTGCGGGATGAAGCGCTCAGCCCCCAACCGGCACTTTGCCGCCGCTCGCCGTGCGATGGTGGCGCTCGTGCTGATGATCTCGGGCGTTGCCGGATGGCAGTGGCTGCTTGCGCACCCGCAGCACAACCCCTGGGCGCCGCTCGACCTGCGCGATCCACCTGGATGGGCGACCCAAGCGAAGCTAGGCATGCTGAAGGATGATGTGGCAGAATGCCGCGCCGTGCTCGCCCGCAGCGAGGTTGCCTTCACGACATTGCCCGCAACTGGCGAAGGCGCCTGCGCGCGGACCGACCGCACCCGCCTCGGCGACTATCCGCTCGCCCCGGATACTCCCGCGGTGACTTGCCCGGTCGCCGCCGCGCTGGAAATCTGGCGGCGCAAGAGCGTCATCCCCGCCGCGCGAAAGATCCTCGGCGGCGAGGTCGTTCGGATCGAGCACCTCGGCGCATTCTCCTGCCGCAGGATGTACGGCGGTGCCGAGGGGCCGTGGAGCGAGCACGCCACCGCCAACGCGATCGACATTGCCGGTTTCGTGCTCAAAGACGGACGACGCATCAGCGTGCTCAAGGACTGGACGGACAGCGGCGCTAAAACCGAGTTCCTGCGGGCAGTTAGGGCCGGCGCATGCGACAGCTTTGCCACCGTGCTTTCGCCCGATTACAACGCTGCGCACGCCGATCACTTTCACCTAGATCAGGACATGCGCTGGTCGAGGGTGTGCCGCTAGAGGTTTAGACCGCCTCCAGCGCGTAGCCGGCGGAGCGAACGGTGCGGATCGGGTCCTTCGCGGTGTCGGCGCCGATCGCCTTGCGCAGGCGGCGGATGTGGACGTCGACCGTGCGCAGTTCGATGTCCGATCCCGTGCCCCATACCCCGTCGAGCAGTTGGCCGCGGCTGAACACCCGGCCTGGGCTTTCCATGAAGAATTTCAACAGTCTGTACTCGGTCGGACCCAGCTGCAGCGCACGGCCGCGGCGCTGCACTTTGTGCGCGACGGGATCGAGCTTCAGGTCGCCGACCTCGATCGTCTCGCCCGCCAGCGCGGGACGGATGCGGCGCATTACCGCTGCGACGCGCGCCAGCAACTCACGGGGCGAAAAAGGTTTTGTGAGATAATCATCCGCCCCGGTCTCGAGCCCGCGTACCCGGTCATCCTCGGCCTCGCGCGCGGTCAGCATGATGATGGGGACGTGCGCCGTCTCCTTGTCGCGGCGCAGACGGCGACACACTTCAATGCCGCTGGTGCCTTCGATCATCCAGTCTAGGATGATCAGATCGGGCGTCTCTTCGGCAGCCAAAACAAGCGCTTCGTCGCCGTCGCCGGTGCACCGCACGGCATACCCCTCGTTCTGGAAGCGATATTCGAGAAGCTCGGACAGCGCGGGATCGTCTTCGACCAGCAGCAATTTGGCAGCGGACATTCAGGATGCCTCCTCAAGCCCCGCGATTGAGGGCGCCGTCATTCTATGTGTCACTTGAGCGACAATTTGATGAAACCGAAACGGAATTCAACAGTAGCAGGCCGGACCGCCGATATTTTGGCTTCGCAGAGCTTCTGTTTCACGTGAAACATCGAATTTAGCGCCCGCTGGAGGGGGCCTAGAGGGGGTCTAGAGGGGGTCTGAATGCGTCTATCAGGGGTCTAGAGCCGCCTCGACGCCCGCTGGCCACCCCCTGCCGCGCCAGACTTAGCGATCCCCTTCGGGCGGATAGACCCCGGTTGCCGCGAAGTGCACCATTTCGGCGACGTTGGTCGCGTGGTCGCCGATCCGTTCGATGTTGCGGGCCACAAACAATAGCTGCGCCGCGCTCGAAATGGTCGAAGGGTTCTCGATCATGTAGCTGATAAGATTGCGTAAAATGCTGTTGTAGAAACCATCCACCTTGGAATCGGTAGCGATCACTTCACGCGCGAGCGCAGGGTCGCGTGTGGCATAGGCGGTGAGCACGTCGTGCACCATCTCGCCGGCCAGTTCGCCCATCGTCGGCAGCAAGGTCAGCGGCTCGAAGCGGGCGCGGCCCTCGATCATGTTGGTACGCTTGGCAATGTTCTTGGAATAGTCGCCGATCCGCTCCAGCACGCCGGCAATCTTAAGCGCCGCGATCACTTCGCGCAGGTCGTCGGCCATCGGCGCGCGCAGGGCGATGATCCGCACCGCGAGCTTGTCGACTTCCATTTCGAGCGCGTCGATGCGCTTGTCGCGCGCCACCACCTGCTCGGCCAGCACCTCGTCACCGCGCACCAGCGCGTCGAGCGACTCCGCGATTGCGACCTCGGCCAGCCCGCCCATCTCCGCGATCAGCCCGCGAAGGCGCGTGATATCCTCGTCGAATGCCTTGACGGTGTGTTCAGCCATCAGCCGTACCTTCCGGTAATGTAATCCTTGGTGCGATCCTCGATCGGATTGGTAAAGATCTCGGACGTCGGGCCATATTCCACCATCTTGCCGAGGTGGAAGAAGGCGGTCCGCTGGCTCACACGGGCGGCCTGCTGCATCGAGTGGGTGACGATCACGATGGCGTAGCGTCCTGACAGATCATTGATCAATTCCTCGATCTTGGCGGTGGCGATCGGATCGAGCGCGCTTGCCGGTTCGTCCATCAGGATCACCTCGGGATCGACCGCGATGGCGCGGGCGATGCACAGGCGCTGCTGCTGGCCGCCCGAAAGCGCGGTGCCCGAATCTTCGAGCCGGTCCTTGACCTCGTCCCACAGGCCGGCGCGGGTCAGCGACCGTTCGACCACCACGTCAAGGTCGGCCTTCTTTTCGGCGAGCCCGTGGATTTTGGGGCCGTAAGCGACGTTTTCGTAGATAGACTTGGGGAACGGATTTGGCTTCTGGAACACCATCCCGACCCGTGCGCGCAGCTGCACCAC
This sequence comes from Sphingomonadales bacterium, assembly GCA_038247515.1. Taxonomy (GTDB): domain Bacteria; phylum Pseudomonadota; class Alphaproteobacteria; order Sphingomonadales; family Sphingomonadaceae; genus Erythrobacter. The sequence goes on from JBBRUU010000017.1 coordinate 7,751, forward strand.
ATCCATGCGGTTGCCGTGGATGTCCTCGCCGTCGAGTTCGATCAGCCCCGTTACCTTGGCCGCGCCGATCGTATCGTTCATGCGGTTGAAGCAACGCAGGAAGGTCGATTTGCCGCAACCCGACGGGCCGATGAAGGCGGTGACGTAATTGGGCGAAATGTCGATCGACACGTGGTCGATCGCCAGCTTGTCGCCGTAGGAGACGCAGACGTCGCGCGCGCGAATCTTCGCGGTTTCGTCGGCCATATTGGGATGGATCAATGTCACCAGCGTTTCTCGAACTTGTTGCGGAGGTAGATGGCAAGGCCGTTCATGGCGAGCAGGAACACCAATAGCACGATGATGGCCGCGCTGGTGCGCTCGACAAAGCCGCGGTCGATCTCGTCGGACCACAGGAATATCTGCATCGGCAGGACCGTGGCGGGCGAAGTAAAGCCGTCGGGCGGGGTGGCGACAAAAGCGCGCATCCCGATCAGCAGCAGCGGCGCGGTTTCGCCCAGCGCGCGGGCCATGCCGATGATCGTGCCTGTCAACATCCCCGGCAGCGCCAGCGGCAGCACGTGGTGGAAGACAACCTGCATCGGCGAGGCGCCGATCGCCAGCGCGCCGTCCCGGATCGAAGGCGGCACGGCCTTGATCGCGTTGCGTCCGGTGATGACGATGACCGGCATGGTCATCAGCGCCAGCGTCATCCCGCCGATCAACGGGGCCGAGCGCAGGTCAGGGAAAATGGCGAGGAAAATCGACAGCCCAAGCAGGCCGAAGATGATCGAGGGCACTGCGGCCAAGTTGCTGATCGACACTTCGATGATTTCGGTCCAGCGGCCCCGGGGGGCGTATTCCTCCAGATAAAGTGCCGAAAGCACCCCGACCGGGAAGGCCAGCGCCAGCGTCACCAGCATGGTCAGCATCGAGCCTTTGAGCGCGCCCCATATGCCGACCGATTGCGGGGTTGTCGCATCGGAACGGGCAAGGAAGCCCCAGTCCCAGTTTCGCGCGAGCTTGCCCTGGTCAGAGAGGCGCTCCGCCAGCGCCAGCATCTGAGGCGAACCTTCGCCTTGCAATGCGCCTGACAGCTCCGAGGTGGTCGGCAGGTCGAAGACCTTGCTGGTGCCGATCAGTTCCGGGTCGGCGATTAGCGCTACGGCCACATCGCGCCAGCCATCGGGCGAGATCTCGCGCGCGGCATTCTTGCCCAATTGCTCCTCGGCAAAGAAGGTAACGATATCCGCAAGGCCCTGCATCTCGAGCGTCTGCACCGCTGTGGGCGCGGAGAGTGAGACGGCATCGCCGCTCACGCCGCTCTTGGCAAAGTCGATGGTGACTTCAAGCTCGGCGCGCTGGAAGCCGCCGATGCCGTTGATCAGCATGTTGCCGAGCAGGAACACCAGCACCGCGACCGAGAAGCCGACCGCGCCCAGGCCGATGAGGCGGAAGTTGCGCTCTTCGCGGTAGCGCTTGGCAAGCCGCTGCTCGAAGACCAGCGTGCGGGTCGGACCGAGCGGCTGCACGGCCGCGTCGCTGGAGAGGGGAATGCTGCTCATTCGTAGGCCTCCCGGAAACGCTTAACGACGCGCAGCGCAACGAAGTTGAGCGCCAGCGTCACCATGAACAGCACGAAGCCCAAGGCAAAGGCGCTGAGCGTGGCGGGGTGATCGGTGCTCTGCTCGCCGGTCAACAGCTTGACGATCTGCACGGTCACGGTCGACATCGGCTCGAGCGGGTTGATGGTGAGGTTGGCGGCGGGCGAGGCGGCCATCACCACGATCATCGTCTCGCCGATCGCGCGGCTGACCGCGAGCATGATCCCGGCAACGATCCCGGGGAGCGCAGCGGGGAACAGCACGCGGCGGATCGTTTCCGACTTGGTCGCGCCCATCGCAAGGCTCCCGTCACGCATCGCGGAAGGCACGGCGGTCATCGAATCGTCGGCCATCGATGAGACGAAGGGGATAATCATCACCCCCATCACGATGCCTGCGGCAAGCGCGCTCTCGGTCGAGGCGCCGCTGATGCCGATTGCGACCGCTGCATCGCGGATCATCGGGGCCAGCGTCAGCGCGGCGAAATAGCCGTAAACCACGGTGGGCACGCCCGCGAGCAGCTCGAGCAGCGGCTTGATCCAGGTACGCACCCGCGGATCGGCATATTGGGTGAGGTAGATCGCGCTCATCAGACCCAGCGGGATCGCCACGATCATGGCGATGATTGCGCCGATAAAGATCGTGCCCCAGAACAGGGGCACCGCGCCATAGCGGCTCGGATCGACCGCATCGGGGCTAGTCATCGTGTCGGGCCCCCACTTGGTGCCGAGCAGGAAATCGATCGGCGAGACCATGCCAAAGAAGCGCACTGTCTCGAACACAAGGCTGCCGAAAATGCCGAGCGTGGTCAGGATCGCGACCAGCGAGGCGAGCAGCAGGATCATCATCACTGTGCGTTCGACCTTGGTGCGGGCGCCGAACTGCGGCTTGAGCCGCAGGAAGGCGAGCGCGCCGCCGGCCAGCGCGATCAGCACCGTCACGATAATGCCGATGCTGTTGTAGCGCGCATAGGCGTTACGGAAGGGCGCGATCAGCGGCTCTGCCTCTTCGTTAAAGACGCCCGGCGCCTGCTCAAGCGCGACCGCGCGCGCTTCACCTATGAACGCGTCGCGCTCGAACCCGAAGGCCGGCAGGCTATCGGCCGCGGGCGAGGCCAGCACCGATTGCAGCACCAGTTGCGGAGCGAGCGCGCCCCACGCGATCACGAAGAGCAGCACCGGGATCACCACCCACAGCGCGACATACCAGGCGTGGTAGATGGGCCGCGAGGCAGGGCGCTGGCTCACGTCGCCGGTCTGGAAACTCCACGCCTTAGCCCGGCCGGCAAGCCAACCGAGCAGGCCGAGGCCCAAGGCGATGAGGATCAGCGTGATCGGCGACATGGATGAGACCTGTGGTTTCCTGCAGGAATGAAAATGGTGGCCGGGCCGGCGTTCCCGTGTCCGGCCTGCCCCCGTGCCCCGGCATTTCTGCCATGACGCGCGGATGTGGAAGAATTAAGACAGCGCTATGACATTTGCCGCGATTCTGCTTGCCCCGGCGCGGTGTCGGCGGTTTGAGCCTCCGCCGCCGCGTCGCAAACCTCGGGTTCGGCGATCGGCAGCCGCACCACCGCGCGGGTCCCCTTGCCGAGTTGGCTGGTGATGTCGAGCCGCCCGCGGTGGCGTTCCACAATGTGTTTGACGATCGCAAGGCCGAGGCCCGTTCCCCCCGAGGCGCGGCTGCGACCCGGATCGGTGCGGTAGAAGCGCCGGGTGAGATGCGGGATCTGCTCGGGCGCGATGCCTTCACCTTCGTCGGTGACCGTGATCCGCGCAAGCCCGCCCTGCGCCAGATCGAGCGCCACTGTCACCGGCGTGCCGGGTGCGCCGTATTTCATGGCGTTGTCGACGAGGTTGCGCACCACCTGTTCGAGCTGTTGCAGATCGCCCAGCACCACCGGCTCGGCGGTGAGATCAAGCGCCAGCCGGTCGAGCCGCTGCGGCCCTGCCGCATCGCGCGCGGCGCGCTCGACGAGCGAGATCAGGTCGATCCGCTCGATCGGCAGGTCGTGCTTTTCGGCCTCGACCCGCGAAAGGCTCATCAGGTCGCTCACCAGTGCGTGCATCCGCTGTGCCTCGCGCTCGATGATGCCCAGAAATTTGCGCGCCACCGGAGTTTCGATTTCGCCGTCGCCTTCTTGCAGCGTCTCGACATAGCCGAGGATCGCGGCGAGCGGCGTACGCAATTCGTGGCTGGCATTGGCGACGAAATCGGTATGCGCGCGGCTGATGTCGGCTTCGGCGGTCTGGTTGATGAATTCGAGCATCGCCAGCCGATCGTCGAGGCGCTGGCGGGTGATCTGCCAGATGTCGCCGCGCCGCACGAGCCCGCGCACGATCGCCTCGCCCTGGCGGTTCTCGTTGACCAGCGAGATCGCCTCGGGCTGGCGCAGCGCGACGCGGGCATCCTGCCCGATCACGTGCGGCCCCATCATCTTGCGTGCTGCGCGGTTGGCGATGGCGATGGTGTTGCGATCGGTGATGACCAGCGGGATCGAGGAGTTCTCGATCAGCTCGCGGATCGATTCGACGGACAGCGCCTGCTTGACCTTGGCCTTGGGCGGCTCGGGCGGACGTCCGGCTGCAACTAGCAGCGATCCGACCCACACCGTCAGAACCGACAGGGCGATCACGACATCGGTGCCCAGCATCAGCAGCGCCGCGAAGGTCACCGCCGCAAGCAGAATGCCGGCGATGGGGATGTTCTGGCTTCTGCCCATGGCTTTTGCCCTTACAGGCAAGCATCAGGCGAGGGAAGGGGGAGACACCGGCCCCATAGCAAGAGACGCGCAGGAAGCGCGCAACACACGAAAAAGGCGGCGAGGCCAAATCCTGCCGCCTTTTGCAACCAACCTGTAAAAGGTGGTGACCCCTACGGGAATCGAACCCGTGTTTCAGCCGTGAAAAGGCCGTGTCCTAACCGCTAGACGAAGGGGCCATCGCGGTTGCGAGAGCGGGCCTTTAGGGGGGCGTTGGGGGACGGTCAAGCCCCGACTTGCGGGCGTTGCGGCAAAATTCACAGGCCTTCGCTCAATCGGCGAAAGCGGCGTCCTCGAGGTGCAGTTCGGCGGCAGGCCGGTTGCCCCAATCGTCGAGCTTGACCCGGCCTGCGAGGTGGAAGCGGCGACCTTGGCTGCGGTGGAGCAGGGTCTGCGCCATCTCGGTCTCGGCCGCGCGAAAGGCGATCGCCTTAAAGCTCTTCCCGTCATTGCCGCTGACAACCAGCCGCAGGTGATCCTTGCCGACAATCTCCGCCTTGATGATCCGCACCGGCCCGACCGCGATGCGCGGCGCGGGCCAGCCGACGCCGTAGGGTCCGGCGGCTTCCAATGTCTCGACCAGCTCAGGGGTGAGCCCGCCCGGTGTCAGCGCGAGATCGAGCAGCATCGCCGCGCCCGACCGCGCCCGCTCGACATCGCGGGCCAAGCGTTCGTCAAGGAACCCGGCGAAATCGGCGAGGCGCGCGGGATCGATCGTGAGCCCTGCCGCCATCGCATGTCCGCCGCCCGCGATCAGCAGTCCGGCCTCGCGCGCGGCGATGATCGCGGCGCCGAGATCCACTCCACTGATCGAGCGGCCGGAGCCTTTGCCCTGCACCTCGTCAAGCGCGATCACGACCGCTGGCTTGCCGGTCTTCTCCTTGATCCGCCCGGCGACGATCCCGATCACGCCCGGGTGCCAGCCGTGTCCGGCGATCACCTGCACTGCCATGTTGTGCTGCCCGGCGATCTGCGCCTCGGCCGCCTCCTGCACCACCGCTTCGATCGCGCGGCGCTCCTCGTTCAGTTGCGAGAGCTGCGCGGCGATGGCGCGGGCTTCTTCGGGGTCGGTGGTGGTGAGCAGCCGCACGCCCAAGGTGGATTCGCCGATCCGCCCGCCGGCATTGATGCGCGGGCCAAGCGCGAAGCCGAGGTCGCTGCATTGCGGCGCCCGCGTCAGCCGGCTTGCATCCATCAGCGCCGCCATCCCGATCCGCTCGCGCCGGGCGAGGACCTTGAGGCCCTGCGCCACGAAGGCGCGGTTCAGGCCGTGGAGCGCGGCGACATCGGCCACCGTCCCCAAGGCGACGAGATCGAGCAGGCCCATCAGATCGGGCTCGGCGCGCCCTTGAGCAAACCAACCCTTGCCGCGAAGACAACGCACCAGCGCCACGCCGAGCAGGAAGGCGACGCCGACCGCGGCCAGATGGCCGTGGGCAGCGCCTAGGTCGCTCTCGTCGAGGCGGTTGGGGTTGACCAGGGCGGTCGCCGGCGGAAGCTCGGGCGAGCATTTGTGGTGGTCGACCACGATCACGTCCACGCCCACGTCGCGCGCCATGCCCAGCGCCTCGTGCGCCATCGCTCCGCAATCGACGGTGACGATCAGCTGCGATCCATCCTCTGCCAGCCGGACCAAGGCCTCCCCGGACGGGCCGTAGCCTTCAAGCAGCCGGTCGGGGATGTAATAGCCTGCGCCCAGACCCAGTTGCCGCAGCAGCTCGACCAGCAGCGCGGCGCTGGTCGCGCCGTCGACATCGTAGTCACCGTAGATCGTCACCCGCTCGCCCGTCATGACGCTGTGGGCAAGGCGTGTCGCAGCGGTGTCCATGTCGCGGAAGATCGAGGGGTCCGGCAGGAAGCCGCGCAAGGTGGGCTGGGCGTGACGGGCGAGATCGTCCTCGGCGACCCCGCGGGTCAGCAGCAGCTGGTGGAGGATCGACCGGTCGAGGCCCCCTTTGCCTTCGGCCCCAAGCTCGTCGGCGTCGTCCCCCAGCTCCATGTTCCCCCCGCGCCAGCGCCATGCCTTGCCCGACAGTGACGATGACACGCCGAGCACCGGGGCTGCCAAAGGAAAAGGGGGGGTCGGCGGGGTGAGGGAGTGGGCGGCCATGCGGGGCCTGATAGCCCAAAGGGTTGCAGGCGGACAGGTCTGCGCGGTTGACAATCGACAGGCGCGCGACGCAGCCTCGCTGTATGCTTGCCCCGGAACCCTCACGCCGCCTGCTGATCGTGTGGCACAGCCGCACCGGAGCGAGCGCGGCCATGGCGCTCGCGGCGGCGCAAGGGGCGGGCGAGGCTGCATGGCTGGTCGCCGCGCACGAGGCGCAGCCCGACATGCTGCTCGCGGCTGATGGCTACATCTTCTGCTGCCCCGAAAACCTCGGCACCATGAGCGGGGCGATGAAGGAGATGTTCGACCGCGCCTATTATCCCGTCCTTGGCCGGATCGAGGGGCGGGCGTACGCCACGCTCATCGCCGCCGGGTCGGACGGGGAGGGGGCGCAGCGACAGATCGACCGCATCGCCACGGGATGGCGCCTCAAGCGCGTCGCCGAGCCGCTGATAGTGAACCTCGCCGCGCAAACACCCGAAGCTATCAACGCACCCAAGCAGGTACCAGCCGCCAAGCTTGCGGCCTGCCGCGAGCTTGGCGCAGCGCTCGCCGAGGGCCTGCGCCTCGGGGTGTTCTAGAGATTGTTCCATAACGGGAAGGTCGTTCGTTTGGGGACTCGACGCTGGCGGGCGAACAGGTAAAACGCATAAGTTAGTTTTTTTGGATTTCGGCCATAATTCAGGGGGCCTCGACGATTTCACAGTCGCAGCGCGCCCATGACGCCCAGCTTTACCTGCTGTTTGCCAAATGCAGACGGCCCGACCGGAATGCGGTCATGGCGTTCGTTGCCGGGCGCCCGGCGGTCAGCATCAGCCATGATCCTTTCCCGGAAGACGCGCCCCATGCCGAAGCACTGTGGCCTGCCCAGCAGCACTGGCTCGAGCTATTGTGCGATGGTCTCACCTTCGACCTTGCCGGACTCGCCCCGGGGCCCGTGAGCCCCATTCCCGACATGGCGCACCGTTTCGACTTGCCGGAGCTGCCCGCGCCCGCCGATCATGAGGGGCTGACGCTGCGCCCCGGACCGCATCTTGTTGCCGGGCGCAATTCCATGCCGGTGATGCGCGCGCTGCTCGGTCTCGCTTGCGAGATGGTGCGCCACTTCGAGGATCTCGTCGCGGTGAGCTGGAGCCCGGCCGGTACCGTCATGGGCCGCCGGTTCTTCGAATCCGTGATCAGCGCCTGGCTTGAAGGCGGGCCGTTCCCCGCGCTCGGCCTCACCGCCTTTGCCGAAACCGCGGACGGGGCGCTGGAAAGCACGGGACTTGATTTCTGGATCGGACAGGAACTCAGGATCGAGCCGCCGCTCAGCACCGACCGCGTCGCGGCCACCCGCCTCGGCATCCGGCTCGTCAATCATTTGGTGCTCGCCGGCGGGCTTGAAGCGGACGACCGGATCATCGCGCCCGACGGCACGCCGCTGGCGCTGCGCCCATTGCGCAACCGGGCGATCATCAGTGTCTTGCGCGAATAGCAATGCGGAACCGGGATCACCCTGACCACCGAACCAGCATCGCCTTCCGCGCGGTCAATACGCGAGGGGAGGCGGGCTATAATCCCGGCGTCCAGCGCCATCACTTGTTGCCATGCCAGCTTTTGTCTGAACGCTGCTTTGGACCGATGTTCGCCGCGCTCGGACGCGACCGCGCCGGGTTCGACGATTTCCGCCGCAACGGCTTGCTGCTGCCTGCCAACGAGCAGGCCTCGCTGCACACGGGCATGCCACTGCATCGCGGCCCGCACCGGCGTTACAACGAGGTAGTGATTGCCCGCGTCGGCTCGATCGAAGCGAACTGGGCGGCGGCCCGGCCCTGCGATGACGAGGCGGCGCTTGCGGAGGCCCTGCTCCGGCTCCAACTGCTGCAAGGCGCGCTGCGGCGGCAATTGCTCGCCGAGCGCCGGCGGGTCGTGCTCAACCGCAAGGACCCGCTCGGCACAGACCATGATTTCAGCGAGCTCGACGCGATGGTCGAGACCCTGTGGGCGGCGAAATGAGCGTGCCGCGCTCCCGGCCAGAGCGCCGCGCGCGCTTCAGCCCGCGCGGCGTGTGAGCGAGGCTTTCCGCTCGCGTCAGACTGAACGGAAACGAAAGCGCGTTACTCCGCAGCTTCCGCCATTGCGTCCCACGAGCTGTAGACCGAATTGGCGAGCAACTGCGCCTTGGCGGCGTGATATTCGCACTCCATCCGGGCGACGAGGTCCTCGACCGTGCCGACTTCCTTGATCGGCCCGATGCCCTGGCCCGAGCCCCAGATGTCCTTCCACGCCTTGGACTTGGAGTTGCCACCACTGCCGAAGTTCATCTTGCTGGGATCGCTGACCGGCAGGTCGTCCGGGTCCATCCCGGCCGCCTCGATCGAAGAGCGCAGGTAGTTGCCGTGTACCCCTGTGAACAGGTTGGTATAGACGATCCCTTCCGACGAGCCTTCGACAATGCCGTTCTTGTAGCCATCGGTGGCGTTGGCTTCCTTGGTGGCGATGAAGGCGCTGCCGGCATAGGCGAAATCGGCGCGCAGGGCCTGGGCTGCCAGGATCGTCGCACCGTGGCCGACCGCGCCTGACAGCGCGACGAGACCGTCGAACCACTCGCGGATTTCCTGCATCAGCGCAAACGGCGAAAGCGCGCCGGCATGTCCGCCTGCGCCGGCGGCGACTGGAATAAGCCCAGTCGCGCCCTTTTCGATCGCCTTGCGCGCAAAGCGGTTGTTGATCACGTCATGCATCGTGACCCCGCCCCAGTTGCGGACCGCAGTGTAGATATCCTCGCGCGCGCCCAGCGAGGTGATGACCATCGGCACCTGCCACTTCTCGCAGGTCGCCATGTCGGCATCGACGCGGTCGTTGGTTTTGTGGACGATCTGGTTGACCGCATAGGGCGCGGCCGGGCGATCGGGGTGCGCGCGGTTGTGCGCGGCGAGCTCCTCGGTGATCTGGTGAAGCCATTCATCCAGCTGCGCCTGGGGCCGCGCATTCAGCGAAGGGAAGCTGCCGATGATCCCCGCCTTGCACTGCGCAATGACCAGCTCGGGGCCCGAGACGATGAACAGCGGCGATCCGATCAGCGGCAGGCGCAGACGATCGAACGGGGCAGGAAGCGGCATGGGTTTCTCCTCAAAACGTACTCGGCTCAAACGGCGTTCTCTAACGCAGGTTCCTGATGTGCCAAGTGCGTTTTTGGGAGTGGAGGATCACCCTTTACTCCGTTCGCCTCAAGCCCTCCGGCAGGCTCAGGATGAACTGCCGACTTGCTGTCGTCAGTCGGCACTCCCCGCAAGGCTTCTCGACTACGCTCGAGGCGAACGGATGCCAGCCCGTTTAAGCGAGCCCGGTTAGACGAGCAGGTCTTCAAGTCCATAGAACCGAGCTGCCGTGCCCGCGAAAAGCGCGGCCTTTTCCTCGGCGCTCGCACCGCGGGTGAGGCGCTTGAAGGCGTTCCACAGCACCGCATAGTCCGCGCCCCAGTAGTCGACCGGGTAATTGCTCTCGAACATAGCACGATGCGCGCCGAAGGCTTCGATGCACGTCTCGATATAGGGCCGCCACAGGGCAGCGAGGTGTTCCGAACCGTGGCCGGCGGTGGGGCCATCCTCGGGCAGGGCGCAGAACGCCATCGCAAGGCCGCCGAGCTTGACCACCACGTTCTGGCATTGCGCAAGTTCGCGGATGTTGCAGCGCCACTCTTCGAATCGTTCGTGGAGGCGGCCCTTGTAGCTCGCCACGCCGAGCGGCGTGCCGCAATGGTCGAGGCAGATCGGTTGATCGGGGAAAGCGCGCGCAAGGTCGATCACATCGGGCAATTGCGGTTCGAGCAGCCATGCATCGAATGTCAGGCCGCGCTTGCCCAGCTCGGCGAACCCTGCGCGGAAGGTTGCGTCGCGGTAGAGGCCTTCGGGGTGGTGGAACGCAGGGCCGAGCACCTCAGGATCTTTATCCCAAGCGGCTGCATGGCGGATGCCCTTGAAGCGGCGCGGCGCAGCAGCACGAAGTGCGTCGAGCACTGCGCCCGCGTTGCTCCCCAGCATCAGGTTGGCATGGCCGACAATCCCCGCGCAAGCGCGGCCCGGACCATAGAGCCCGCTCGCCGATTGTGCCGCGATGCCGTTCACAAACTCGACCTCGCCTACGGGCTTCAGCATATCGCCGTAGGCGCCGTTGTAGAATGCCCCGCATTCCATAAAGACCGTGCCGATGACGTTGTGGCCGCTGGTCAGGTGGGCTTGCAGCTGATCGAAAGTGTAATGCGCATTGTCGACTAGTGCGGCGACGAAGTGGTGATGCGGTTGGGGGAACATCTGCATCATCGTCCTGAAATCCCATAGGTGATGGTGCGGGTCGATGATCGGCAGATCGGGTTCGAGGATGTCTTCGCGCGTGGTAGGTGTGGTCATCGGTTTTCCTTGGTGCCCGGTTTGGGACCGAGCGATTACTCGCCTGCGGCAGGCTTCAGATATGTGTCGAACCAGGCCACCGTGCGGCGTAGCGCATCGAGCTGATTCTCGCGCTTGCGGAACCCGTGGCCCTCGGCGGGGTAATAGACCGTCTCAACCGTGCGGCCTTTCGCGGTGAGAATGTCGTCCACCTCCTGCGCCTGGCCGCGCGGCACGCGGATGTCGTTCTCGCCCTGGATCGTCAGCAGCGGGGCCTTGGCATTGGCGATGTAGGTCAACGGCGAGGCCCGGTCATAGCCTTGCGGGTTGGCCTCGGGTGTGCCCATCAGGCTGCGCAGATAGGCTTTGAGCACCTCGTCCATGTCGCGGTACATGGTGCGCCAGTTGATGATGCCGAAGAATTGCACCGCTGCAGCGAATTCGTCGGGGGCCTTGCCGATCGCCATCAGCGACATGAACCCGCCGTATGAGCCGCCGAAGATGCCCACGCGCTTGGGGTCCACATAGCCGCTTTCGACAAGGAACCGCTTGGCCTCGATCACGTCCTTCAGATCGCCGCCCCCCAGATCATCGTAGTTCGCCGCCTGGAAGGCCTTGCCGTAACCGGTTGAGCCGCGGAAGTTGGGGGCGATAATGATGTATCCCCGGTTCGCCAGCGCGGCGGCGATATCGTCGAAATAGTCGTCCGTCTTGCCGGTCGGTCCGCCGTGGGGGAGGACGATGGCGGGGTTCGATCCGTCGCGCTTAAGATTGGCGGGCGTTGTCACAAGCGCGCTGATGCGCGTGCCGTCGAAGCTTTCGTAGGTGACCATCTGCGAAGCGGAGAGCGCTTCGGGCCGCAGGCTCGCAAGCGCAAGCCTGGTCAGCGGGGTCACGCGGTCGTCGGCCAGATCATAGCGTTGGAGCTCGCCTGTCACATTGGCAGCCATGTTCACCACCAGCAGCGAACGCCCGTCTGGCGAGCGCGTGTCGTTGCCGGTGGTGTAATTGATACCCGTGGGCAGTTTCAACGGCGCCTCTGTGCCCGTTGCCAAATCGTAGCGCACCAGTGTGGTCCGCAAATCGTCGCTGCTCTCGACGATCAGAGCCTTACCGTCGCGGGTAAAGCGAATGGCCGACTGGTCCCAGACGATCTGCTTCAGCCATTTCCATTGCCGGGTTGCCAGATTGTAGAGCCCGGCGCGGGGGCGGCTGATCTCGGCATCGGTGGTGACCGCGAGCCAACCGCCATCGGCGCTGACGTCCATGACCCTGAAGATCGTGCTGTCCTGGCTCAGCACCTTGGCCGCCTTGCCGCTCACGACATCGACCCGCCAGATTTCGGTCGTGGTAGAATCGATCTTTTCCCGGTTGGCAAACAGGGTCTTCCCGCCATCGGCCCAGGCCCGCGGCGACCATTCGAAATCGGGATCGCCCTCGTCGGTGAGAACGCGCACCGTGCCGCCTGTACCCAGCACCGCGAGGTTGCCTTGCGCTTCGCCCTTCTTTTTGACCGATAGTGCGATGAGGCCGTTCAGACCGCCCGGCACCATCGCGCGCTCGCTGATATCGGGCGTGTCGGTCACTTTTTCGACGCCGCCGCCGCCGGTGGGAACCCGGTAGAGATCGTAATATTCGTCCCCGCCCTTATCCTGCGTGAAATAGAGCCATTTCCCGTCGCGCGTCGCGGCGAGACCGCCTTGCGCGTCGTCCGATTGGGTCATTTGCAGCGGCCAGCTACCGTCCGCATCGGTGCGCCAGATGTTGAAGCGACCGGTCAAGTTGGTCGACACGAACACCTGCTTGCCGTCCGCGCTCCAGGTCACGCTGCCGACGCTGCGCGAATTGCCGATATCGTCGAGGGGCACCTCGCGCGCTTCGGGGTTGATTGGCGAGGTCACGGTCTTGGGATCGGTCAATGGTCTTTCGGGAGTGGCGATCTGCGCGGCGAGCGGTGCGCCGGTGAGCAGCAGGGTCGCAACGAACATCGAACGCATATCGGTTCTTCCCCTGACGCCCGGCAGATAACACCGCCGAGCCGTCATCCCTTGCACACATCCGTGCGCTCCCGGTGACAGCATACCATCATCGGTCTTGCGGGCTAGTCAGGAATGCGTTGCGGCCAGAGTCAGCCCGCAGCGGAAGCCACCGCCGCGTTCGCAGCCGAAATCACCGCGCGCACGCTTGCCGTTGCGATGTCCTCGTCGACCCCGCAGCCCCAGATGGTGCGCCCGTCGGCGGCGCGGCATTCGAGATAAGCCGCCGCGCGCGCATCCGTGCCTGCGCCCAAGGCGTGCTCGGTGTAATCGATGACCTCGAGTTCGACCCCGAAGGCCTCGCGCAGCGTTCCCATCACGCTCGAGATAAGGCCGTTGCCGCGCCCCGAGACGCTTTGCTCGGTGCCTTCGACGGCGATGGTGCCCGCGAAGATCCGCGTGCCGTCTGACGCGCGGCTTTCCTCGTAGCGGACGAGCTGGAAGTGTTTGGGGCTGATCTGGACATGATAGGCGCGGCGGAAGGCGTCCCAGATGTCGGCGGCGTTCAATTCGCGCCCCAACGCGTCGGCCACCGCCTGCACATGGCGCGAGAAATCGGCCTGCATTTTCTTGGGCAGCTTGAGGCCCTGGTCCTTTTCCAGCACCCAGGCAAAGCCGCCCTTGCCGGACTGCGAATTGACGCGGATCACCGCCTCGTAGCTGCGCCCCAGATCGGCCGGATCAATCGGCAGATAGGGCACGCGCCAGGCCTCGTCATTCTGCGTCTCGCGGGACTCGAAGCCCTTCTTGATCGCGTCCTGATGGCTGCCCGAAAAGGCGGTGTAGACCAGCTCACCGCCGTAAGGGTGGCGTTGGTGGACGGGGATATTGTTGCAGTACTCGACCGTCTCGATCACCCGGTCGATGTCGGAGAAATCGAGCAGCGGATCGACGCCCTGCGTGTAGAGGTTCAATGCCATCGTCACGAGGCAGCAATTGCCGGTGCGCTCGCCATTGCCGAACAGGCACCCTTCGACCCGGTCTGCCCCCGCCATCAATCCAAGCTCCGCCGCCGCGACGCCGGTGCCGCGGTCGTTGTGCGTGTGCAAGGATATCACCGCCGCCTCGCGGTTGGGCAGGTGGCGGATGAAATACTCGATCTGGTCGGCGTAGATATTGGGCGTCGCGGCCTCGACCGTGGCAGGCAGGTTGAGGATGATCGGGTGTTTGCGGGTCGGGGCGAGCACCTCCATCACAGCGGCGCAAACCTCGATGCTGAAATCGAGTTCGGCGGTGGAGAAGGTCTCGGGTGAATACTGGAAATGCCAGTCGGTACCCGGATAGCGCGTAGCCTCGTCGCGCATCACCTTGGCGCCCGCGACCGCGATGGTCTTCACCTCCTCGCGGCTCATCCGGAACACGATGTCGCGCCATGCGGGGCTGACCGCGTTGTAGAGGTGGACGATCGCCGCGTGCGCGCCTTCGAGGCTGGCAAAGGAGGTGCGGATCAGATCCTCGCGGCTCTGCGTTAGCACCTGGACGATCACGTCCTCGGGGATCGCGTCCGACTTTACGAGGCTGGCGATAAACTCGAACTCGGTCGCACCGGCGCTGGGGAAGCCGACCTCGATCTCTTTCACGCCGATTTCGACGAGCAGGTCGAAGAAGCGGCGCTTTTTCACTGCGTCCATCGGGTCGATGATCGACTGGTTGCCGTCGCGAAGGTCAGTGGAGAGCCAGCGGGGCGCCTGTTCGATCAGGCGGGTCGGCCACTGGCGGTTCGGCAAGTCAATCTGGCCGAACGGGCGATACTTGGCGGAAGGATGCTTGAGCATGGGCATGGGATAAGGCTCGTCGCGGGAAGGTCAGGGAAGGCTGCGGCGGGTTACCCTTGGGAGCGGCGCCGCGCTGTTCCTCGCGCGCGGCCGCCTACGCCCAAGGGCGTATAAGTCGAAGCAGCGCAAGTCCGTTCCGCGTCATGACGTAAAGCTTTGCCGATTATTGCGCAAAGGCGCAAGCCGGGGTTGCCCCTGAGAGGTTTGCCTCGCCTTGCCCGCGCACTTTACCCGCAGCGCGCGTCGCGGATGATGTTCTGCGCATCAAGCATGACCGAGAGGCGCGGATTGGTGGGGTCGGGATTGACGTTGTCGGTGCTGCCGAAGGTCACAAAGCGCAGGTTGGCGGTGCGGCCTAGCGCCTTGGCGATTTCGGCGCGAGTGACCTGATCGGCAAGCTTGCCGATGAACGGGCCCATCAACGGCGCGCCGCAAGTCTTGGCGGCAGGGTCGGTCTGCGTGCCCGGCGCATAGGCACCCGGGGCGGCGCCAGGAAGCGTGGTGGCGACGGTCGGCGCAGCGGTGCCCTGCGCCGCCGGCACCCCGGTGCCGGGCGTCGCTTCTCCTTTGCCGATGCGCGCCGCAAAGCTCTCGGCATCATCGACCGGCTTTTGAGGCTCGCTGCCACAGGCCAAGAGCGCGAGAGCTAGGGCGGGAAGGGCAAACGCAAAGGCAAAGGCACGTGCAGCGGTGGTCATGGTGTCCGGTCCCTGAAAGCTAGCCTGGCCGCCAAGGCGCGCTTTGCGTGACCGGTTTATGACACGCGCACCAATTAGTTGCGATAGCGCAGCCGGTCCGGCGTCAGTTGGTCGATGCGCGTCACGCCCATCAGCCTCATTCCGCGTTCAATCTCGTCCTTGAGAATGCCCAGCGCGCGCTCGACCCCCTCGTGACCCGCCGCCGCCAGCGCGTAGAGATAGAGTCTTCCGCCCGAAGCGGCATTCGCGCCCGAGCACAGGGCTTTCAGCACATGCGTGCCGCGCCTCACCCCGCCGTCGCAGATGATCTCGATCTTGCCGCCGACCGCCTCGACGATTTCCGGCAGCTGATCGAACGGCGCGCGGCTCCCGTCAAGCTGGCGGCCGCCGTGGTTGGAGATCATGATCGCATCGGCGCCGATCTCGACGGCTCGGCGTGCGTCGCCGGCGCTCATCACGCCCTTGAGTACGAACTTGCCGCCCCATTGCTGGCGGATCGCGGCGGCGGTGTCCCAGTTCATCGAGGTATCGAGCATGGTGTTGAAGTATTCGGCAATGCTTACCGCCTTGCCGGTGCCCTCGGAGACATGGGTGTCGAGGTTGGGGAGGCGGAATTGCTCGCGCAGCAGATAATCGAGCGTCCAGCGCGGGCGGGTCGCATAACTTAAAATGCTCGCCGAGGTAAACTTTGGCGGGGTGGTGAAACCGCTGCGCAGGCACCGTTCACGCTTGCCCGATACGATCGTGTCAACGGTCAGCGCCAAGGCATCGAAGCCGGCCGCCTGACACCGTTCAATCATGTGCGTATTCAGCCCCTTGTCCTTATGGACATACAGCTGGAACAGCTTCGGGCCAGCGGTCAGCGCAGCAATTTCTTCGATGCTCCGGGTGGCGAGGCTGGAGATGCCGAACCACAGGCCAAACTTGTCCGCCGCCTTCGCCACAGCCGTCTCGCCTTGCCAGTGGAACGCGCGTTGCACTGCTGTTGGCGACAGCATCAGCGGTAATGCCGAACGCCGCCCGAGGAGGGTGCAGGATGTGTCAATGGTCTCAACCCCCGCAAGCACATCGGGCACCAGATCAACATCATCGAATGCGGCGGTATTGCGCGCTTTGGTGCACTCATCATCGGCACCGCCATCGATGTAATCGAACACAGGGAAGGGCAGCCGCGCCTTGGCCAGCACACGGAAGTCATCGATATTGTGGCAATCAGTCAGGCGCATAACGTGCGATCTTGGCCGATTGCGCAAATCGTGTCGAGCAATTGCCGTCTCCACTGCGCCTTTGCCTCGACGGAAAAATAAATTTTTGCTGTGAGTCACCAATCGCCGCAAACCGGCGAACAAGAGATGTGCGCTGACTGTCCACGGCACCGTTCGACAATCGCACGCTTGAAATTATAAGAGGAGAATCTCGCAATGAAACTCAATCACCTTATTCTGGTAGCCGCTGCAATTGCTGCGCCGTTGGCCTTTGCATCGCCAGCGATGGCAGACGGCGGCGTATTTGTTGGCACCGAAGGCGAAACCATCGCGGTCAGCGGTTACGATGCGGTCAGCTATTTCAAGGGCGACGGCAAGCCGACAATGGGCGATGCCAAATACGCCGTCACTTATGATGGC
Organism: Sphingomonadales bacterium; assembly: GCA_038247515.1. Classification (GTDB taxonomy): domain Bacteria; phylum Pseudomonadota; class Alphaproteobacteria; order Sphingomonadales; family Sphingomonadaceae; genus Erythrobacter. Next base: position 24,709 of record JBBRUU010000017.1, read on the forward strand.
GCGCAATGGCACTTTGCCAATCAGGCCAATGCCGATGCGTTCAAGGCCGACCCAGCCGCCTACGCCCCGCAATATGGCGGCCATTGCGCTTGGGCGATGAGCCGCGGTTCGCTCGCTCCGGGTGATGCAACGCTTTACAAGGTTGTCGACGGCAAACTCTATCTCAACTTCAACCAGGGCGTGCAGAGCACTTGGCTGAAGGACGTCCCCGGCTTCATCGCCAAGTCCGACCCGGCTTGGGAAGCTGTTCCCGAAGGTGAAGTTTTCGGCGGCTAAAGTCTTACAGCTATGCTGGGCTACGGTGCGGTATGGGCTGGATTTTGTTTTACGAAGTGTCTGGTTTTTTGAGGAGAAGAAAAATGTCGAATGCCAAAATGCTTGCAAAAATGCTGATGGTCGCTGGCGGCCTATCGATCGCGACTGCCGGTGTGCCTGCGCTCGCCGGTGCGCCCTGCGGCCCGTCTGCTTCGAGTGCGAGCAGCTACAACCCTTGCAGCCCGTGCAAGGCCACCAAGAAGGCCAAGAAATCCAAGAAGGCCAATCCTTGCGCAGCAAACCCCTGTGCTGCAAACCCATGCGCTGCAAAATCATGCGCCGCAAATCCTTGCAAAGCTAACCCCTGCAAAGCAAATCCTTGCAAGCCCAATCCCTGCAAGCCCACTGTCTGATTGACGTGACCCGTAGGCCGGGAGGGGATCCGTCCTTCCCCGGCCTGCACCGGTTGCCCGCGACAAGTGCGACGCATGAGCCACGATGATCTAACCGACCTGCTCATGACGAGCACGTCAACGATGTTTGCCGAAGGTAAGCCGCTGATGAACCGGCTGTTGCCAACCGGGCAATCTGCTGAATTGTGGCTGCATTATCCCGCTGATGACGTGGTGAACGGCGCAGCGGGAAGCCGGTTTTTCTACCACTGCCATCCGCCAGCCGAGCGCAGCGCGGGCGAACATGGCCATTTCCACCTGTTTCTCGCCAAATCAGCCATGCCTCGCAGCGTGGTTCCGATGATAGCGCCGCCGCCGCCCACCGATCCCGATGCACCGCGCGCAGATGTGGTCCATATTGGCGCGCTGGCAATCAGCACCGAAGGCCTGCCGCTGTGCTGGTTCACCACCAATCGCTGGGTAACCGATGAATGGATTTATCCCGCGAGCGTGGTTGCCAAACAGCTGGCGCGGTTTGATTTGCGCGGGCCGTACGGCGACCCGTTGGTCAACGACTGGTTGACGGCAATGGTCGGCCTATGCCGAGCAGATTTAACAGACCTGCTGGCCCAGCGTGACGCCGTGCTTGAAGCAAGCGACCTGACCGGCGAGGATCGGTCGGTCGAAATTACCAGCATCAAACCGATTTCGCTCGAACGGCTATTCGACAGCAAGCAATAGGCTGCCGGTGCGCCGCAATCAGCGCCCGATATTGTCGACGCTTACTGCTTTTCGAACGCTGCACTGATGGTCAGTTCAACTTCCTTGCTCACCAGGGGAACGGCGTAGTTGATGCCCCACTGGGTGCGGTCTATCATTGCGCGGGCGTGAAAGCCGACGGTCTCTTTCTTGCTGAACGGGTTCGCCCCGGCCCCAGCAAAATCGACCGCCATCATCACCGGCCCGGTCTTGCCGTTGAGCGTCAAGTCGCCGAGCACATTAGCGGTTGTCGCCCCGGTTTTGATCACCTTGGTCGAGGTGAACTTTGCCGCCGCCGGTGTCGGCCCGAAGAAATCAGGCGTGCCGCCGTCCTTGCCAGCGCGCAGCAAGTGACCTTTCAGTTCCGCGCTGGCCACGGTGACTTCGGCGACGGGGATCATGACATCAAATGTCGCAGCTTCGATATTGGCTGGGTCCATTGTAATCGTGCCGGTGACGTTGCCAAATAGCCCGAAGTAATCGGTGAAGCCGAAATGGTTGACCTTCCACCTTACCAGCGTGTGCGCCGCATCAAGCGCATAGGTGCCAGCGGTAACGCGCGATGCGTCCATCGTGCCGGGCACCGGCGGTGCGCCTTGGGCGAAGATCGCGGGCGCGGCGGCGATCCCCCCGGTGACAGCGACGAGCGTGGCGGCGGCAGCGGCGCCAAAGGTGAAGCGGTTCATCGGGGATTGACCTTCTGTTGGTTCAAAAGATCAATACCCGAAAGACCGCTATTGTTCCACCGCTTGTTGCGCCAGTTCTCCGGCTTTTAGTTCTTCGCCTTATCGACCAGCTTGTTCGCGGCGATCCACGGCATCATCGCGCGCAGTTTTTCGCCGGTCTGTTCGATTGGGTGCGCAGCAGCAGCCTTGCGCGCGGCTTTCAGTTCGGGTTGCCCTGCACGGTTATCAAGCACGAAGTTCTTCACGAACCGACCCGACTGAATATCGGCCAGCACGCGCTTCATTTCAGCCTTAGTCTCATCGGTGATAATCCGCGGCCCGGTGGTGATGTCGCCATATTCGGCGGTGTTGCTGATCGAATAGCGCATATTGGCGATGCCGCCTTCATATAGCAGATCGACGATCAGCTTGGTTTCATGCAGGCATTCA
>JBBRUU010000018.1:0-26705 GCA_038247515.1 Sphingomonadales bacterium
GCGCGGGGCGATCTGGAACAGGGGCGAGTGGTGTCCGGCAATTGCGGGCCCGCCGGCCTTGGCTGCGGCGAGGCGTTCGGGCGTGGTGCCGCCGACCGCGAAATAGTAGCCCGGAACGCCGGTGTCGGGCGCGACGAAATAGGTGAAGTCCTCCGCGCCCATGTTCTGCTGCACAAACGGCACCACCGCGCCCGTGCCCAGTTCGCGCGCCAGTGCTGTGTTGAGGCGGCGGGCCAGCACCGGATCATTGTTGGTCACCGGCGTGCCCGACAGGCGGTTGACTACGACCGGCAGGCTGTCCGGCAACCCGTGCGCCTTGCCGATGCCGGCCGCGATGCGGCGGATGGCGGCGATTGCCTCTTCGCGCGTTGCCTCGTCATTGGCGCGCACCGTGACCTGCAGCTTCGCCTCGTCGGAGATGATGTTGTGTCTGGAACCGGCATGGAACGAACCGACCGTCACCACGACCGGCTTCATCGGCGAAATCTCGCGCGAATCAATGGATTGCAGCGCGGTCACAATTTGCGAAGCGATATAGACCGGGTCCTTGCCGAGATGCGGCGATGCGCCGTGGGTGCCGATGCCCGGCACGATGATGTCGACCGAATCCGAGCTTGAATACTGGATGCCTTCCGACGCGGAAACCTTGCCCGTCTCAAGATTGGCGGCAACGTGGAAAGCCAGCGCGTAATCAGGCTTGCCGAAGCGGGTGTAGAGCCCGTCCTCCATCATCGCCTTGGCCCCGCGCACGCCTTCTTCGGCGGGTTGGACGATGAACATCAGCGTGCCTTTCCACGCCGCCTTGGTGGCCGCCAGGCGCCGCGCGGTGGCGATCATCGCGGTGATGTGCGTGTCGTGCCCGCAGGCGTGCATGACGGGATATTCCTTGCCGTCCTCGCCGATCTGCTTGTCCTTGGAAGCGTAGGCCAGGCCGCTCTTTTCCTCGACCGGCAGCCCGTCCATGTCGGCGCGGATCAGGATTAGCGGGCCCTTGCCGTTCTTCAGGATGCCGACCACGCCGGTCTTGCCGACGCTTGTCGTGACTTCCAGCCCGGCCTTGCGCAGTTCGGCCGCCATGATGCCGGCGGTGCGCTTTTCGAGGAAGCCCATTTCGGGGTGTTGGTGAAAGTCGAGAAACAGCGGGGCGAGGTAGGCATCGTACTCGGCCTCGATGGCTTTCTGGGTGGCCAGATCTTCAGCCTTGGCAGGCTGGGCAGCGACAGCCAGCGCAATGGCACTGGCGGCGAATTGGAACAGGCGCATGATAGTTTCCCCGGTTGCTTGGGGCACACTAGCAACACCGTGAGCCGGGCTGCAAGCGCACCGGTTTCTTGGCGACTTGGCGACCCGCCTCCCCTGCGCTAGAGCCGGGACATGGTGCGCACCATCTTCCGCTATATCGCCAAGGGTATCGCCAGTTTCGTGGTGCTCACCGTGGTGCTGGTGGTGGCCTTCAAGTGGCTCCCCGTGCCGGTCACCGCGACCATGCTGATGGACCCCGAAGGCATCACCAAGGACTGGGAATCGCTCGATAATATCGACCGCGATCTGGTCAGCGCGGTGATCGCGTCGGAGGATTCCCGGTTCTGCGAACACTCTGGTTTCGACACCGAGGCGATTGAGCAGGCGATCGCTAGGAACATGGAAGGCGGGCGCATCCGCGGCGGCTCGACGATCAGCCAGCAGACCGCCAAGAACGTCTTCCTGTGGCAGGGCGGCGGCTATTTCCGCAAAGGTCTGGAGGCGTGGTTCACCTTCTGGACCGAGCTCGTCTGGGGCAAGCGGCGGATCATGGAAGTCTATCTGAACGTTGCGGAAACCGGGATCGGAACCTACGGCGCTGAGGCCGGAACCCAGCGCTATTTCGGCCACTCCGCCGCGCGCCTTTCCGCCGACGAGGCGAGCCGGATGGCAGCAGCCCTCCCCAGCCCCAAGAAGCGCTCGGTCAAAAGCCCCGGAGGGTGGCTCGCGCGCCACGGTAACCGGATTGAACGCCGGATCGGCATCGTCAGGCGTGACGGGCTCGACGCCTGCGTCTACAACTAGTCCCGACATGCACGCTTCCTCGCATCTTGGCGCCCATCCTCACGACCACCACGGTCATTCGCACGGGCACGGGCATAGCCACGCTCCCGCCGATTTTGGCCGCGCATTTGCTGTAGGCATTGTGCTCAACACCGGCTTTGTCGTGTTGGAAGCCTCGGCGGGCCTGATCTACGGATCGATGGCGCTGGTCGCCGATGCCGGGCATAACCTGTCCGATGTGCTGGCCCTCGCGCTGGCATGGGGCGCAAGCGTCGCCGCGCGCCAGCCTGCTTCCGGCCGGTTTACCTATGGCTACAAGAGCTCGACGATCCTCGCCGCTCTCGCCAACGCGCTGCTGCTGGCGGTCGCGATCGGGGCCATCGGGTTCGAAACCGTGCACAGATTGATGAATCCCACAGAGCCGCAAGGCCTCGCGATGATAGTCGTGGCCGGGATAGGCATCGGTATCAACGCGTTGACGGCCATGTTGTTTGTGCAGGGCCAGGACGATATCAATATTCGCGGCGCCTATCTCCACATGGCGACCGACGCGCTGGTGTCGCTCGGCGTCGTTTTGGCGGGCCTTGGGATTGTGCTCACCGGCTTTGCGTGGATTGACCCGCTGGTCAGCCTCGTGATCCTTGCAGTCATCGCCTTGGGCACCTGGGGCCTTGCGCGGGATAGCCTCGCGATGGGATTGCTCGCCGCGCCCGCCCGCATCGATCTGGCCGACGTGAAGCGGCACCTCGCCAGCTTCGAAGGCGTCACTGCGGTGCATGATCTCCACGTCTGGCCCATGTCGACCACCGAGGTTGCGCTCACCGCGCATCTGGTGATGCCCGGCCGCCCGGCGCAGGACAGCTTCCTGCGCGACGTTGCCGCCTCGCTCGAGGGGCGCTTCGGCGTTGGCCATGCGACGATCCAGGTCGAGAGCGGCGAGGAACCCTGCCAGCCCTGCGGAGCGGATTGCTGATGGCCGCGCTTCCCCGCCAGTCCGCCGACGATGCGCGCGAGGCGCTGCGCGACGCGATGGTGCGGCTCGCTGCCGGCGATCAGGCCGCGCTCGAAATCGTCTATCGCATGACGCGGGTGAAGCTGTTTGGTATTACCTTGCGTATCTTGGGTGATCGAAAGGAAGCCGAGGACGCCTTGCAAGACGTCTACGTAAATCTCTGGCAGCGGGCCGACCGCTATGACCCCGCCCGCGCGAGCCCCATCGCGTGGCTGGCGGTGTTTGCGCGCAACCGGGCGATCGACCGCCTGCGCACCGGCAAGGTGCGCGGCGGGTCGGTGCCAGTGGAGGAAGCCGCGCCGCTCCCTGACGAGAGCCCGCTCGCCGATGCCCTGCTGGTCGATGCCGAACAGCGTGCGCAGATCCACAAATGCCTCGGCGCGTTGGATGACCGCACGCAGGGGCACATCCGCGCAGCTTTCTTTGAAGGCCAGACCTATGCCCAGCTGGCCGAAGCGGCAGACGTGCCATTGGGTACGATGAAGAGCTGGATCCGCCGCGGGCTGCAACGCCTGCGTGCCTGTCTCGAAGCGAGTGAAGCGGCATGAGTGCGCCTGAAGATACCCCCGAGGGCGCCGTCCCCAAACCGAACCGTGACGATCCGATGATCGCCGCCGAATGGGCCTTGGGCTTGCTCGAGGGTGAGGAACTGCTCGCGGCGCGCGGGAAGTATGCAACCGATCCGGATTTCGCGTGGCGCAAGGAGTGGTGGGACAACTGGCTCGCCCCCATGACCGATGCCATGGCGGGCGCCGAGCCGAGTAAACACGTGTGGGACGACATCCTTGCCAGCGTTTCCTCGCAACAGGCGGCGGCGGGCAGCGCAGCTCCCGATGCGCCTGCCAGCAACGTGATCGCGTTAGAGACGCGGGTGCGGCACTGGCAGTGGATGGCAGGGCTCTCCAGCGCCGCTGCCGCGCTGGCGCTGGTGTGGATTGCCCTCGTGCCGGGCCGTACGCCGGTCGATGCACCCGCGCAGATTGCCGCCGCCGCGCCGCTGCCCAATCCTTTGGTTGCGACTGTGCCGATTGGCGACACCGGCCTCAGGCTCGATGTCACCTACATCCCCGAAAGCGAGAAGATGCTGGTGGCCGCCATTGGCCTCACCCGCGACGGGGTGCACGATCACGAGCTGTGGCTGGTGCCCGCAGGGGGCGGCACGCCAGAATCGCTGGGCGTCGTGGCTCCGGGCGAGGTGCATAGTATGGTCCTGCCGCAAGCGTTCGCTAACAAGCTGGGCGAAGGGGCGAGCCTTGTACTCACCCGCGAGCCGATCGGCGGCAAGCCTGCGGGCAAGGATGCCGGCCCCGTGGTCGCGAAGGGCGCCTTCACCCGCGTCTGAGCCGCGTTCGCTTTGCCGCAGCAGCGCGGCAGTTTATCGGCATTACTGGGACTCAGGCATCCGAACGGGGCGCAGCCGCGTAACCTTATCAGCAAGCGAAGCAGACTTGCGAACACGATCCCTCGATTGACGGAGTTCAACTGTGATCCCCAAGAACACTCTGACTGCCATCGCCGCAGCCGCACTCGCCGCCACCACCGGCGGCGTCGCCGTGCCTGCGCTGGCCGACCACCACATGGAAAAGAAGGCTGACCTCCCGATGGTCGGCGGCGCCGCCATGTACCCGACCAAGACCATCGTCGAGAACGCGGTGAACTCGAAGGACCACACCACGCTGGTCGCAGCGGTCAAGGCCGCAGGCCTCGTCGACGCGCTGTCCAGCCCCGGTCCCTTCACCGTCTTCGCTCCGACCAACTCCGCCTTCGCCAAGCTGCCCGCCGGCACGGTGGAGACGCTGGTGAAGCCTGAGAACAAGGGCACCCTGACTTCGATCCTCACCTACCATGTCGTGCCCGGCAATGTCGCGGCCGGCCAACTGATCGAGATGATAAATGTCGGCGGCGGCAAGGCTGAACTCAAGACGCTGAACGGCGGCATCCTCACCGCGCGTGTGGTTGACGGCAAGGTTGTGCTGACCGACGCTGCAGGCGGTCAGGCGACTGTCACTCAGGCCGACGTCTTCCAGTCAAACGGCGTGATCCACGTCACCGACACTGTCTCGCTGCCGGGCTAATCGCGCCGGGCGAGCTTGGCGTTGCCCCCCATCCCCCCACCCCCGACAGGGGGCGACGTCTCTCTGGACCCCGTCCGGCCTTCCTCCGAGGCCGGACGGGGTTTCGTCTTTGCTACGGGCAAATATGAACGTTATTTCAGGTATTTAATTTCCATCCGGTGCGCCGCTTGGGGCGTAGCTTGGCGGCAAGCGGAACGGCTTGCAGACCCGTCAACAAGCATAAGGAGATATCTATCATGACACTCAAGACCACGCTTACCGCTGCCGTCGCCGCCGCGCTCGCCGTTACCGCCGGCTTTGGTGCACTCCCCGCACTCGCGCATCAGCACAAGGCCTCTGCTGCCGCCTCGCCGAATATCGTGCAGGTCGCGATGAGCACCGGCGTGCACAGCACCTTGGTCGCCGCCGTCAAGGCCGCAGGGCTCGTCGAAACGCTGAGCGGCCCCGGCCCCTTCACCGTCTTCGCCCCCACCGACACCGCCTTTGCCAAGCTGCCTGACGGCACCGTCGGCGCGCTCGTGAAGCCCGAGAACAAGGGCACCCTCACCAGCATCCTCACCTATCACGTGGTTGCCGGCAAGGTGACCAGCGCCGACCTCGTCGCGCTCATCAAGCAGCACGGCGGCACCGCCACAGTGACCACCCTTTCGGGCGGCAAGCTCAAGGCGCGACTGTCGGGCGACAAGATCGTGATCACCGATGCGAAGGGCGGCGTGACCGCGGTGACGCAGGCTGACGTCATGACCTCGAACGGCGTGGTCCACGTGACCGACGGGGTGTTCCTCCCCGCCTAATAGGTTTCGCGGCTGGCGCCGCTCCTCACCCCTCCCCCATCCCTTGGGGGGCGGCGCTTCTCCGACCCCGTCCGGCCTTACCAAAGGGCCGGGCGGGGTTTCTGTTTTTGCGAGAAGAATAAGTGGAGACGTCCGTGCGGCGCGCAGCACCGCCAGCCAGCTCAATAGCCGATGATGACCAATCGGTAGCCTCTGAACACGAAGCCGATGGGTTGTTCAGCAGGGCTGGCCCTCAGGCTGAATTGCAATGCGCCATCGGCAGTGATGCCCTTCAGCCTGACGCGCGCGCCGTAAACGTCGAGCTCTTGCGTACCGTCAGTGACCGGCGCCAGCGCGTAGTTGCTCGACATGATCTGGGTGCCGGTGAAGTTGTCTCCATCGGTTATCAGAAGTTCGATCCGCGCTGGCTGTCCGGGCTGATCCTTGCCTTGTCGGCTCTTGGCCCACAGCATGCTGATGCGAGCCTCGGGCAGATCTGCGGCCGGCGCGGCAGCGTAAGCTACTTTGCGAGCGAGCGGAAAGCGCTTCTTGAGCTTGCCGCCGCGCATCTAGCCCTTGTCGGTGATGAAAACCGGGTCCGGCGGAAGCCGCATTGAAATCGTAGCTTACCGCCTCGTCGAACAGGCCGTCACCGTCGGTATCGCCGAGGCACGCCGTCGATGATCCGAGGCCGCGATAGCGCATCAGGTCGCAATAGAGGCCCGGGGCCTCGCGCGTGCCGAACAGCATCCGACCGGCGGTGAACGGGAAGCCCGCCGTGACCGCTGCGGACTTGGCCGTGCCCGCATCCAGTGCTCGTCCAGCACCACAGCCGAGGTCGGACGAATCACGACATGCGCCAGACTTGCAGCGCGCGAGGCAAGTCCGCTTTGAGTAACTGCAGTAGCGCGGATAACCGCGTTATATCCAATGGGGGCGGGCCCTCTTGGCGAGGCTGGGGCAGGTGCCGGAGACGGTGGCAGAGCGGGCGCCGGAGCGGGGTGAGCCTCGGAGATGCATGCCAATGCCAAACCGGACAGGCCGGATATCGCCACCCCAGCGCGCCGAAGACCATGCATCCGACGATCCAGCGGTCGGAGGCTTACGCCGCCTCTTCCTTCTTTTTCTCGCTGCCGATCACGCGGATCGGTTCCTTCTTGCCAGCGACCACATCGGCGTCGATCACGATTTCGGTCACGCCTTCCATGTCGGGCAGGTCGAACATCGTGTCGAGCAGCAGGCCTTCGACGATCGAGCGAAGCCCGCGCGCGCCGGTCTTGCGCTTGATGGCGCGCTCGGCAATCGCTTGGAGCGCGTCGGGGGTGAAGGTCAGCTCGACATCCTCGAGCTCGAACAGCTTGCGGTACTGCTTGACCAGCGCGTTCTTGGGCTCGTTGAGGATCGTCACCAGCGCCGGCACGTCGAGATCATGCAGCGTGGCGATGACGGGCAGACGCCCAACGAATTCGGGAATCAGGCCGAACTTGAGGAGATCTTCAGGCTCGCTCTTTTCGAGCAGCTCGCCCACGCGGCGCTTTTCCGGATCGGCGACATGCGCGCCAAAGCCGATCGAGCGCTTCTGCAAGCGGTCGGCGATGATCTTGTCGAGGCCCGCGAAGGCCCCGCCGCAGATGAACAGAATGTTGGTCGTGTCGACCTGCAGGAATTCCTGCTGCGGATGCTTGCGCCCGCCCTGCGGCGGCACCGAAGCGGTGGTGCCTTCCATCAGCTTGAGCAGCGCCTGCTGCACGCCCTCACCCGAAACGTCGCGGGTGATCGAAGGGTTCTCGGACTTGCGGGTGATCTTGTCAATCTCGTCGATATAAACGATCCCGTGCTGCGCCTTCTCGACATTGTAGTCCGACGCTTGCAGCAGCTTTAAAATGATGTTCTCGACGTCCTCGCCCACGTAACCGGCTTCGGTCAGCGTGGTCGCATCGGCCATCGTGAAGGGCACGTCGAAGGTGCGCGCCAGCGTCTGCGCGAGCAGGGTCTTGCCCGAACCGGTCGGGCCAACAAGCAGAATGTTCGACTTCGCCAGCTCGACATCGCCGGACTTGCCGGAGTGCTTCAACCGCTTGTAATGGTTGTGCACCGCGACCGCGAGCACGCGCTTGGCGCGATCCTGGCCGATCACATAATCGTTGAGCGTCGTGAAGATGTCCATCGGCGTGGGGATCTCGCCATCTTTCTTGCCGGCGATCCCTGCCTTGGTTTCCTCGCGGATGATGTCGTTGCACAGCTCGACGCATTCATCGCAGATGAACACCGTGGGGCCGGCGATAAGCTTGCGCACCTCGTGCTGCGACTTCCCGCAGAAGCTGCAATAGAGGGTGCTCTTGCTGTCGGATCCGCTCAATTTGGTCATTCCTGTGTCCTCGAATCCGCCGGCCCAGACGCCGAGGTGCCTCGGGCGGATTCGTCAAGTGTATCGCTCACACAGCATGAATCAACACATGCCGCGCGATTTCGTGCTCTTACCATGGTGCCGCACTCCGCGATGGCGCGGAAAAGCCACGGCTTGGCGCAGCCTGTCCCGCCCCGGTGCAGGGGCGAGACGAAAGCTTGAGGCAGAGCTCAGTCAGGCGCCCCGCCCGAACCGTCTTCGAGGCCGGTTTCCTCGTTCTCGGGCCGCGTCTGGAACACCTTGTCGACAAGACCGAAGGTCTTGGCTTCCTCGGCTTCGAGGAAGGTGTCGCGGTCCATCGCTTTTTCGATTTCCTCGAGGGTGCGGCCGGTGAACTTCACATAGAGGTCGTTCATGCGCGAACGGATGCGCAGAATTTCGCGCGCCTGTATCTCGATATCCGAGGCCATCCCGCGCGCGCCGCCCGAAGGCTGGTGGACCATGATCCGCGCGTTCGGCAGCGCAATCCGCATCCCCGGCTCACCTGCAGCCAGCAGGAAGCTGCCCATGCTTGCAGCTTGCCCCATGCACACGGTCGACACACGCGGCTTGATATATTGCATGGTATCGTAAATCTGCAGGCCAGCCGTCACCACTCCGCCGGGCGAGTTGATGTACATGCTGATCGGCTTGGAGGGGTTCTCGCTCTCGAGGAACAGGAGCTGCGCCGTGACGAGCGAGGCCATGCCGTCTTCGATCTGGCCGGTCACAAACACGATGCGTTCACGCAAGAGGCGCGAGAAGATGTCGAAGCTGCGTTCGCCGCGGCTGGTTTGCTCGACCACCACCGGCACCAGAGCGCCCGTGTAGGGATCGCGGGTGAACTGTCCCTGGGTGCCGTAGATTTCGCCGCTATTGCCGAACAGATCGATCATGTCAGTGCCGTGCCCTTCAAGTGTGCCGATACGGCTATGTCGGCACCTGCGGGGCAATTTCAAGGGCGTTTACCTTGTCCCTGTGAATTGCCGGAGGGCAAACTTGTGTGAAGGGCGCGTTTTGCCCCTTGAGCCTGCGCGCGAGCGTGGCAAACGTAGCAGCATGAACCTTCACACACTTGCCCGCCCGGCGCTCGCCCTTCTCCTGTCCACCACCGCGACCGCCGCGCTTGCCGAACAAGCCAAGGGCGATGTCGTTCTCCGCGAGAGGCCGTCGGCTGCGATCGCGGAAACGAATGCACAGATCGAACGCATCCGGACGCTCGACGATGCCGGCCCGATGCTGAATGCGGTCATCACCTTCAATCCCAATGCAGCCGCCGTAGCGGTCACTCAGACCGAAAAGCCGCTGGGCGGGCGCACCGTACTAGTGAAGGACAATGTCGAAACTGCCGAGTGGCCCACAACCGCTGGCAGCCTCGCTCTCGCCGACAACGTCACCGGGCGCGACGCGACGATGATCGCGCTGCTGCGCAAGAACGGCGGCGTGGTGCTGGGCAAGACCAACCTTTCCGAATGGGCCAATATCCGCTCATCCGATTCAACCAGCGGGTGGAGCGCCGTTGGAGGGCTGACACGCAACCCCTACGCCACCGATCGCAACACCTGCGGCTCTTCTAGCGGCAGCGGCGCGGCGATCGCGGCGGGCTTTGCTTGGGGCGCAATCGGGACCGAGACCAACGGCTCGATCACCTGCCCCGCCTCGATCAACGGCCTCGTCGGCTTCAAGCCGAGCGTCGGGATCGTCAGCCGCACCAATGTGGTGCCGATTTCCTCGACGCAGGACACCGCCGGGCCGATGACAACGTCAGTGTATGACGCGGCGTTGCTGCTCACCGCGATCGCGGGCGAGGATAAGGCCGATCCGGTGACCATGGAGGCCAAGCGCGTGGCGGACTACACCGCCGGGCTCGAGACCGCTTCATTGAAGGGCGTGCGGATCGGCGTGATGCGCGGCGCGACGGGCAGCCGCGCCGACATGAAGGCGCTGTTCGAGACGGCCCTTTCAGACCTCAAGACTGCGGGCGCGGAACTCGTCGATGTGGAATACGAAGCGCCAGGTGAGATGTGGCAGGCGTCGCTTCCGGTGCTGCTGTTCGAGCTGCGGACCGAGATGGACAAATATCTTGCCGGCCGTCCGGGCACTGGCGGCCCGCGCAGTCTTGCCGACGTGGTCGCCTTCAACAGCGCAAATGCCGATGCCGAGATGCGCTGGTTCGGGCAGGACCTGTTCGAAGACGCGCTCAAGACCATCGATGCCGAGGCTTATGCCAAGAACCTTGCGACCCTGCGCCGCCTGACCCGCGCCGAGGGGATCGACAAGTTGCTCGCCGAAAACAAGGTCAGTTTCCTCGTTGCGCCCACACGCGGCCCGAGTTGGAGCACCGACCTGGTCAACGGCGACAGCTCGGGCGACCGGAGCGGCGCGGGCTATCTTGCCGCCATTGCGGGCTACCCGCACCTCACCGTGCCGATGGGCGGCATCGAGGGCCTGCCGGTCGGTCTTAGCATCATGGGCGGCCAGTGGCAGGACCACGAAGTGCTGAAGGCGGGCGCGGTCTACGAAAAAGCGCGGACAGCCAAGCTACCCGCGCCGACATTCGCACCGTGGAAGCCGGCGGAGCGTTAATCGCTCCGCCGCGCTCCAATTACTTCTTGGCAGCCGCCTTCTTGGCCGGGGCCTTTTTCGCAGCGGGCTTTTCTTCAGCCGGGGCCGCGTCGGCCTTCTTGGCCGGAGTCTTCTTGGCAGCCGGCTTCTTGGCGGACTTCACTTCGGCAGCAGGCGCTTCCTCGGCAGCCGCTTCGGCCTTCTTGGCCGGCGCCTTCTTCTTGGCGGCAGGAGCCTTCTTCGGCGCGGGCGCCGCTTCTGTTTCCTCAGCCTCGATCGCGGCTTGGAGTTCTTCAACGGTCACTTCACGTGTCGTGACTTCGGCCTTGTCGAACAGGAAGTCGACGACCTTGTCCTCGTAAAGCGGAGCGCGCATCTGGGCGGCGGCCATCGGATCGGACTGGATGTACTGCACGAACCGCTCGCGATCCTCGGGGCGATACTGCATCGCCGCCTGCTGGATCAGCATGCTCATTTCCTGCTGGGTGATCTCGACGCCGTTCGCCTGGCCAATCTCGGAGAGCAGCAGACCAAGGCGCACGCGGCGTTCGGCGATCGACTTGTACTCGTCCTTCTCGTCACCGATCTGCTTGAGAGCAGCGGCCGGATCCTCGTCATTCGCGGCTTCCTGCTGGAGCTGCGCCCAGATCTGCTCGAACTCCGCCTCGACCATTGTGCCGGGGACTTCGAAGCTGTGGCCTGCGGCGAGCTGGTCGAGTAACGCGCGCTTCATCTGCGTGCGCGTGAGCCCGGCGGTCTGCTGCTCGAGCTGCGCCTTCATGATTTCCTTGAGCTTGTCGAGGCTGTCCAGCCCGAGGCTCTTGGCGAAGTCTTCGTCGAGCGTGGTCTCGCTCTCGACCTTCACCGCCTTCACGGTGATGTCGAAGGTGGCTTCCTTGCCAGCGAGATTTTCGGCCTGATATTCGGCCGGGAACGTGACCGTGATGGTCTTTTCCTGACCGGTCTTCACGCCGACCAGCTGCTCTTCGAAGCCCGGGATGAAGGTGTTCGAGCCGATCACTAGCGCGGCGTCTTCCGCCTTGCCGCCATCGAATTCGACGCCGTCGAGCTTGCCGACGAAGTCGATGATCAGCTGATCGCCGTCCGCCGCCTTCTTCGTCTTGGCCGCGTCCTTGTAGCTCTTGTTCTGCGAAGCGATGTTGCCGAGCGCCTCGTCGATCTGGGCGTCGGTCACCGGGACCACGAGACGTTCAAGCTTGATGCCGTCGATGCTCGGCGCGTCGATGGCGGGGAGCACTTCGAGGCTCACCGTGATCGCCGCGTCCTTGCCCTGCTCGTAATCCTCGTTGAGGCCGATCTCGGGCTGCATCGCGGGGCGCAACGCCTCGTCGCGCAGCAGCTTGTCGACCGATTCGCGGATCGTGTCGGTGACAACCTGGCCGTGCAAGGCATCGCCATGCATCTTCTTGACGAGGTTGGCCGGCACCTTGCCCGGACGGAAGCCGGGCATCCGCACCTGCGGCGCGACCTTCTTGATCTCGGCATCGACTTTCGCCGAAAGCTCGGCGGCCGGGATCGTGATCAGATAGGCGCGCTTGAGCCCTTCGTTGACGGTCTGCTGGGTCTGCATGGAACTGGTCTGAAGCCTTTTTGACTAGAATACCGTGAGGCCGGGCGGAGCCACGCGGCGAATTGGTGCGGGCGAAGGGACTCGAACCCCCACATCTTTCGATACCAGAACCTAAATCTGGCGCGTCTACCAATTTCGCCACGCCCGCATGCCCGAACGAAGCCGCGCGGGGAAACCGGCTAAGGCACCCCGCGCGTAACAGCGTGCGCCTCTATCCCGCTCTCTCCGAAAGGGCAAGCGCAACACGCTTGAAGGCCGGCACAATGCTGATTAAGGGCGCGGACATGACCGATGAAATCCCCGAAATCGCCCCTGAGACAAATGGCGTCTCTTCCGGTACGGACGTGCCGCCCGATCACCTGTCGGTCAATCCGCGCAGCCCGCAGTTCGACGCGGAAAAGCTGCAGCGCGGCGTCGGTATCCGCTTCAAGGACCGGGTTCGCACCGATATCGAGGAGTATTCGATCTCCGAAGGTTGGGTGCGGGTGCAGGCGGGCAAGGCGGTCAACCGCAAGGGCCAGGCGCTGACCATCAAGCTCAACGGCCCGGTCGAGGCTTGGTACGAAGACCTCGGCGACAACCCCCCGGTCGCCAGGAAGAGCTGAAGCCGCGGGGCTTTGCGCCCCCACGCTTGCCAAATCCGGCATTTGCGCCCACGTGGCGCCGGATATGTCCTCCCCCATGAATCCCGCAGAGAAACCGGTCGTCGTCATCATCGGCCGCCCCAATGTGGGCAAGTCCACGCTGTTCAACCGGCTGGTCGGCAAGAAACTCGCCCTCGTCGATGACCAGCCCGGCGTGACCCGCGATCGGCGCATGGGTGACGCCAACATCGCTGGGCTGCACTTCACCATCGTCGACACCGCCGGGTGGGAGGACGAGGACGCGCACACGCTCCCCGGCCGGATGCGCATCCAGACCGAAGCGAGCCTCGAAGGCGCGGATGCGGCGATGTTCGTAGTAGACGCGCGCGCCGGACTAACCCCGCTCGACGAGGAAATCGCCCGCTACCTGCGCGAACAGGAAGTTCCGGTGGTGGTGGTCGCCAACAAGGCCGAAGGCGCCGCCGGCGAAAGCGGAGCGATGGAAGCCTACGCGCTCGGCCTCGGCGAGCCGCTGGCGATGTCGGCCGAACATGGCGAAGGCATTGCGGATCTGTTCGGCGGGCTGTGGCCGATCATCGGCGCCAAGGCCGAAGAGTGGGAAGAACTCAACGAGATCGAGCGCGCGGAAATCGCCGCGATGGACGAAGAGGATCGCCCCTTGGGGCCGCTCAAGCTCGCCATTGTCGGCCGGCCCAACGCGGGCAAGTCGACCCTCATCAACCGCCTGCTCGGCGAGGACCGGCTGCTGACCGGGCCGGAGGCGGGCATTACCCGCGATTCGATCGCGGTCGACTGGATGTGGACCGACCCCAAGGGCGGTGAAGAGCGTGAAATCCGCCTCATCGACACCGCCGGGATGCGCAAAAAAAAGAACGTAACCGAGAAGCTCGAAAAGCTCTCGGTCGCCGATGCGCGGCGCGCTGTGGATTTCGCCGAGGTCGTGGTGCTGCTGCTCGATGCAACGCAGGGCCTCGAACACCAGGACCTCAAGATCGCCTCGCTGGTTCTCGAAGAGGGCCGCGCCTTGATGATCGCAATCAACAAGTGGGACGTTGCTGGTCATACGGGGCACGAGGACCCGAGCAAGCTGTTTAACGGCATCCGCGCCGCGCTCGACGACGGCCTCGCGCAGGTGCGAGGGCTGCCATTGTTCGCGGTTTCGGCCAAGACCGGCAAGGGTCTCGACCAGATGCTCGCAGGCGCCTTCGATCTGCGCGATGCATGGTCGAAGCGCGTCTCGACCGCGGCCCTTAACCGTTGGTTCGACGACGCATTGGAGGCCAATCCGCCCCCGGCGCCGGGCGGCAAGCGGATCAAGCTTCGCTACATCACCCAGGCGAGCACCCGCCCGCCGCGCTTCGTGATCTTCGGTTCGCGGCTCGACCTTTTGCCCACGAGTTACGAGCGCTACCTCGTCAACGGCATCCGCGCCAAGCTCGGCTTTGACGCGGTGCCGGTACGGGTGACGCTCAAGACCAATAAGAACCCCTACGCCAAGGACGGGTAATGCCGCTCGAGCTTCTCGCCGCCGCCCTCCACACGCCTTTCGCCGCCGACATTCTCGAGCGCACCGCTTCCACGCCGCGCGTGCAGCAGGTGGTGCAGCTGAGCCTTGCGCCGGCGTTCCTGCTCTCCGCCATCGGGGCGATCATGAACGTCATCATGAGCCGCATGATATGGATAGCCCAGCGGGTCGAGAACATCGAGGAGAAGATGGAGGCGCAGCGCACCGCCAAGCAGGCGCGCGAGCTTTCGTGGCTGATGCGGCGGCGCAAGCTCATGCAAGGCGCGATCATGTTCTCGACCGCAGCGGCGGTGATGATCAGCCTCGTGATCGGCCTGCTATTCATCTCAGCCTATATCTACGCGCAGATCGGCACGGTAATCGCGCTGCTATGGGTGCTGACAATGGTGCTGTTGGTGACGGGACTCGGGTTCTTCTTGCTCGAAACCCGCCTCGCGGCACGCGGCGCGCAAATGCCCAAGGAATAGACACATCCCCTGCGAGGCAGGGCCAGAGCTGCGGCTCGGGGTCCGACCCTTTGGTGGCGGAAGCGAAGGGCTGCTCACGAAATCGTCTGAGACAAAACAAAAGGGGCAGAGCCGTCCGCCGGCCCTGCCCCTTTTTTGATCAGCCCCGCGGCTTTCCCGTAGTCCGCTCAGCTGTCGCCGGCCGGGGCGCTTTGCAGCTGGCAATAATTGTGCAGGCCCATGCGCTCGATCATCTCGAACTGGGTTTCGAGGAAGTCGACATGCTCTTCCTCGTTCTTGAGGATCCATTCGAACAGTCCCGCCGAGGTGTGATCCTTTACGCTGCGGGAATACTCCGCCGCATCTTTAAGCAGCGGGATCGCCTCATGCTCGAGCGCGAGGTCGGCGCGGAGCAATTCCTCGACATTTTCGCCAACCTTGAGCTTGTGGATCGCTTGGAAATTGGGCAGCGCTTCGAGGAACAGGATGCGCTCGGCCAGCTTGTCGGCGTGCTCCATTTCCTCGATCGACTCGTGCCGCTCATAGGCGGCCAGCTTCTTAAGGCCCCAGTTGTCGAGGACGCGGTAATGCAGCCAGTACTGGTTGATCGCGGTCAACTCGTTGGTGAGAGCCTGGTTGAGATAATCGATGACCTTGGGGTCGCCCTTCATGGGGATGTCCTTTGCGAGATATCAGCGCCGTCGCGGCATTGCGTGCCGTGTACACGCTGCCGGGCCCTTTCCGCAAGGAGAGCGACTGAATTTTTCGTTGTGATTCAGCAGTTTGCGAGAGGTTCGCAATCGCGGCTTGAGAAGCCTAAACTGCGAACATGTCGCAAGCGGCGGCAGCGCGTTCGGCGTCGATGATTTCCTGCGCTTCCTCAAGACATTGCCCGCAATTGGGGCGCTTGCCGAGGCAGGCGTAGGTCGCTTCTGCATCGCCGTTGCAGGTCAGCGCGGCTTTGCGCAAATCATTCTCACGGATCGCATTGCAGATGCAGATGTACATGGCCGCTCGAATCACTCCTGCGAGGCGTTTGCAGGAGGGAATATATGCGAGCAATTCTCAATAACAAGAGAGTTTTTGCATTGCCCTCAAGCGCCGGGCGGCGAACATCCGTCTGCCTTGGCTTTCGCGGCGTAAACCGGGGCGGCTGTTCGACCTTGCGGCCTGCCTTTCAGCAGGCCGATCAGTGTCAATCCTTAGTGAAGTTCACTTTTTGAGCGGGAACAGCTTGCGGTAGGTGAGACACCGCCACAGCCACTCGAGCGGGCCATAATTGTAGCGCTCAAGCCACGGTTTCGACCATGCGAGCATTCCGATCCACGCGAGCACCACGACGATGTAGAGCTGCGGGCGATTGAGCTCGCCGAACAGTCCCAGCGCCCAGCCGTGGAAGACGAACATCATCACGATCGACGTGCCAAGATAGTTGGTGAAGGCCGCCCGCCCCGCAGCACGCACGCGCTCGCCCAGCCAACCGGTCGCGCCCGGCGCATAGGCGACCATCAGCGCGGCCATTCCGAGCACCATCGCGAGGCGTGGCAGCGGGCTCATGCCCAAAAAGCCGGCCTGTGTGCCGTAGAAACTGAATCCGTCGCCCTGCATCACCAGCCCGATCACGAGGTGCGCAAGCCCGCCCGCGATCGTGCCGATCCAGCCCCAGAACAGCAGCTTATCGCGCGCAAACCCGCCCGAGAAGAAGCCGAAGCGGTAGAGCGCCATGCCGATCAGCATCAGCGGCAGCGTCTCAAGCCCGAACAGCAGCGTGTTGGTCAGCGGCTCTAGCGCCTGCTCGCCGAGGCGGTGCGCCACCAGAGCGCCGTAATCGCCCGAAGAGATTGCCGCATTCGGCACTTCCTCACGGGCAAGCTGCCCCTGCATCCCGGCGATCAGGCTCGTGCGCTGCTCCGCGATGTCGGGGGAGGCGTTGCCGATGTCGGTGGTGAGGATCAACCAAGGGACGATAGTGAAGCCGTAGAACAGCAAACCTACCATATAGCCGCCGAGCCCCACTAGGAGCTGGGTCTTGGCCGCCCATCGTATGCAGGTGAGCGCGATCAGTCCGAGCATGCCGTAACCGAAGAGGATGTCGCCGAACCAGATGAAATGGAAATGGAGGAAGCCAAAGCCCATCAGAATCACGAGCCGCCACGCCTGAAACCAGCGGGTCGCGCCGCGCGCCCAGGCCTTGTCCATGAACAGCACCATCCCCGCACCGAACAGCAGCGTGAACAGCCCGCGCATCTTGCCATCGATGAGGATGAATTGCGCGATCCACATCCAGCCGTCCGGATCGCCGGTGGGGACGAGGAACTTGGCCGGCACGAAATAGGCCATCATCGGCTGCCCGAAAGCGACGATGTTGGCGGCAAGGATGCCCATGACCGCGATGCCGCGGATGAAATCGAGCGTATCTATACGTTCGGCGATAGCGACGGGTGTGACCGCCCCGGCCTCACCCCCGAGCATCTCTCGCGCCGCATCCGGCGTGATCGTCTGGTTCATGGCTTGATCCCCCCGGGCCTGTTGACGGGAAGGAG
This sequence comes from Sphingomonadales bacterium, assembly GCA_038247515.1. Lineage (GTDB taxonomy): Bacteria > Pseudomonadota > Alphaproteobacteria > Sphingomonadales > Sphingomonadaceae > Erythrobacter. The sequence goes on from JBBRUU010000018.1 coordinate 17,547, forward strand.
TTTAGCGAATCGCCGGGCCATGAAAAGGCCCGCCCGTCGAACGGTGCACGCTTTTCGCCGAGGCTCAGCCCTGCCCGGCGACGACGCAGGCCCTGCCTTCGCTATTCAGCGAGGCGCAGGCGCGGATGGCTTCGGCCTCGCTGGAATAGCCCGTCGCGAGCAGGCGAGTGAGACCACCGCTTGGCAGAAGCGTCTTGGTCGTGCCCCTGAGCGCCGCGTTGCTGGCGACCTGGCCCCACAACTTGTCGGCATTGACGGCGACGCCGAAGGCACCGAGCTGAACGCGCCAGCGGCCCTGCTTGCGGACAGGCTGGGCTGCCGGTTTGGGAGCGGGCTGGGTCGCCGAAGCGAGCGTCAACGCGGCGACCGGCTTGGGCGCGGACGACGGGCCAGCGGGCTTGGGAGCAGGCAGCTTCGCGGCGGCAGGCTGCGTCACCGCCGCCACCACCGGAGCGGGAGCGGGAGCCGGAGCTGATGCCTGCTCCACCGGGCGCGTTCCCAGCTCCGCAGCCGCAAGTTCGGCTGAGCGCTGCGAGCGGGCACCGGTCTCGAGCTCGCGGGCGAGCGACTGAGCCTGCACGCGCTGCGCCTGCGGCACGTACTTGTCCATCTGCGCCAGCGCATCGCGCGCCTGCGGCAGGCCTGCGCCGGTCGCCAGCGTCATCAGTGCATAGCCGCGCACCCAGTCGCGCCGGGCATAGTCAGCGTTGAAGTGCGACAGCCCCAGCACATATTGCGCACGCGGATCGCCGCGCTCTGCCGCCGCCTTGATCAGCGGCATGGCCTTGGCCTGCTCGCCTTCCTGGAACAGCATCAGCCCGTAATTGTCCGCGGCCTTCACATGGCCGAGGCTTGCTGCTTGCTCGTAGAGCTTGCGCGCGCGGGCATTGTCGACCTCGACCCCGCGCCCAAGGCGATAGGCCTGTGCGAGGTTGAACAATGCATCGGGATCGCCGGCCGAAGCGGGGCCCTGCCATTCCACCACCGCGCGGTTGAAGTCGCCCGTGCTCCAGGCATCGACCCCGGCCTTGACGTCGGCGAGCGCCGGGACGGCGAGCAGCGCCAGCGCCGCCGCGCCCACGACGCCCGAAGCGACCCGTGCCGCAATGCCTGCCGGTTTCCACATGGCCGGTTTCCACATGGCCGATTTCCACATGATGGTGCTCGTCATCGCTTTTTCCTCTTGGAAGTTCACGAGAATTGAAATGCGTTGAGCAAGACTTAGTCTGAATACGGTTAGCAAATGGTTGCCGCCGTCTCAGGCGAAGTGCCGCGCTGCCAAGGCATTCGAGCAGACAGTTAGTTGATTGCGCCAGGGCCGCCGGTCTTAACCCTAAATTAGGGGTATCCTGCGATCCCAATGCCGAACCAGCCGTTGTCAGGCGCTGCAATAGGGCGGCGCGCAACGGTTCAGTACATGGGGGACCCAGGCGTTGCGTGTACTCGCTTTGGCATCGCAGAAAGGTGGATCGGGCAAGACCACCCTGTCCGGACATCTAGCCGTTCAGGCACAGCGCGCAGGCGCTGGCCCGGTCGTGCTGATCGACATCGACCCCCAGGGCTCGTTGGCGGACTGGTGGAACGAGCGCGAGGCGGAATATCCCGCCTTCGCCCAAACCACTGTCGCACGGCTCGCCAACGATCTTCAGGTGCTGCGCCAGCAGGGCTTCAAGCTTGCGGTGATCGATACTCCGCCCGCCATCACCATGGCGATCCAGTCGGTAATCTCGGTCGCGGAACTGATCGTCGTGCCGACCCGCCCTTCCCCGCATGACCTGCGCGCCGTGGGTGCCACGGTTGACCTTTGCGAGCGAGCGGGCAAGCCGCTGGTGTTCGTCGTCAACGGTGCGACTCCCAAGGCAAAGATCACTTCGGAAGCCGCTGTGGCGCTGTCGCAGCATGGCACCGTCGCTCCGATCACGCTTCACCACCGCACCGATTTCGCCGCCTCGATGATCGACGGCCGGACGGTGATGGAAGTCGATCCGGAAAGCCGCTCGGCCGCCGAAATCACCGCGCTGTGGCGTTACATCGCCGACCGGCTCGAAAAGAACTTCCGCCGCACCGTCTTTGCTCCCGCTCCCAACGGCGCGGTGCAGCAGATGGGCGGCGTGCCGCGTCCCGCTGGCGGCTTCGGTCGCCGGGTGGCCCAGTAAGCGAAAAGGGGTCCCAGGACCATGTCCGAACCCGGTTTCGCCTCGCTCGGCCCCTCGCTGCTGGCTCGCAAGGGCGGTGCAAAGCCCGCCATGCGCCCGCAGGTCGCTCCGCTCGTTGTTGACGAGACGGAGATTGGCGAGGAACAGCTCGAAGATCTCGGCTGGAACGATATGGGCGACCATGACCGCGCCGGCGATCATGGCGGCGGCGCCGACGTGGTGCCGATCCACGGTGACATTTCGCCCGAGATGGATTCTGCCGGTCCCGGCCCTATCGTCCGCCGCCAGCAGCGCCGGCTCGAAGAGCGCGTGCTCGCCGATGCGGCGATGACCGGCCCGGACGGCCACGAAGAGGCGTATGACGAGGAGGACGAGCCCGTTCACGGCGAATCCTTCGATGGCGCCGACTACGAGGAAGAGGAAGAAGACGAGGACCAGGACGGCGTGCTTTACGCTCCGCTCGCGCCCGTCGCTTTCGAACAGCCTGTCGCCGCGCCTTTACAGGCTTTCAAGCGCGCTACCAACAAGGCCCGCATGCCCGCCGTGCAGTCAGGCCGCCGCGCGGCCTTCACGCTGCGGCTCGACGCCGACCGCCATCTCAAGCTTCGCCTCGCGGCCACCATGCAGGGGGTGAGCGCGCAAGCGCTCGTCACCGAAGCACTCGACCGAATGCTCGCCGAATATGACGGGCTCGACGTCATCGCCAACCACCTGAAGCGCCACTGACCGGCGCCGAACGACCGAGCATCACATGAACAGAACCGATCAACGGGGGATTACGACCATGGACCGCAGCATCAAGACCGGCCGCCTGACTGCGCCGCGCCTCGCGCTTGCTGTCACCACTGCCATCGCAGGGCTCACCCTGACGGGCTGCATGACCTCGGCCGCACCGCGCGCCGACCTGTCATTCAGCAGCGCCCAGACCGCGCTCGCCAAGGGACAGGTCGACAAGGCCATTGTCCATGCCGAGGCCGCCGTTCTGGCCGAACCACGCAACCCGGGTTACCGCGCGCTATTGGGTGCCGCCTATCTTGAATCGGGCCGCTTCGAATCGGCCGCGACCAGCTTCGGCGATGCGCTCGACCTCGGTGACGAGAACCCGCGCACTGTATTGAGCTTCGCGCTCGCCAAGATCGCGCTCGGCGAAGGCCGTGCGGCGGTGGCAGCGCTGGATGAATATTCGCAGGCGATCGACTCTGCCGACCTCGGCCTCGCCCTGGCGCTTGCCGGGCAGCCGGAACGCGGCGCGAGCGTGCTCGTGAATGCCGTGCGCTCGAGCGAAGAAGCCTCGCCCAAGTTGCGCCAGAACCTCGCCTACACTTACGCGCTCGCTGGCAACTGGCGCATGGCGCGGGTGATGGCGGAGCAGGACGTCCCGGCCGACCAGCTCGATGCGCGCCTCTCGCAATGGGCCGAAATGTCCGCGCCCGAAATGTTCCAGCAGCGCATCGCCGCCATGCTCGACGTGAGCCCGCGTGCCGACAGCGGCCAGCCGCAGCGTCTCGCGCTCGCCAATTTCCCGGCGCGGGACGTGATGGTTGCGGAGGCCGCCGCGCAAGCACCGGCTGAACTCGCCGCTGCCGAGCAAGTGCAGGTCGCACAGGCCGAGCAATCGGCCGCCTTCACGCAGGCCTTCACCGCGCCCGAACCGTCGGTCGAGACTGTCGCTGTTGCCGACACCTCTCCGCGTTACGTCTCAAATCCCGTCGTCCAGCAGCTTCCCGCTGCAATGGCGCGCCGCGCGCCCGCCGCGCCGCGTGTCGCCGCGGCCGCTCCGCAGCGCCGCATGGCCGCGACCGCTGCCGCTGGCAACCTCGCCAGCAACAAGGCTGCGCCCACGCATCTCGTGCAGCTTGGCTCCTACGACAGCAAGATCGAGGCCGAGCGCGGCTGGAAGGTCGTGCAGTCGAAGTTCCCGCAGCTCAAGGATCGCAAGCCTGTGATCACTCAGGCGGTGGTCCATGGCCGCACCTTCTGGCGCATCGCTGCCGAAGGCTTCACCTCGCAAAGCGCCAAGTCGATGTGCGGCACGGTCAAGTCAGCCAGTCGCGGTTGCTTCGCCTATGCCGCCACCACCCCGCCCGCTGGCGCTGTGGCGCAGAAGCGCGACGTGCAGGTGGCTTCGCGCCGCTAAAAGCTTGTCGATGCCCCGTATGAGCAACCTTGCTCCCGGATGGCCTTAGGGCTGTCCGGGAGTTTTTTGTTGCGGGTGGAGGGAATCTTCGTAGCCGCGCCCAGGACGAAAATTCTGCGTGCCCCATTTACTAACCGAACGAGCGTCCGATCCGGAGGTCAGCCGACGAGCCTTACCCCGCCCTTCCACAAGCCGAGCACTTTACCTTGGGCGCCCTGCCGGTCGAAGGGCGTGTTGTCGGCGGTCGCCTCCATCTTGCGGCGGTCGATGATCCACGGCGCGTCCGGATCGATCAGCGCGAGGTCGGCCTCGAGCCCCTCGGCCAGAGTCCCGGCGGGCACCCCCAAAAGCTGCGCAGGGTTACGTGCAAGGCAGTCGAAGGCGCGGGGCGTGTCGATCACCCCGTCCCGCACCAGTCCCAGCACCATCGCCAGCAAGGTCTCCGCCCCCGCCATGCCCGGCGCGGCGTCGGCGAAGGGCAAGCGCTTGTCCTCGGGCCCACGCGGGTCGTGGCCGCTGGCGATAATGTCGACCGTGCCGTCTCCGATCGCGGCAAGCGCAGCCTGACGGTCAGCCTCGCAGCGCAGCGGCGGTGAGAGGCGGGTGAAGGTGCGGAAGTCGGCGGTCGCCAGGTCCGAAAGCATGAAGTGCGCAGGCGTAATCCCGCAGGTCACCTGAACCCCGCGCGCCTTGGCTTCGCGCAACAGATCGAAGCCCCGCGCTGTCGTCACCTGCCGGATATGCAGCCGCGCACCGGCCATCTCGGCGAGCGCAATGTCGCGGGCGATCGCCAGCGCCTCGGCCTCGGCAGGTGCTGCGGGAAGGCCGAGCCGGGTCGCTATCTCGCCCGCAGTGGCAGCGGCCTCTCCGGTGAGCGTGCCGTCCTCGGCGTGCGTCACCACCACCATTCCAAGCATCGCGGCATATTGCAGCAGTCGCAGCATTACGCCGCTATCGGCGATCCAGCGCCGCCCGGTGGCGATGCCCTTGGCCCCCGCCTCCTGCATTAGCGCCAACTCGGCAAGCTCGCGCCCCTCGAGGCCGCGCGTGGCAGCGGCGAGCGGGTGAACCCACAGGTCGGGCTTGCCGCTCTTGGCGATAAATCCAACCCGGCTCGGCAGGTCGAGCGGCGGCGACTGGTCCGGCATCAGCGCCGCGCGCGTGATCCCGCCGAAGTGGAAAGCGGGCTTGTCGACCGCAAATACCCCGAGGTCGACGAGCCCGGGCGCAAGCAGCTTGCTGCGCGCATCCACGACCTCGTCACCCTCCTGCGCGTGCGTCTCGCTGCCGAGAGCCAGGATGATGCCATCAGCTGAGCGCAGCGCGCCCTTTATTAGCCCCGAAGGCGTCACGATCTGAGCATTGACGATGGTGAGAGGCTGCACCTGCTTCATGCCCAGCCCTCCACGCCCCGCGCCTCGCGGGTCAGGATGTCGAGGCACGCCATGCGGATCGCCACCCCCATTTCAACCTGCCGCGTGATGAGCGAGCGGCCCGCAAGGTCAGCGACCTCGCTGTCGATCTCCACGCCCCGGTTCATCGGGCCGGGGTGCATCACCAAGGCATCGGGCCGCGCGAGAGCGAGGCGCTTCGCCGTCAGGCCATAGAGATGCCGGAATTCGCGCGCCGAGGGGACGAACTGCCCGCTCATCCGCTCGGACTGGAGCCGCAGCATCATCACCACCTCTGCCCCTTCGAGCGCATCGTCGAAGCGGTGGAAAACCTCGACGCCCATCGCCTCGACCCCGGCCGGCATCAACGCAGGCGGCGCGCAAACCCGGACTTGGGCGCCGAGCGCGGTGAGGCACAGGATGTTCGAGCGCGCCACCCGGCTGTGCAGGATATCGCCGCAGATCACGATCCTGAGCCCGGTGAAGTCCTCAGCCCCCTCACCCCGCTCGGTGAGCGCGTGGCGCAGCGTCAGCGCGTCGAGCAGGCCTTGGGTGGGGTGTTCGTGGCTCCCGTCGCCCGCGTTCAGGACAGGACAATCGACCTTGTCGGCGATCAGTCCGGTGGCTCCCGAAGACCCGTGCCGGATCACGATCGCGTCAGCGCGCATCGCGTTCAATGTGATCGCGGTGTCGATCAGCGTCTCGCCCTTCTTAACTGCGCTTTGCGCGGCGTGCATGTTGACCACGTCGGCGCCGAGCCGCTTGCCTGCGATCTCGAAGCTCAGCAGCGTGCGGGTGGAGTTTTCAAAGAAGGCGTTGATGATGGTGAGGCCAGCCAGCAGGTCCGAATGCTTGGTGCGCTGGCGGTTGAGCGCGACCCACTGTTCGGCTTCGTGCAGCAGGTAGAGGACCTCGTGCCGTTGCAAATGGCCAATGCCGGTGAGGTCGCGGTGCGGGAACGCCAGCCGCCCGGCCGGAAAGCGGCCCGCGAAAGCGGAGAGATCGGTCATGGCCATTAAAGTGATGCCCTTAGTCGAGGCGTGTCCGACGCTCAACCCATGGCGTAAGCTTTGCGATAGAAGTTACCAGCCAAAGCCCCTACATCGCCTGGCCTAGGCATAAGGGACATTGGATGAGCTTCGTTGGCAAGGTGTGGAAGATCCTCGTGGGGATCAAGGACGGGCTCGTTCTCCTGTTCATGCTGCTGTTTTTCGTGGCGCTGTTCGGCATACTTTCGGCCCGCCCCAACCCCGGCCAGGTGCGCGACGGCGCGCTGGTGATCGACCTTTCGGGCATCGTGGTCGAGGAGAAGTCGGCGCTCAATCCGATTGAGGCGATCCTCTCGCGCAGCGCGCCGATGGGCGAGACCCGCGCGCGCGACGTGATCCGCGCGCTCGATGCGGCCGCGACCGATGACCGTGTCAAGGCAGTGGTCTTCGATCTCACCACCTTCCTCAGCGGCGGGCAGGTGCACCTCAAGGAAATCGGCGAGAGCATGGACCGGGTACGCAAGGCCGGTAAGCCGGTGCTCACCTATGGCAAGGGTTATGCCGATGATCACATGCTGATCGCCGCCCATGCGAGCGAAGTGTGGCTCGATCCGATCGGGGTTGCGGTGATCTCGGGCCCCGGGCGCACCAATCTCTATTTTGCCGGGCTGCTCGAGAAGCTGAGCGTTAATGCGCGGATCTACCGCGTCGGCGACTATAAGGCGGCCGTCGAGCCGTATTCGCGTTCCTCGATGTCCGATGAAGCAAGGGCCAACATCGGCGGGCTCTACGGAGCGCTGTGGGAGGAATACAAGGCCAACGTCACAAAGGCGCGGCCCAAGCTGCAGCTGGCGAAGGTGACGGGCGATCCGGCAGCGTGGATCGCCAGCTCGGGCGGCGACATGGCCGAGGCGGCGGTGGCGGCGGGCCTCGTCGACAAGCTCGGCGACAAGGCTCAGTTCGGCGCCCGAGTGGCGGAACTCGCCGGTAAGGACCCCTGGAACGAGAAGCCCGGGAGCTACGCCGCAAGCGAGCTTGGTGCCTACCTTGCCGACCTAGGCGAGAGCCGGGCGGGCAAGAAAATCGGTGTCATCACCATCGCCGGCGAGATCGTCGATGGTGATGCGGGCCCGGGCACCGCGGGCGGCACGCGCATTGCAGACCTCCTCGACGAGGCGCTCGACGACGATCTGGCCGCGCTGGTGGTGCGGGTCGATTCGCCGGGTGGTTCGGTCACCGCCTCGGAAGAAATCCGCCGCGCGATCCAGCGCTTCCGCGACCGCAAGATCCCGGTCGCGGTATCGATGGCGAACGTCGCGGCGAGCGGCGGCTACTGGGTCGCGACACCGGGCGAACGGATCTTCGCCGAGCCCGAGACGGTGACCGGCTCGATCGGCGTATTTGCGGTGATACCAACCTTCGAGCAGGCCGCCGCGCGCCTCGGCGTGACGGTGGACGGCGTGCGCACCACCGAGCTGTCGGGCCAGCCCGACCCGATCGGCGGCTTTACCCCCGCAATGGACGCGTTGTTGCAGACGACAGTCTCAGGCACTTACAAGGACTTCCTCAGCTTCGTTTCCAAGTCGCGCAAGTTGCCAGTCGAGCGGGTCGATGCCATTGCACAAGGCCAAGTCTGGGACGGCGGCACGGCGCGGCAGAACGGCCTGGTCGACGAGTTCGGCGGACTGCAGGAGGCGCTCGAATGGGCCGCTGCCAAGGCCGGCGCCAAGGACGGCGGTTGGCACGCAGTCTATCTTGGCGAGCAGGCGGATAACTACGATTCGCTGATCCGCCAGCTCGTCGCCAGCGAGGCCTCCGCCGGAGCGCCCGCGGTCAACAACGGCGACCTTTTCGCGATGACGGCGATGCGCAGCGAGCGGCTCGGCGCAAGGCTCGCCCACGACGCGGAACGGCTGATGGGGACGCGCGGCGTGCAGGCGTTCTGCGTGGAGTGCCCCGTCAGCCCCGCCGTGCCAACCGCTCGCGCCGCGCAGCCTGCGGGCATGCTCGCGCTGCTGGCGTGGTTGGCAGGCGGCTAATTCGCGCTGGGCACGCCTCGGGTGCTTGCCAAGCGCCTGAGGCCGCAGTATTGGCGCGCCCCTGTCCTGGCCGCATGGCCCTTCGGACGGGCGCGTAGCTCAGCGGTAGAGCACACCCTTCACACGGGTGGGGTCACAGGTTCAATCCCTGTCGCGCCCACCATCTTTTCCGAACAGCTGGAAATGATGGTGCCGATCTCCGGTCCGCTTTTCTCCAGCCACTCTTGGACACGCCAGTAGCGATGTTTCACGTGAAACATGCGTCCAAAGCCGCCTCTAAACACGGCTGGAGGGGGTCTAGAGGGGGTCTAGAGGGGGTCAAAGGGGGGTCTAGGTGCGTCTGAGAGGGGTCTGAAACGACACCGCTTCTCGCAACGTCGTCCCAACCCCGCGCATTCCCAGCCCCAGTTCGTCAATCGCCCCTCCCCGCAGGACCGCGCGAGCCTA
>JBBRUU010000019.1:0-25388 GCA_038247515.1 Sphingomonadales bacterium
GACCACCATGGCAGGCCTCGGCCAGACCACCGCGGTGGGCATCGGCGGCGATCCGGTCAACGGCACCAACTTCATCGACATGCTCGACCTGTTCCTGGATGATCCGGAAACGGAAAGCATCATCATGATCGGCGAAATTGGCGGGTCGGCCGAAGAAGAAGCCGCTGCCTTCATCAAGGCGGAACGCGCCAACGGCCGCGCCAAGCCGATGGTCGGCTTCATTGCTGGCCTCACCGCCCCTCCGGGCCGCCGTATGGGTCACGCTGGCGCGATCGTCTCAGGCGGTCAGGGCGGCGCGGAAGACAAGATTGCGGCGATGGAAGACGCGGGCATCCGCGTCTCGCCTTCGCCCTCGCTGCTGGGCGAAACGCTGGCCGCCATGCTCAAAGAACTGGCCTGAATTAGCGACTACTGGCCCCCGGCGTTCTATCCGCGGGCTATCTTTCCTCCTCCCCCGGAGTCCCATGATGGGCAACGAACCGCACAACTTCATCCCCGCGCTTACCGATCAGGAAGGCCCGCAGCCCGGTCCTTCGTGGGCCAAGCGCGGCTGGCTCGACACGCTGGCCGATAGTAGCGCAGACCTCACATCCGCGATGGACCCGACCGAGATGACCCTCGCGGTCGCCAAGGCGGCGAAGGACGCAGGGCGTGCCACCGATCCGCAGGCGATCGAAAAGGCCGCCAAGCTCTCGATCGCGGCGATGACGCTGGTGCGGCTCTACCGTGTGCGCGGACACATGGCCGCCAACCTCGACCCGCTCGGACTCGTCAACCGCGAGGGCCCGGGCGACCTCACGCTCGAATGGCACGGCCTTGCGGGCAAGGAGAACGAGGACGTCTATGTCGGCGGCGTGCTCGGCATGGAGTGGACGACGGTCGCCGCGCTCCACCAGCGCCTGCGCGCGGTCTATTGCGGCAAGGTCGGCCTCGAATACATGCACATCGCCGACACCGAGGAACGCCGCTTCCTCCAGGATAAGTTCGAAATGCCGGGCGAGACGATCCAGTTCACGCCTGAGGGCAAGAAGGCGATCCTGTCTGCGGTGCTGCGCGGCGAGCAGTTCGAGGAATTTCTCGCCCGCAAATATGTCGGCACCAAGCGGTTCGGACTGGATGGCGGGGAATCGATGATTCCGGCATTGGAAGCCGTGATCAAGCACGGCGGCAGCGCGGGCGTGCGCGAGATCATCTACGGCATGGCCCACCGCGGGCGGCTCAACGTGCTCGCCAACGTCATGGCCAAGCCCTACCGCGTGATCTTCCACGAGTTTTCGGGCGGCTCGGCCAACCCCGACGATGTCGCTGGATCGGGCGATGTGAAGTATCACCTCGGCACCAGCACCAACCGCGAGTTCGACAACATCTCGGTGCACATGAGCCTTGTGCCCAACCCCTCGCACCTTGAGGCGGTGAACCCGGTGGTGCTCGGCAAGAGCCGCGCTCAGCAGGCGATCCGCGACGATCTGCCCAAGAAGAACCAGGTGCTCCCCGTGCTGATCCACGGCGACGCCGCCTTTGCCGGGCAAGGCGTGGTGTGGGAGAGCCTCTCGCTTTCAGGCGTGCCGGGCTATGACACTGGCGGGTGCATCCACTTCATCATCAACAACCAGATCGGCTTCACCACCTCGCCGAAGTTTGCGCGCTCGTCGCCGTACCCGAGCGACGTCGCGAAGGGCGTGATGGCGCCGATCCTTCACGTCAACGGCGACGATCCCGAAGCAGTGACCTTCGCCTGCAAGCTTGCGGTCGAATACCGCCAGACCTTCCACCGCGACGTCGTGATCGACATGTGGTGCTACCGCCGCTTCGGCCACAACGAGGGCGACGAGCCCAAGTTTACCCAGCCGCTGATGTACGAGGCGATCAAGGCCCACCCCAAGGTCAGCGTCAGCTACGAGGCGCGGCTGGTGCGCGAAGGCGTGGTCGCCCCCGGCACCCGCGAACAGATCGCCGCCGATTTCGTCGCCTTGCTCGAGGAAGAGTTCGAGGCTGGCAAGAACTATAAGGCCAACGAGGCTGACTGGTTCGGCGGGCGCTGGGCGGGGCTCAACAAGCCCGCCGACCCGGAAACCGCGCGCCGCAGCGTCGAGACCGCAATCGAGCCCAAGGTGCTGGATTCGCTGGGCCGCGTGCTCACCGAAGTGCCCGCCGATCTCGACATTCACAAAACGCTCGACCGCGTGCTTGCCGCCAAGCGCGAGATGTTCACCGCCGGAGAAGGCTTCGACTGGGCGACCGCCGAAGCCCTTGCCTTCGGCAGCCTCGTCATGGAGGGCTACGGCGTGCGCCTGTCTGGTCAGGATTCGGGCCGCGGAACTTTCAGCCACCGCCACGCGGTGTGGGTCGACCAGAAGACCGAGCGCAAATATGTGCCGCTCAGCAGCCTGCCGCACGGCAAGTTCGAGGTCTACGATTCCACGCTGTCGGAATACGGCGTGCTCGGGTTCGAATATGGGTTTGCGATGGCCGATCCGCGCAGCCTCGTGCTGTGGGAAGGCCAGTTCGGCGACTTCGCCAACGGCGCGCAGATCATGATCGACCAGTTCATCGCCAGCGGCGAGAGCAAGTGGCTGCGTGCCAACGGCCTCGTGATGCTGCTGCCGCACGGCTATGAAGGGCAAGGCCCGGAGCACTCCTCCGCCCGCCTCGAGCGCTTTCTCCAGCTGTGCGCCGACGACAACATGTGCGTGTGCAATATCACCACCCCGGCAAACTACTTCCACGTGCTGCGCCGCCAGATGCTGCGGTCTTTCCGCAAGCCGCTGATCATCATGAGCCCCAAGTCGCTGCTGCGCCACCCGATGGCCAAGAGCCACAAGAGCTCCTTCCTGGGTGACCGGCAGTTCCGGCGCATCCTGTCGGACACCAAAGACATCGCCGACGACAAGGTCCGGCGCTTGGTGCTGTGTTCGGGCAAGGTCGCTTATGACTTGATCGAGGCGCGCAATGCAGCGGAACAGGACGATGTCTCGATCGTGCGGATCGAACAGCTCTTCCCCTTCCCCGGCGACCCACTGGCGTTGCGGCTCCAGCGCATGACGAATCTTCAGGAGGTCGTGTGGTGCCAGGAAGAACCGCGCAACAGCGGCGCATGGTTCTTCGTGAACGAGCGGATCGAAGATGCGCTCACCGCGGCAAGCCACAAGGGTATGCGGCCGAGCTATGCAGGCCGCGATGCCTCGGCTTCGCCGGCGACCGGTCTCGCCAGTCGCCACAAGGCCCAGCAGGAAGCGCTCGTCGCCGCAGCACTCGACCTCTGAGTCCCCCGCCGCCCGTTTCACCAGACACGTAAGCAAGTTTCAGGAACCCGTTAGATGGCCACCGAAATCAAAGTCCCCGTCCTCGGCGAATCCGTCACCGAAGGCACCATCGCCGAATGGTTCAAGCAGCCCGGTGAAGCGGTTGCAGCGGACGAGGCGATTTGCAGCCTCGAAACTGACAAGGTCGCGGTCGATGTGCCTTCGCCGGTTGCCGGGATCATGTCCGAACACCGCGTGGCGGTTGGCGAGACGGTCGAAGTCGGCGCGGTGATTGCGGTGATCGAAGCTGGTGCGAGCGCGCCTGCGGCTGCTCCCGTTGCGGCTGCGGCCCCCGCTGCTGCCAAAATCGACACTCCGGCACCCGCGGCCTCGGAAGAATTGCTCACCGCAGCCCATACCATGTCGCCCGCGGTGCGCCGCGCAGTGCTTGAACACGGCGTCGACCCCTCGACGATCAGGGGCACCGGCAAGGACGGCCGCCTGACCAAGGAAGACGTGCTGGCCGCTGCCGAAGCGCGCAAGACCGGCACCCCGGCCCCCGCACCTGCGCCAACACCAACGTCGGCTGCGGCTCTGGCTCCTTCCCCAGCTCCGGTCGCTGTCAGCGGCGCGCGCGGCACTGAACGGGTCAAAATGACCCGCATGCGCCAGACTATCGCCAAGCGCCTCAAGGCCGCGCAGGACAATGCCGCGCTGCTCACCACCTTCAACGACGTCGACATGACCGCCGTCATCGAAGCGCGCGACAAGTACAAGGACCTGTTCGCCAAGAAGCACGACATTCGTCTGGGCTTTATGGGCTTCTTTGCCAAGGCCGCCTGCCTTGCGCTGAAGGACGTGCCTGCCGCCAACGCCTATATCGACGGCGACGAGATCATCTACCACGACTTCGTCGACATCTCGGTAGCGGTCAGCGCGCCAAATGGCCTCGTGGTTCCCGTGATCCGCAATGCCGACAAGAAGGGCTTTGCCCGCATCGAGCAAGACATCGCCGATTTCGGCGCGCGGGCAAAAGCTGGCACGCTGACCATGGAAGACATGACCGGCGGCACATTCACCATCTCGAACGGCGGCGTGTTCGGCAGCCTGATGAGCACCCCGATCATCAACCCGCCCCAGAGCGCCGTGCTGGGCCTCCACCGCATCGAGGACCGCGCGGTTGTGCGCGGCGGCCAGATCGTGATCCGCCCGATGATGTATCTTGCGCTAAGCTACGATCACCGCCTGATCGACGGGCGCGAGGCGGTTACCGCGCTCAAGATCATCAAGGATGCGATCGAGGATCCCACCCGGATGCTCATCGACCTATAAGGGGATATGGCAGCCATGCTCACCCCGCTTCGCACCCGTTTGGAGGTAATCCTCGCCGGTCTGCGCGCGGTGTGGCTGCGGCGGGTGTGGGGTATGGACCTCGGCGCGGATGTGCGGATTTCGGGCAAGGCGTTTCTCGACTTCACCAACCCTAAGGCCGTGCATATCGGAAGCCAGACGCTCATCGCTCCCGGTGCGCGGGTGCTGACCCATGATTTTGTCGGCGGCTACCACCGCGACACAGGGATCGGGGAGCGATGCTTTGTCGGGGCTAACGCGATCATATTGCCGGGGGTGAGCGTAGGCGATCAGTGCATCATAGCCGCAGGCGCGGTGGTGAACGAGGACGTGCCGGCTCACGTGATGGTCGCTGGCAATCCCGCCAAGGTGGTGCGCTCAGGCCTCAGCCTTGGCCGACACGGACGAACCATGGCCTCGACCTTCGAGGCGATCAAAATTGAAATTGCCGCGCGAAAGCGCACATAACCCGCATCCGGCGGCGCAAGAGGAAACGGTACCCCGATCATGGCTGACCACAACTACGACTACGACGTCCTTGTCATCGGCGCTGGCCCCGGCGGCTATGTCGCGGCGATCCGCGCGGCGCAATTGGGCCTGAAAACCGCCTGTGTCGAAAGCCGCGCCACGCTCGGCGGGACTTGCCTAAATGTCGGGTGCATTCCTTCCAAGGCGCTGCTGCACGGTTCGGAACTGTTTGACGAGGCGGCCAACGGCCACTTCGCCACCTGGGGCATCACCGCCACCCCGACGCTCGATCTGGGCCGGATGATGCAGGAAAAGACCAAGGCCGTGGGCGAGCTCACGGGCGGGGTCGAATTCCTGTTCAAGAAAAATAAGGTTGCCTGGCTGAAAGGCCATGCCGCGTTCGAAGACGCCCGCACAGTGATGGTCGGCGGCGAGAAAGTCACCGCCAAGGACATCGTGATCGCCACCGGATCGAGCGTCACCCCGCTCCCCGGCGTCACCGTGGACAACGCGGGCAAGCGGATCGTCGACAGCACCGGCGCTCTCGACCTCGACGAAGTGCCCGAACACCTCGTGGTGATCGGCGGCGGCGTCATTGGGCTTGAGCTCGGCTCCGTGTGGCGGCGTCTGGGTGCCAAGGTTACCGTGGTTGAATTCCTCGACCAGGTGCTCCCCGGCATGGACGGCGACGTGCGCAAGGAAGCGGGCAAGATCTTCAAGAAGCAGGGCATGGCAATGATGCTCGGCCATAAGGTTACCGGCGCAAGCATTGCGGGCGCAACTGTTACCGTCACCATCGAAAAATCGGCGGGCGGGGATGCGCAAACCATCGAAGCCAGCCACGTGCTCGTCTCGATCGGGCGGCGGCCGAACACCGATGGCCTGGCGCTCGACAAGGTGGGCCTAGCCACAAACGCCCGCGGCCAAATCGAGATCGACCACGATTTCCGCACCATCGTGCCGGGCATCTGGGCCATCGGCGATGTCGTCCCCGGCCCGATGCTAGCCCACAAGGCCGAGGATGAGGGCGTCGCGGTGGCCGAGAATATCGCCGGGCTGACCGGCATCGTAAACCACGATGTGATCCCCAACGTCGTCTACACTGCGCCCGAAATCGCTGGCGTCGGCATTACCGAGGAACAGGCCAAGGAGCGCGGGCTCGCCGTCAAGGTCGGCAAGTTCCCGATGATGGCGAACAGCCGCGCCAAGGCGAACCGCGACACCGACGGCTTCGTTAAGGTGATCGCCGATGCTGAAACCGACCGGGTGGTCGGCGTGTGGATCATCGCCAGCCTCGCAGGCACGATGATCGCCGAAGCCTGCATCGCGATGGAGTTCGGCGCGACCAGCGAAGATATCGCCTACACCAGCCACGCCCACCCGACCCACGCCGAAGCCTTGAAGGAAGCGGCGATGGCCGTGACGGGCAAGCCGATCCATATGTAGGGCCGATAGGGCGGTGTACGCGCGCGTCTTTGATCGTCGCCGATTGACGCTGCCGCTGCTGTTCCCGTGCGTTGACGGTCTTGATTACCTGTTTGCCTATGATGCGCCGCTGCGGGAGCGGCGTTGGGCGACAGAACCCTCAGCGATGGCACGCTGGAGCCGCAGGTCTTAACCGAGAACGTGCTGGCGCAGGTGGCGGATCGGTCGCTGTTTCAAGCTGCCGCTTTGGCCGTACTGCTGTTCGTTATGCCGCTGTGGCATCTGGTGATCGAACCGCAGACCCAGCGTGCGGAAGGCTTTGCGTTGGCCGCGGTGCTTGGTCGGGATGGGGGCGATGCCAACCATCGCCTCCTTCCCCTATCCGCTCATCGGACATGGCGCATCGCCGATCCTCGGCTTCGGCCTGACGCTCGGCGCGGCGGCAAGGCGGGAGCAACTGCAGGTGGGGGAGCTGCGTGAAATGACAGAGCGCACGCAGTGACCAATTAGACGGGCTTTTGCGCCGCGCGCTAAGCCGCTAGACCCTCCAAAACAGGGGAGAATTCACGCATGGCCTTTCCGCAACTGACCCGCGAGCCCGGTGCGCTCGCCACTGCCGCTGCGATCCGCGCCGGCAAATTCAGCGTCGTCGAGGCAGTCGATGCCGCAATCGTGCGGCTCGAACACCTCGATGCCGAGATCGACGCGCTGGCAGTTCCGAACTTCCGACAGGCCTATGTTGAGGCAAAAGCGCTCGAGGCGGCCGGTCCGCGCGAGGACCAGCCATTGTTCGGCGTGCCGATGACAATCAAGGAAAGCTTCGACGTTGCCGGCCTGCCGACCACATTTGGCCACCCGCAGTTCCGCGACCAGACCGCGCCGCGCGATGCACTGCTGGTGCGGCGGCTGAAGGCGGCGGGCGCGGTGATCGTCGGCAAGACCAACGTGCCGGTCGACCTCACCGATTGGCAGAGCTTCAACCCGGTCTATGGCCGCACCAGTAACCCGCACAACCGCGAGCGATCCCCCGGCGGGTCCTCGGGCGGCAGCGCGGCCGCTGTGGCAAGCGGGATGGTCGCCTGCGACTTCGGCACCGATATCGGCGGATCGGTCCGCGTGCCGGCGCATTTCTGCGGCGTCTGGGGTCACAAGACCACGTGGGGCCTCGTCCCCAAGCACGGCCACGACCACCCTGCCGCCTCCCGCCGCGAGGGCTTCGTCGCCGCGCATGACAGCCCGCTCAGCATCGCCGGACCGTTGGCGCGAAACGCCGCCGATCTTGCGGTGCTCACCGAAGTCGGCGCAGAGGTGCCGCTGCGCCGCCGCGCCAAGCCGCTCCGCGAGTGCCGCTTGCTGGCGATCACCAGCTTGCCCGGCGCTCCGGTGGATGCCAGCGTGCGCGAGCCCACCGAGGCCGCGCTAGAGACGCTCGCCCGCGCCGGTGTGCGGATTGACCGGACGAGCGACCTTGTACCGGATCAGGCCGAGCAATACCGAGCCTATCTCAAGATGATGAACGTGGTGCTGGCGCGCGGCGCACCCGCGCCCGACGGCAAGCGCGCGTCGGCGACCGACTGGTTCGATCTGCTCGACGCGCAGGCCGCCAATGCCGCCCGCTGGGAGGCTCTGTTCGAGGTCTACGACTTCGTCCTCGCCCCGCCTGCCCCCGTCCTTGCCGTGCCGCACAGCGATCAGGCAGTGTTCCGCGGCACCTTTACCATCGACGGGGCCGAAGTACCGGGCGGCAGCGGGCTCGTCTGGGCGGGCCTCGCGACCTTCCCCGGCCTGCCCGCAACAGTGCTCCCGATCGGCAGCGGCACCTATCTTGGCGCGGAATTGCCCTGCGGGATGCAAGTGATTGGCCCGCGCTGGAGCGACCTAGACTGCATCGCGGCGGCTGAGGCGATCGGACAGGTCTTGCACGGTTAGACCGGCTTCGTCATGGCCTGCCCGATGACCATCACCATGCACTCTCTCGCCAAGTGGCACATCTGGCTCGGCTGGCTTGTCGGCGTGCCGATTGCCATGTGGCTGGCGACGGGCCTGTTCATGACCCTGCGTCCAATCGAGCAAGTGCGCGGCGATCAGCTGCGGCGCGAGGTGGAAGCGCCTGCACTGGTGCTCCCCGGTAGCACTCTCGCATCGCCCGAGGCGGCGCTCAAGGAGATGCGCGTCGTCATGCAGCAGGGCCGACCGGTGGCGATCCTCAGTGGGCTCGACGGCACCACTCGGCGGGTCGATTTTGCGACCGGCGCAGCGCTCCCCCCACTCGATGCCGCCGCAGCCCGCGCCCTCGTCGCCAAGCGCATCATTGGCGGCGACGCAGCCGGGCGGCTAACCCTGTTCCCCGCCGATAAGACCCCTGCCGACTTCCGCCAGCCATTGGCGGTATGGCAGGTGCGGCTGGCGGACGGCACCAATGTCTATGTCGGGCGTGAGACCGGCGAGATCGAAGCAGTGCGCACCCTCTGGTGGCGCGCATTCGACTTTGCCTGGGGCCTGCACATCATGGACCTCTCGGAGCGCGAGGACACCAGCCACCCGGTGCTAATCCTGTTTGCCGCGCTATCGCTGACAGGCGCGCTGATCGGCTGTGTACTGATGTTCCGCCGCCGCCGCGCGCGGCCGATCAAGCCGTTCACATGACCCCCACCGTCCTCACCCCGATCCTCGATCTCCTCGACCTTGCCGGTATCGCGATCTTCGCGCTGTCGGGCGCGGTGCTGGCGGCGCGGCTGCGGCAGACCTTTGTGACAATGGCGTTCTTCGCGCTCGTCACGGGCGTCGGCGGTGGGACGGTGCGCGACCTTTTGATCCGCGCGCCGGTGTTCTGGATCGACGACACGTGGGTGGCTGCCGTGTGCCTCGGCACCGCGCTGATCGCGTGGTTCACGCCGGTCAGGTGGTGGGACGGCAAGGGCTTCGCCTATGCCGACGGCGCGGGGCTCGCCGCATATGCCGTGCTCGGCAGCGCCAAGGCGCTTGCCTATGGCATCCCGCCCGTGCCGGCCGCCCTGATGGGAGTGATGACCGGCTGCGTCGGCGGGATCATCCGCGATGTGGTGGCGGGGCGCCCCTCGATCATCATGAGCCCAGAGCTCTACGTCACCCCGGCTGCGCTGACCTCAGCGCTGACGGTCGCGGGGATGCTCGCCGCGCGGCTGATGGGCCTGCCCGACGAAGCCGCATGGAGCCTCGCTTTCGCTTGCGGCTTCGCGCTGCGTAGCGCAGCGATCCAGTGGGAGTGGTGCCTGCCGAGCTATGGCGTGGCAGGCTCCTGATCCTCACTGATCGGGGGCGTTCTCGGGGATTTCCTCGCCCGGTATAGGCCCGCCGGGATAGGTCGGCATCCGGTCGCTGACGGCGCGCGGCGCCGACGAAGCCCGGCCTTGCGCGACCTGAGCCGTGGATTCCTGTACCGCGATATCGGGGCGCACCGTGCCGCCGAGCGCAGTGCGAGCCGCTGCGTAGGATTCGTCGTTCCACTGTCCTTCGGCGCTGGCGGCCGAGGCAGCGAAGCCCTCGCCATAATCGACCGCTTCGATCCGCCCATCATTGCCGATCCGGCAATCGAAGGATGCGCCGCCCGCCAGCACGCCGGTGACCTGCCACCCAGAGGCCATGCGCGCGACATTGTCGACCGTGTCGACCCGCTGCTCGCGCTCGATCCGGTCGACGCACATGTTGGCGGCATTATCGAGCCCCGTGGCACTGGCCCCACGCTGCGGTGCGCGGCGGTCGTCGCGGTAATCGCGGTCACGGATATAGGGGTCGCGCTCCACCACCACTACGTCGCGTTCGCGCTGACGGCGGTTTTCGGAACCGATGATGGCGGCGATCCCGCCGATCAGCACCGCGCCGAGGATTACATCGCCCGCATCGACGCGGTCGCGCCGCCAGCGGCGATCTTGTCCCCAACCGCAACCACGCCAGCAATCATAGCCGGAGGCAGCGTTCATGGGCTCAAAGCGGCTGGCGGCAAAGGCAAAAGGGATCGGGGGCGCAGCTACGGGCGCTGTGGCCATAGCGGGGGCGGACATCACGTTACCGGCAAGCGCGCCAGCCAAGGCAAGTGCGCGGATCGTCTGAGCCATTGATCTCTCCTGTTGCTTTCGGCAGGTCCACCACTCGTCCCGATAACGCGGAGACTAGCTGCCTCCAGCTTGCGCCCGGCTGAACCGTTCATACGCATAAAAACCGCCCCGCGCTTCCGATCGAGCGGAGCGCGGGGCGGCGAGGATGCTGGCTGCAAAAAGGCTGGCGGCGCGCAAGGGGATGAGCGTGTCAGCGCAGGTTGCGGATGCCTCTATAGTCAACCAGCGGTGCGCCGCGACCGTCGACATAGCAGTTGAAGTTACCGCGATCGTTGCCGCGGCGATCCCAACCGCCGCCAACGTCTATCCGTCCGCGCACTCGGAAGCCGCCATCGCGAGTCCGGTCAATATCGCGCACGTCGATCACATCGGCATAGCGATAGCCGCTGCGGCGCGCCTGATTCTCGGCCGCCCGCACGCAGCGGTCGACAGCCGCGCGGGGATTGATGCCGTAACCGAAGCGGTCGCCGCGATCGTAACGGTCGCCGCGGTCATAGCGGTAATCGCGATCGCCGCGGTCATAGCGGTAATCGCCGCGGTCGCGGTCGCCGTTGAAGGCGCCGGCCAGCGCGGCAATGCCGCCGATCACCACCGCGCCGGCGATGATCTCGCCTGCGCCGATGCCATTGCGGTCGCGGTGGTCGCGGGCCATCGCAGGGGTCACGGACGTCGCCGTCAGTGCCGTCGCGGCGATTGCGCCGAGAACGAGCCGAGCCGATTTGCCGGAGGCCAGCCAGTTGGTCTTGGTGGTCATCGATGCACTCCTCGTCAGGCACCGCGGGCGAATATGCGGCGGTGTCGAGAAGCGGTTTGCGCGATTCGGCGTGAGGCTTCGCTGAATTGGAGTGACAGGTATTGTTCATTTTTGTGGCATCTTGGATGAACGACCTTAAGGCCGCGCCTCATCTCATCGAAGGCGCCGGGACTCACTTCATCAAGCTGCCCGGCAAAAGGAATGGGCCGGAAGCGTTCCCGCCCCGGCCCTTTGCCTTGTCTGATAAGCGAAGCGTAGCTTACGCGTCTTCGTATTCGTCTTCCGACTGCACCGGGCCCGAATCCTGCCCCTTGGCGCTCTCGTCGCGCTCAACGAACTCGATGATCGCCATCTGCACCGCATCACCCGCACGCACGCCGGCGCGCAGAACGCGGGTATAGCCGCCTTCACGGTCCGAGTAACGCTCGGCCAGAACCTCGAAGAGCTTTTTGAGCTGGGTTTCGTCACCCAGACGGCTCATGGCAAGACGACGGTTCGAAAGGCCGCCACGCTTGGCCAGCGTGATCAGCTTTTCGATGTACGGGCGCAGTTCCTTCGCCTTGGGCAGCGTGGTCGTGATCTGCTCGTGCTTGATCAGCGCAGCAGCCATGTTGCGGAACAGAGCATTGCGGTGCCCCGTCTTGCGGCCAAGTTTGCGGCCCGAAATACCATGACGCATTGTATTCTTCCTTCGTTCGTAGGGAGCCCGTGCAAGGTAGCTCCGCCCCGGTGGCCATCAGGGCCGCCACCTTCGCCCGATAGGTGAGCCCCCGCTTTCGCAGGGGCCCCCGAATTGATTAGCCGAGCAGCTCTTGTTCGAGCTTCTTGGCCATTTCCTCGATGTTCTCGGGCGGCCAGCCGGGGATGTCCATCCCGAGGCGCAGGCCCATACTCGAGAGCACTTCCTTGATCTCGTTGAGCGACTTGCGGCCGAAGTTCGGCGTGCGTAGCATCTCGGCTTCGGTCTTCTGAACCAGATCGCCGATGTAGATGATGTTGTCGTTCTTGAGGCAATTGGCCGAACGCACCGACAGCTCCAGCTCGTCGACCTTCTTGAGAAGGTAGCGGTTGAGCTGGTTGGCGTCACTCTCTTCCGGCTGCACGGCGTGGCCGATCATCTGGCCGACCGGCTGCGGGATACCGTCTTCGAAGTGGACGAACAGCGTCAGCTGGTCCTGGAGAATGCGCGCGGCATAGGCCACGGCGTCTTCCGGGGTTACAGTGCCATCGGTCTCGATGGTCAGCGAGAGCTTGTCGTAGTCGAGCTCCTGCCCAACGCGGGCGTTCTCGACCTTGTAGCTCACCTGGCGGACCGGCGAGTATAGCGAGTCGACCGGGATCAGGCCGATCGGCGCGTCGGCCGGACGGTTCTGCACGGCAGGCGAATAGCCCTTCCCGATGTCGGCGGTCAGCTCCATGTTGAGCGTAGCGCCTTCATCGAGTTGGCAGATCACCAGATCCTTATTCATGATCTCGATATCGCCGGTGACGGCAATATCGCCCGCCTTCACAGCGCCCGGGCCAGTGGCCGATAGCTGGAGGCGCTTGGGGCCTTCGCCTTCCATTCGCAGAGCAATCTGCTTCACGTTGAGCACGATGTCGGTGACATCCTCACGAACGCCTGCGAGCGAGGAGAACTCGTGGAGAACGTTTTCGATCTTGATCGAGGTGATCGCGGCGCCCTGAAGGCTCGAGAGCAGCACCCGGCGCAGAGCGTTGCCGAGCGTCAGGCCAAAGCCCCGCTCGAGCGGTTCGGCCACGAAGGTCGACTTGCGCTGACGCTCGCCGCCATCCTTGATTTCGAGGGAGTTGGGTTTCTTGAGTTCCTGCCAGTTCTTGGTGTTGACGGACATGGATTTCCCCTAATTCGCCTTGAGGGCGGTTCAAACTTGGGCGGGTCAAAGGCACCGGCACGGCGCGATATCAGACCCGATCGGCTGGAGGTGGCACGCTGCGCCACCGCCAGCCCGGCGGATCAGACGCGGCGACGCTTGGACGGCCGAACCCCGTTGTGGGGGATCGGCGTGACGTCACGGATTGAGGTAATGTTGAAACCAAC
The DNA here is from genome assembly GCA_038247515.1 of Sphingomonadales bacterium. Classification (GTDB taxonomy): domain Bacteria; phylum Pseudomonadota; class Alphaproteobacteria; order Sphingomonadales; family Sphingomonadaceae; genus Erythrobacter. Next base: position 13,393 of record JBBRUU010000019.1, read on the forward strand.
AGCCGCAAGACCGCGCAGCGCGCTTTCGCGGCCAGAGCCTGGTCCCTTCACCTCGACTTCGAGCGTGCGGACGCCGTGTTCGGCGGCCTTCTTGCCCGCATCGTCGGCGGCAACCTGGGCGGCGTAAGGAGTCGACTTGCGGCTCCCCTTGAAGCCCATCGTGCCCGCGCTGGACCAGCTGATCGTATTGCCCTGCGCATCGGTGATGGTGATCATGGTGTTGTTAAAGCTGGCGTTGATGTGCGCAACGCCGCTGCTGATATTCTTCTTGTCACGGCGCCGGATACGGCCTGGTTCGCGTGCCATCGTTATCTGTCCTCTAGCTCGTCAGAAGGAAAAAGCGTGAGGGCCTCGAAAGGCCCGCCAGCTTACTTCTTCTTGCCCGCGATGGGCTTGGCCTTGCCCTTGCGGGTGCGGGCGTTGGTGTGGGTGCGCTGGCCGCGAACGGGCAGGCCGCTCCGGTGACGCAGGCCGCGATAGGCACGCAGGTCCATCAGGCGCTTAATGTTCATCGCGGTGGTGCGACGCAAGTCGCCTTCGACGGTAACATCGGCGTCGATGGCTTCACGAATGCGCAGGACTTCCTCGTCGGTGAGGTCCTGAACGCGCGCGGAGTGCGCGATGCCGAGCTTGTCAGCGATCCGAAGGGCGGTCGTGCGACCGATTCCGTGAATGTAGGTCAGCGCAATGATAACGCGCTTGTTGGTGGGGATATTCACCCCGGCAATACGAGCCACTTATTTCTCCATGCTCCACAGGGGTCAAGCAACCATCGGCGGCCGCCCCTATCTCAACGCTAAAAATCATTCTCGGGTCCACCTGCCGGGATGATCTGAGCGCAAGGCAAGATCATAAACGGCAAAAAGTCCGGTCGGCACGCGCAAGGGCGATGCCTGCCGAACTTTCTTCGAACGGTCGAATGAACCGCGCGCATAGGCTGATTCGCAAAGACCGTCAACCGCAAGCCGCCCGCTCGGAGACATCGGATGATTTGGATGGGACGCCAGCGCGGTAGGTGACCGGATCAGCGCTTGGGGCCATCCTTCAGATCGGCAAAGACATCCGCGACCGAAGGCACCTTGGGTACGGACTTGAGTGCCGCCTTCGGCTGTGCCGGAGGCGCTGGCATTGGCGCTGCGGCCGCGGGTGTAGGCGCAGCAGCAGGCTGCTTGGCGACCAACGCCGCCGGTGTCGGTGTCGGTGTCGCGCGGGCCGGAGCCGCGGCCGGTGCAGCGGGTTTCTTGGGCGCTATGCCCTGCCCTGCCCCAACGGTCGGAAGCGACGCAGGCGCCTGTGCTGCGGGAGCGGGAGCGGGAGCGGCAACCGCAGGCACCGCCGCCACCAGCCCAAGCTGCTTCGCCAGCGAGGCCAGCTGCGCACCCATCACCCCGTCGACCGCCCTGGAGATGACCGGTACCTCGTAGCGCATCGGACCGCCGACATTGTATTCCCACACGATCCGCGTGCCCATGTCGCCTTTGCTGATCGTGATCGTCAGCACGCCCGTCACCGGCTCGCTCTGCAGCGGCCCAAGGCTGCCGACCATCCGCAGCGCCTGCTCCGGATAGGCCTGGACCACCCGCATGTGCTCGACGCTACCCTGCAAGGTGAAGCGGTTCGGCTCGTTGACCTCGGGGATTTTTTCACAGAAGCACCCGCCGGCCTGCGGCATGAGCGTAAGGTTCTTCGCGTCGCCCGACCAGGTGTGCGCCGATTGCCACCAGCCTGCCGGGGAGATCAGCGCTAGCCACACTTCCTTCGGCGTTGCCTTGACGATCACCTCGTGCCGCGTGACAAAGCCGTTATCGGTAGAGCGGGTGACTTCCGAAGTAGCCGGCACCGCACAAGCAAGCGCCGCAAGGCCGAACGCGACCGCACCGCCCCTGAGCCTGAAATCGAGCTTCATCGTACGACCCTCCCTAGCGGTTCGCGGGCGGATGCTGGGGCAAAAGCGTGGGCGAGGCAAGGCTCGTTTCGCCCCGGTGCACCGCCTTCAACTGGCGAGGATCACGTCGATCTGGGCCGCAACGGTGTCGATGGCGGCCATGCCGTCCACACGCGTGACGATGCCGCGCGCTTCGTAGCCAGGCAGGATCGGCGCGGTTTTCGCCCGGTATTCCTGCATCCGCATACGGACGGTTTCTTCGTTATCGTCGGGACGACGCTTGAACCCAGTGCTACCGCAATTGTCGCAAACGCCAGCAACCGACGGCGGATTGGCGGTGTCATGATAGAGAGCGCCGCAATTGCCGCACGAGAAACGCCCGGTGATACGCACTACTAGCGCGTCCTCGTTAACCTCCAGCTCGATGACGTGATCGAGGATCCGCCCGTTCTTCACAAGGATCACGTCAAGCGCCTCGGCCTGTGCGGCAGTACGAGGATAGCCGTCGAAGATCGCGCCAGTCGTAGGCGCCATCGCCGCAAGCTCGGCATCGATCAGGTCAGAGACAATCTCATCCGAAACGAGCTCGCCGCGCTCCATTACATCCTTGGCGCGAAGCCCAACCGGCGTACTAGCCTTCACCGCGGCACGCAGCATGTCGCCGGTCGAGAGCTGGCGCATGCCATGCCGCTCGACGAGGCCTGCACTCTGGGTTCCTTTGCCGGCACCGGGCGGGCCAAGAAGAATGATGTTCACGGACCGTCCCCCAATATCGCTTCGGGTCTACGCCCGACGCGTTCTTTCAGGCTAGTGGGTTCAACGAAGCGAGCGAGCGCGTCAAGCCGACTAATGTCGGATATCAGCGCATCCGTCCCTTAAGCTTCGCTTTCTTAATGAGATCGCCATATTGCAGCGCCAGCATGTGCGACTGGATCTGGCTGATCGTATCGACCGTGACGTTCACCACGATCAGCAGGCTAGTGCCACCGAGGAACAGCGGGATCCCGGTCTGCGCGATCATGTATTCTGGCAGGACACAAACGACCGCGAGGTAGGCCGCGCCGATCACAGTGATGCGGGTCAGCACATATTCGAGGTAATCTGCGGTCCGCTTGCCGGGCCGGATGCCGGGGATCGAGCCGCCATTCTTCTTCAAGTTGTCAGCAGTTTCCTCGGGGTTGAAGACCACCGCCGTGTAGAAGAAGCAGAAGAAGACGATGCCGACCGCGTAAAGCGTCATATAAAGCGGCTGCCCATGCGCGAGGTACTGGTTGAGCGCCTGAAGCACGGTGTAGGAGGTACTCTCGGTGTCCACCGAGCTGCCTGCGAACTGCGTGATGGTCAGCGGCAGCAGCAGCAGCGAGCTGGCAAATATCGGCGGAATAACGCCTGCAGTGTTGATCTTGAGCGGCAGATAAGACCGCTCGGCCTGCATCATGCCGCGCTGTGTCGCGCGCTTGGGATACTGGACCGTCAGGCGGCGCTGGGCGCGCTCCATGAAGGAAATCAGCAGGATAAGTGCCACCACCATCACCAGAAAGCCGATGATAACAACGGGCGCGATCGAACCGGTTCGCCCACCTTCGAAGAGGTTGGACGCGAAGCTCGGGAACTGAGCTACGATGCCCGCCATGATGATCAGCGAGATGCCGTTGCCAATGCCGCGGCTGGTGATCTGCTCACCCAGCCACAGCAGGAACATGGTCCCGCCGACAAGGTTGATAACCGCGCCGATACGGAACATCATGCCGGGATTGACCACCGCTTGGAGGCCCTGCTGCGAAGCGAAGCTCTCAAGCCCAACCGACAGGAAGTAGCCTTGGATCGCGCACAGCAGCACCGCGCCGTAGCGGGTGTATTGGTTGAGCTTCTGACGCCCACTGGCGCCTTCCTTCTTGAGCGCGGACAGAGCCGGGTGCAACGCCGAAGCCATCTGCACCACGATCGAAGCGGTAATATAGGGCATCACGCCGAGCGCGATCAGGCTCATGCGTTCAAGGCTGCCGCCCGAGAAGGCATTGAAGAGATCAAGGATCCCGCCGCGCGTCTGGCTGTAGAGTTCGCTCAGGATCAGCGGATTCACGCCCGGCAGCGGCACGAAGCTCAGGAAGCGGAAGACAATCAGCGCACCGATGGTGAACCAAATGCGCTGCTTGAGCTCGGTCGCCTTGGCGAAATTGCCAAAGCTCATGTTGCTCGCGATATTGTCGGCGCGTGATGCCATGTCGTTTTGTCGATCCTAGCTCTTGATCCGGCGACGGCGGAGCGGTTGCGGCCAACCTCGAACCATCCTTCGCGCGACGACCAATCAAGCAGACCCCTATCCGGGGGCCCTACGGCGCGCGAGAGCGTAAGTAGGGAGCGCGAGGGCTCTTGTCGAACCCCCGCGCGCAACCTTTCGTCGATTACTTTGGCTTCGCGGCCTTTGCAGCCTTGTTCGCGTCGCGGCGAGCAAGCTTCTTTTCGTGCTCGGGGGTCGGAGCAGGCGCCACTTCGACGATGCCGCCGACCTTTTCGACCGCGGCGATAGCGCCCTTGGTCGCTCCGGTCACGGCGACGGTCACCTTGGCGGTTATCTCGCCCTTACCGAGGAGGCGAACACCATCCTTGCCATCACGCACGAGGCCGGCGGAGCGCAGGGCGTCCTCGGTGATGGTGACCTTGGCATCGAGCTTGCCTGCGTCGATGAACTTCTGGATCATGCCGATGTTCACTTCGGCGTAGTCCTTGGCGAAGGGATTGTTGAAGCCGCGCTTCGGGATCCGCATGTGGAGCGGCATCTGACCGCCCTCGAAACCCTTGATCGCAACGCCCGAACGGGCCTTCTGGCCCTTCTGACCGCGCCCCGAGGTCTTGCCCTTGCCCGAGCCAATCCCACGGCCGACACGGATCCGGCCCGACCGGGCACCGGGATTGTCGCGGATGTCATTCAGTTTCATTGTGTGCACTCGCTTTCGCTTTTGTCGCGCTGAGAGATAGAAGGCCCCGCCGAAGCGGGGCCTCAGGAATGTTTAGTCGATCACCTGCACCAGGTGCGGGACCTTGGCGAGTGCGCCGCGAACCTCAGGGGTGTCCTGACGCTCGACGATCTTGTGCATCTTGTTCAACCCCAAACCGATGAGGATCTGGCGCTGACTGGCGGGGCGACGAATGGGCGAGCCCACCTGTTTGATCTTGATGGTAGCCATCAGTATTACTCCACAATCGCCGCAGCGTCGGCTTCCGCTTCGGCCACACTGGAACCGCCCCGACCGAGAAGGTCGACAACCTTCTTGCCGCGACGCTGAGCCACCGACTTCGGCGAAGTCTGCTCCTGCAGCGCGTCAAAGGTAGCGCGGATCATGTTGTAGGGATTCGAGGTGCCGACCGACTTGGTCACCACGTCGGCAACGCCGAGGCTCTCGAACACGGCGCGCATCGGACCACCGGCGATAATACCGGTCCCCGCAGGCGCGGTACGGAGGGTCACCTTGCCGGCACCGAAACGGCCATTGCCGTCATGGTGCAGGGTGCGGCCTTCCTTGAGCGGCACGCGGATCATCTTCTTGCGCGCCGCAGCGGTCGCCTTAGTGATCGCCTCGGGCACTTCGCGGGCCTTGCCGTGGCCGAAGCCAACGCGGCCCTGACCGTCACCGACCACGACCAGCGCAGCAAAGCCGAAGCGCTTACCGCCCTTTACGGTCTTCGACACGCGGTTGATGTGCACCAGCTTCTCGATGATGCCGTCACCTTCGTCCGGCTTGCCGCCCCGGCGGTCGTCACGTCCGCCGCGACCGCGACCGCCGCCATCGCGGTTTCCGCCGCCACCGCCGCCACTATTGCCGCCGCGCCCTCGGCCACGCCGGCCCTGCGCGTCGCCGGTATCGCCGCCAACATCAGCAGCAACCACTTCGGGGGTTTCGATGGTATTCTCGGTGTTTGCGTTCTCTGGCATAATCAGAACTCCAGCCCGCCATCACGGGCGGCATCGGCCAGCGCCTTGACGCGGCCATGGAACAAGAACCCGCCGCGATCGAACACGACAGTGGTTACGCCCGCTTGCTTGGCGGCCTCGGCGATTGCCTTGCCCACCTCGGCGGCAGCGTCGACATTCGCGCCACTCGCCTTGGCACCGAGCGTCGAGGCAGCGGCGACCGTACGGCCGGCCGCGTCATCGATGATCTGGGCATAGATATGACGGCCGGTGCGGTGCACCGACAGACGGGGCCTGCCTCCCGCACGCGCACGGAGCGCGGTACGGACGCGGCGACGACGCCGTTCGAACAAAGAAAGCTGTGCCATCTTACCTCTTCTTCCCTTCTTTGCGGAAGATATACTCGCCGCGATAGGCGATACCCTTCCCCTTGTAGGGCTCGGGCTTGCGCCAGCGGCGGATTTCAGCAGCAAACTGGCCAACAGCCTGCTTGTCGGTACCGGAAATCTCAATCGTGGTCTGGTCCGGGGTCTTCACTTCCAGACCCTCGGGCACGGGAAGATCGACATCGTGGCTGTAGCCAAGCTGCAGCTTGAGGTTGGTCCCCTGCGAATTCGCACGGTAACCGACGCCCTTGATAACCAGCACCTTGGTGAAGCCGGCGCTGACGCCTTCCACTAAGTTGGACACCAGCGTGCGCTGCATGCCCCAGAACGCACGCGCTTGCTTGCTGTCGTTGGCCGGCTTGACCAATATCGCGCCCTCGTCGAGCGTATAGCTGATCAGGTCGGACAGACCCATGGTGAGGGCGCCCTTGGGACCCTTCACGCTGATCGTGCCGTTTTCGATAGTGGCCGTCACCCCTCCGGGGATCGCCACCGGCTTTTTGCCGATGCGGCTCATCAGAACACCTCCGCCAGCACTTCGCCACCGACATTGCCGGCCCGCGCTTCGGCATCCGAAAGCACGCCCTTGGGGGTCGAGACGATGGTGATGCCGAGGCCATTGCGGACAGTCGGGAGCTCCTTAGAGCCCGAATAGACGCGCCGGCCAGGCTTGGAGACGCGCGCCACGTGCTTGATCGCGGGCTCGCCTTCGAAATACTTGAGTTCGATCCGCAGCGCGGGGTGCTTGCCCGAATTGTCCTCAGTGTAGCCACGGATGTAGCCTTCACGCTGAAGCACTTCGAGCACGCTGGCACGCAGGTTGCTAGCGGGGGTCAGGACGGAGTCCTTCTTCGCGCGCTGGCCGTTACGGATGCGGGTGAGCATGTCACCCAGAGGATCGGTCATTGCCATTGTTCAGTCCTCACCAGCTCGACTTGGTCAGACCGGGAATCATCCCGCTGTTGCCAAGTTGACGCAGTTCGATGCGGTTGATGCCGAACTTGCGGTAATAGCCGCGCGGGCGGCCGGTGGTGGCGCAACGGTTGCGCACCCGGGTCGGGTTCGCGTTGCGCGGAAGCTCCGCCATCTTGAGGCGAGCAACCAGGCGCTCGGTCTCGTCAAGCGATTTATCTGCAGCGATCGCCTTCAGTTTCTCGTACTTCGCAGCGTACTGCTTGACGAGCCTCTTGCGACGCTCATTCTTGTTGATGGAACTCAGTTTCGCCATGGACTTAAGCTCTCTTCTTCCGTGTCTTTACAAACAAGCGGGTCACGCCGCTTCCTTCTGTTCGTCTGATTTTGCGCCCGGCGCCTCGCCCTGGAAGGGGAAACCGAATAGACGTAACAACTCGCGCGCCTCTTCGTCGGTCTTGGCGGTGGTGGTTACAATTATGTCCATCCCACGTACCTTGTCGATCTTGTCATAGCTGATTTCCGGGAACACGATCTGTTCCTTCAACCCCATGGCGTAGTTGCCACGGCCATCGAACGAACGCGCATTGAGCCCACGGAAGTCACGGATACGCGGCATCGCGACGGTCACCAGACGATCGACGAATTCGTACATGCGTTCGCGACGAAGGGTCACCTTGCAACCGATCGGCATGCCTTCACGCAGCTTGAACTGCGCGATCGACTTCTTGGCAATCGTGATCACCGGCCTCTGGCCAGCGATCAGTGCCATTTCCTCGGCGGCAATCTGGACCTTCTTCTTGTCCTGACTAGCTTCGCCCACACCCATGTTGAGCGTGATCTTCAGCAGCTTGGGGACTTCGAGACGGTTCTTGTAACCAAACTTCTCCGTCATCGCCTTAACGATTTCGGCGTCATACTTCGCCTTCATCCGCGGCGAGTAGATTGCGTCAACCATTGATGGTCTCCCCGCTCTTCACAGCAACACGCACCTTCTTGCCGTCCTTGGTTTCAAACCGGACGCGGGTGGGCTTGCCATCCTTGGGATCGGCCAGAGCAACCTTAGAGATGTGCATCGGAGCCGAAAAACGGTCGATGCCACCCTGAGGGTTGGCTTGGCTCGGCTTGCGGTGACGGGCGACGACGTTCACGCCGTCGACAACCACCTTGCTGTCCTTGGGCATGACCTGGGCGACCGTACCGGTGCGTCCCTTGTCTTTACCCGACAGCACAACGACACTGTCACCCTTCTTGATCTTGGCGGCCGACATTACAGCACCTCCGGAGCAAGCGAGATAATCTTCATGAAGCCACGACCGCGCAGTTCGCGCACCACCGGGCCAAAGATACGGGTGCCGATCGGCTCCTCGTTCTTGTTCACGAGCACCGCCGCGTTGCTGTCGAAGCGGATGACGGTGCCATCCGGACGACGCACTTCCTTGCGGGTGCGAACAATCACGGCGCGGTGAACATCGCCCTTCTTGACCTTCGCGCGCGGCTGCGCCTCCTTGATGGAGACGACGATCACATCGCCAACGCCCGCGGTACGACGCTTAGACCCGCCCAGCACCTTGATGCACTGGACGCGCTTGGCGCCGCTGTTGTCCGCGACGTCGAGATTGGATTGCATCTGGATCATTGATCCGGTTCCTTCTCAATGGCTTTTCGGGACGCCCAATCCGACTGGGGCCCGATAGTTCCGATTACGCCTAATTCAGTTACCCGCAGCCGCGACGTCGAGGTCGGCTTCCACCGCCTGCACGCCGCCTGCCACGACCCGGTCCTTGACGATCCAGGTCTTGGTCTTCGACATCGGACGGGTCTCTTCGATCCGCACCACGTCGCCCACGGTGTATTCATTGCTCTCGTCGTGCGCATGATACTTCTTCGAACGACGGATAATCTTCCCGTAGAGTGGGTGCTTCTCCTTGCGTTCGACCAGCACGGTCACGGTTTTATCGGTCTTGTCGGAGCTCACAGTACCGACGAGGATGCGCTTGGGCATTGTGCTTACTCCCTACGCCTTCACGGCGGCGGCTTTCGCCGCGCGCTCGTTTTGCAGCGTCTTGATCTGCGCGATGGTCCGGCGCACCTGACGGATGCGCGAGGGAGCCTCGAGCTGGTTGGTCGCAGCTTGGAACCGCAGATTGTACTGTTCCCGCTTGAGTTCGGTGAGTTCAGCGGCAAGCTGATCCTCGGTCTTGGTACGAAGGTCCGCAAAGTCGGCCATTATTCGCCTCCCAGGTGGCTGGTGTCACCCAGACGGGCAACAACCTTGGTCTTGATCGGCAGCTTCATCGCTGCACGCTCGAATGCTTCAGCAGCCAGCGGACCGGCCACACCGTCGAGCTCGAACAGGATACGACCCGGCTTCACGCGAGCGGCCCAGTATTCCACCGAACCCTTGCCCTTGCCCTGACGGACTTCAGCAGGCTTCTTCGTAACCGGTACATCGGGGAAGATACGAATCCAGAGACGACCCTGACGCTTGATGTGACGGGTAATGGCACGGCGCGCAGCTTCGATCTGGCGCGCGGTAATCCGCTCCGGTTCCAGGGCCTTGAGGCCGTAGGACCCAAAGTTAAGGGTGGTGCCGCCCTTGGCTTCGCCCTTAATCCGCCCCTTGAACTGCTTGCGGAACTTGTGCTTTTTCGGTTGCAACATGGTCTGTTACCTCAACGAGCCGGCCGGACGCCGGAAGTCTGGGCTTCCATCATCAGGCGGTCCTGCGCGGTCGGATCATGGGCAAGGATCTCGCCCTTAAAGATCCAAACCTTGATCCCGATAATCCCGTAGGCGGTGAGCGCCTCACAATCGGCGTAATCGATATTCGCACGCAAGGTGTGCGCCGGAACGCGGCCCTCACGATACGATTCAACGCGGGCGATTTCGGCACCGCCAAGACGGCCACCGCAGGTAATCTTAATACCCTCAGCACCAAGCCGGACGGCCGACTGCATCGCGCGCTTCATCGCCCGGCGGAACGCCACGCGACGAATCAACTGATCGGCAATACCCTGCGCAACCAACTTCGCATCGATTTCCGGCTTGCGGATTTCAACGATGTTCAGCTTCACGTCGCTGGGGGTCATGGTCGCAAGCTTCGAGCGAAGCTTCTCGATGTCAGCGCCCTTCTTACCGATAATTACACCCGGACGCGCCGCATAAATCGAAATGCGGCACAGCTTGGCCGGACGCTCGATCACCACCTTAGAAACCGCCGCCTGGGGCAGGTTCTTCATGATGTACTTGCGGATCGCGACGTCTTCCTTGAGCAGCTGCGCGTAGTTGCGCCCTTCGGCGTACCAGCGACTGTCCCACGTGCGGTTGATCTGCAGGCGCAGACCGATCGGATTGCTCTTCTGGCCCATCTTACGCCTCTTCTGCTTCGCGAACAACGATCCGCAGCCGGCTGAACGGCTTGAGGATACGGGTCGACTTACCGCGTCCGCGGGTGTGAAACCGCTTCATCGTCACCGACTTGCCCACCGAGGCTTCAGCCACGATCAGCGCGTCAACGTCGAGGTTGTGATTGTTCTCAGCGTTGGCGATCGCCGAGGCGAGCACCTTGCTCGCATCGCGCGCCATCGCCCGCTTCGAGAAGGCGAGGATGTTCAAAGCATCTTCTGCCTTCTTGCCACGGATCAGCGCGGCCACGAGGTTCAGCTTCTGCGCCGAACCACGAATCGTGGTGCCGACGGCCAGTGCCTCGTTATCGCCCACGCGGCGGGGTGCTTTTGCCTTGCCCATTAGCGCTTGCCCTTCTTGTCGGCGGCATGGCCAGGGAACGTCCGCGTCGGCGAAAATTCGCCGAGTTTGTGGCCGACCATTTCTTCCGAAACCGAAACGGGAATGAACTTGTGCCCGTTGTAAACGTTGAAGGTGAGCCCGACGAACTGCGGCAGAATCGTCGAGCGACGCGACCAAGTCTTGATCGGCTTGGTGTTGCTCGCTTCCTGCGCGGTCTCAGCCTTCTTCAGAAGGCTCAGCTCGACAAACGGACCTTTCCAGACGGAACGTGCCATCGTCTATTACCTCTTCTTCTTCGCGTGACGCGAACGGATGATCATCTTGTCCGTCTGCTTGTTATGGCGGGTGCGGGCACCCTTGGTCGGCTTGCCCCACGGGGTCACCGGATGGCGGCCACCCGAAGTCCGGCCTTCACCACCACCGTGCGGGTGGTCGACCGGGTTCTTCGCAACACCGCGCGTCAGCGGGCGGACGCCCATCCAGCGTTTGCGGCCGGCCTTGGCAAAGTTCTGGTTGCCGTTGTCGGGGTTAGACACCGCACCCACCGTGCCCATGCAATCGGCGCGCAGGTAACGCTGCTCGCCCGAGTTGAGGCGAACGATAACCATCGCGCGGTCACGGCCGACGACCTGCACATAAGTACCGGCCGACCGAGCGATCTGACCGCCCTTGGCTGGCTTCATCTCGACATTGTGACAGATCGTGCCAACCGGCATCTGACCCAACAACATCGCGTTGCCCGGCTTGGTATCGGTCTTTTCACCGGCAACAACCTGGTCGCCAACAGCTAGACGCTGCGGAGCGAGGATGTAGGCCTGTTCCCCGTCCTCGTACTTCACCAGCGCGATGAAGGCGGTGCGGTTAGGGTCGTATTCCAGACGCTCGACGGTCGCTGGCATGTCCCACTTGCGACGCTTGAAGTCGATGAAGCGGTACTTCTGCTTGTGACCACCGGCGATCCCGCGCGACGTGACGTGACCCTTGTTGTTACGGCCGCCGGTCTTGTGCTTACCTTCGGTAAGCGCCTTGACCGGCTTGCCCTTCCACAGGGCCGACTTGTCGACCAGGATCAGACCGCGGCGAGCGGGACTGGTCGGTTTATAATTCTTGAGTGCCATTGTTCGTGTCCTGTCCCTTGGCCTCAGATACC
>JBBRUU010000020.1:0-25313 GCA_038247515.1 Sphingomonadales bacterium
GCATTGCCCGGCGGGAGCATAACCGAAAAGGGCTGCGGTATCCAAGCGACATGACCGATCGCGAGTGGCTGTTGACGGCACCGTTCATACCACCTGCCAAGTCGGGAGGCCGCAGGCGCACCAGCGACATGCGCGAGGTGTTGAACGCGATGCTTTACGTCGCCACCAGATCGTCGCGCATCTCGCGCCCGGGCAGGCGGGCGACCGCGCGAGCAACCACGTCGACGGCCACGGCGTGCCCATGCCCCACTTCGGCTTGGCGCTGGGCATGGCCGAGTGGGAGGCGCTGGCCGAACGCCTGCGCAGCGGCGGCTGCGAATTCGTGATCGCACCCACCATCCGCTTCAAGCGCCAGCCGGGCGAGCAAGCGACGATGTTCCTGCGCGATCCCAGCGGCAACGCGCTCGAGTTCAAGGCGTTTGCGGACAGCGCCAAGCTGTTTGCACGGTGACGGGACGGCGGATTTTGGGGATGATGGGCCACAAGCTGCCGTTCGGCTAGCGACCCCGGAACGGACATTTCCGCGATCCATTTGCCCCGCAGGGCGCCAGGTCTCAGGATTTCTCCTGCGCTGCTAGCCATGCTTGTGTCTTTGCCCCTTCCTCCAGCAGCCAAACGCGGAACCGCCGCACGTGCGCTGCCGCCTGGCTGCTGCTCCGAACGCTCAGCGGGTTGCGACTGAGCAGGCCCGTCGCGACCGGCCAGGCCAGTGCTGCGCGGTTATCGGCCAACGCAGTGGCTGCGAGCGCAAGTCCGCACAAGGTGAGGCCTGCATCGGCAGCGACCGCATCGAGTGCCGCAGCCGCGCGCTGGAACCGCATGCCGCGTTCGGGCGCCGCACGGCTCACCTTGTTGGCGCGCAGCCAGTCGGGCCAGGACAGGCCGGCGGGATCGTTGCGGTAGAGGTCGAGGTGGAGCAGCGGGAAACCCTCGAGGCGGCTTGCCGGATCGCGCTCCGCCAGTCGGATGATGTTGAGCGGCGAGGCGAGGGGCACGATCACGTCGCGGAACAGCGGTTCGACATCGGGGCTTGGCGCAAGCTCGAAACCCAGTTCCACATCCACCCGACCGAGCCGCAGCGGTGCGTCCCCCTCGCCGTTGATACACATGCGAACGTTGCGATGCGCGGCGCGGAACGCGGCGAGGCGGGGCATCAGCCAAAGGTCCACAATGTCGGAAGGTGCGGCGATATGGATGTCCTGCTCGCGCTGCGCCTCGAGCTGCTCCATCCCCTCCTCGAGATTGGTGAAAGCCCGCCAGAGCGCAGGGAGGGCCTGTTCCAAATCGAGCGTGGGGCGGATCCCGCCGCGGGTGCGCAGTAGCAGCGTGATGCCGAGATGGTCCTCGAGCGCCTTCACCCTTTGCCCGACCGCCGCCGGTGTGATGCCCAGCTCGTCCGCGGCTTTTACGAAGGACCCGCAGCGCACCGCCATCTCGAGGGCTTGCAACGAACGCAGGTGAAAGGGAGCCGCCATGCTTGCGAGACTAAGCCCTAGCTTTAGCCAGCGCCAGAAGATTTGATTTGTCTAAGGCGCGCTTTGCCGCGAAGTTGTCAGAAGGCAGCGGGGGGACTTGAACGATGGGTTTGAAGCGTTTCATGGTCGAGCGCGAGATTCCGGGGATCGGCGGCATGTCGATCGTCGAGCTGTGCGGCGCGGCGCGGGCATCGAACTCGGCGATCGGCCGTATCGGCGCGAGCATACAGTGGCAGCACAGCTACGTTGCGGGCGACAAGACATTCTGCATCTATCTCGCCGAAAGCGAGGAGGTCATCTGCGAGCATGCGGAGCTTTCGGGCTTCCCGGTGAACGCGGTGACCGAGATCGCGCAGATCATCGACCCCACCACTGCCAACAACTGATCCGCGCCCGCGCCCCGTGCGTGCGCGCCAACCGAGAGAGTGCATCACCATGCCGATGTTTATGGATATTCATAACGTGGACGGCGCAACCGCCGACGCCTTGGCCGCCGCGCACGAGGCAGATGAGAGCGTTCAGCACAAACATGACGTGAGCTGTCTGAAATACTGGTGGAACGAGGGCGCAGGCAAGCTGTTCTGCCTTTTTGAGGCGCCTTCGGCCGAGGCAGCCAACGCGGTCCACCGCGAGGCGCACGGGCTGCTCGCCGAACAGATCATCGAGGTCGACCCGATCCTGGCCGAGGGTTTTCTTGGCGGCGGTGCTGTAAACCCGGCGGGCGCAGTGACGGTGCGAGGCGGCGACGTTTACGACACCGGAGTGCGCGGGGTGTTGTTCACTGACATCGTCGGCTCGACCGCGCTTAACCAGCAAATCGGCGATGACGCCGCGCTCGAACTGGTCGAGGCGCACGACGCGATCGTGCGCGGCTGTCTTGCCACCTGCGGCGGGCGCGAGGTCAAGCACACCGGCGATGGGATCATGGCCGCATTCATCTCTCCTGCCTCGGCGGTGCGGTGCGGGCGCGAAATCCAGCGCGCCCTGGCTGCGCGCGCAGAGGAACTGCCTGATGAACCGCTAGCAGTGCGGATCGGCGCGGCCGCGGGTGAGCCGATTGAGCGCAACCAAGACTTGTTTGGCTCAACCGTGCAACTCGCCGCGCGGCTGTGCGCCCGCGCCGCGCCTGGCGAGGTGCTAGTCTCGGCAGTGCTTGCCGACCTGTGCATCGGCAAGGGCATGCGCTTCGACGACCTTGGCGAGGAAGAACTCAAGGGCTTCCCCGATGCAATGCGGATCAAGCGGGTCCGGCTGGATTGAGAACGAAGCTGACGGCAGCTTGCCACCCATTTTCCGACGTTCGCACCCTTCGATGATTTCCCCATAACCGGTCACCGGCTCGCCGCGCGCGTTCCTAAAAGCGGCCCGTCAGGTCGGTGACCCCGCCGATAGCACGTAGGCCCCCGCGATGATTGCTTAAGGCGCATGGTTAATAACCCGGTGACCACAGTCCAACACTGTCATCGGGGAGCTTCATGCCGGACACCACACACGACCTCGCCCTTACCCGCATCGCGCTCGACGAGGCCATGACACTGCACAAGGTCGGCAACCTGGCAGCGGCAGAATCGCGCTACCGGATGGTTATCGACAACGGTTACCGCGTCGCCGACGTGCTGCCGATCCTCGCCGCAATCGTCGGGCAGCGCGGCGCGCATGACGAGGCGCTGACGGTGTGGGACGCGCTGCTGGCGATAGTGCCCGATCATGCCGTGGCGCACCACGAAAAGGGGCTGATCCTCGCCCGTACCGGCCGGTTCGAGCTGGCGATCGCAGCGCTGGAAGCGAGCTGCGCGGCTGATCCGGACAATGCCGTCGCGGCCAACAACCTTGCCGTGATCCTCGCCGATTCCGGGCGCAAGAGCGAGGCTTTCGAACACTTCACCCGCGCGTTGGCGCTGCAGCCGGGCAATCTTCACATCGAGCATCAGATCCGCCGGTTGAGCGCTGAGCTGGTGCCCTTCTGGCATATCCCGATGCTCAACGACACGCGGCGCAACGATGCCTTCCAGAACGCGATCGAGGCCGCCGTCGCCGCGACCGGGCCGGACGCGCGCGTGCTCGACATCGGCACCGGTAGCGGGTTGCTGGCGATGATGGCGGCGCGGGCCGGTGCACGCGAGGTCACGGCTTGCGAGATGGTGCCGATCATCGCTGCCACAGCGCGCCGGATCATCGCCGACAACGGCTATGGCGACCGCATCGCGGTGCACACCGCAGCTTCCAGCAAATTGCGGGTAGGCGAGCATCTGGGCGCGCGCGCCGACATCCTGATCTCGGAAATCCTCTCAAGCGACCTGTTGACCGAGCGGGTCATCGACACCTTCGAGGATGCCCATGCGCGGCTGCTCACCCCCGATGCGGTGGTCATCCCGCGCGCGGCGTCAGCGATCGGCTGCCTGGTCGAAAGCGCGGTGCTGTCCGATTATGTGTTCGTCGACCGGGTGTCGGGCTTCGATGTCGCTCCGTTCGGTGCGCTCGCCGCGCAGAAGCTGCCGATCCACGGCACCATGACCGATTGGAAGCGCCTGTCGCCCGACGTGGAGCTGCTGCGGATCGACCTGACGCGCAAGGTCCACAAGAACGATCTGCGCCTGCTCAGGATTCCGGTCGAGGCGGACGGCATTGCTGCGGGCATCGTGCAGTGGATGCACATCGACCTTGCCGAGGGCATCACCTTCGACAATCACCCCGATGGCTATACCGATGGCGGATGGCTGCAGGTGCTGCATCCCTTCCCGCAAGCCGTGACGGTGCGGGCTGGCGACGTACTCAACGTCGCGGTGGGTCACGACCGGGTGACGCTGATCGTGCGCCCGCTCGAGGTTATCGCCGCAGGGGCAAGGGCGCAGGCGGCCTGACGCCGGTGCGCCGCCCTAACCCATCCACCCCTCGCCCAGCGCGTCGGAGACCACCGCGGCGCGCAGCGCGGCTAGCCCCATGCCCTTCTCGCTGCTGGTAAGGTGCAGTTCGGGAAAGGCGGCGATGTGCTTGCGCACTTCGGCGGCGGTCTTTTCGGCGACGTCGGCCAGCTCGCTCGCCTTGATCTTGTCGGTCTTGGTCAGCACCACACGGTAGCCCACGGCAGCCTCATCGAGCATCTTCATCATCGCCCGGTCGACCTCCTTGATGCCGTGGCGGCTGTCGACCAGCACCAGCGTGCGCGTCAGCACCTGCCGCCCGCGTAGGTAGGAGTTCACCAGCGCCTTCCACTTGTCGACGACCTTGATCGGCGCCTTGGCAAAGCCGTAGCCGGGCATGTCGACCAGCCGGAACAGCGGCAGAGCGACTTCGTCCTCGGCCAAATCTCTGGGACGCCCGACATCGAAGAAGTTCAATTCCTGCGTCCGCCCCGGCGTCACCGAGGCGCGCGCGATCGCCTTGCGGCCCACCAGAGCGTTCAGCAGCGAAGATTTGCCCACGTTCGACCGCCCGCAAAAGGCGATTTCCGGCACCACCGGATCGGGCAGGAACTGCAGCTGCGGGGCCGAGCGCAGGAAATCGACCGGCCCCGAAAAAAGCCGGGATGCCGCTTCCTCGCGGGCGGCGATGTCCTCTGGGTCGATCACGCCCCTATCCCTTGCCTGCGTTTGGCGCCGCCGCCGCGTTCGCCGCCTTCAACTGCGGGTGGCGCGAATAGAGGTAGCTTTGCTGCGCGACGGTGAGCAGGTTGGAGGTCACCCAGTAAAGCAGCAGGCCCGCCGCAAACGGCGCCATCACGAACATCAAGATCCACGGCATGATCGAGAACATCTGCTGCTGGATCGGGTCCATCGCAGACGGGTTGAGGCGGAAGGTCAGCCACATGGTGATGCCGAGCAGCACCGCAAGCGGACCGATCGCAAGGAAGCCGGCCGGCACCTGATAGGGCAGCATCCCGAACAGGTTGAGAATGTGCGCAGGGTCAGGCGCAGACAGGTCATTAACCCACCCGATGAACGGCTTGTGGCGCATGTCGATCGCCAGCACGAGCACTTTGTAGAGCGCGAAGAACACCGGGATCTGGATTACCATCGGCAGACAGCCGGACAGCGGATTGACCTTCTCGTCCTTGTAGAGCTTCATGATCTCTTGCTGCTGGCGCTGCTTGTCGTCCTTGAAGCGCTCCTGGATCTCCTTCATCTTCGGCTGCACGGCCTTCATCGACGCCATCGAGGCAAAGCCCTTCTGCGCGACCGGGAACATCAGCCCGCGGATGACGACAGTCAGCAGGATGATCGCCACGCCAAAATTGCCGACCGCGTTATTCAGCGTGCGCAGCAGCCACAGGATCGGCTTTTCGAAGAACCAGAACCAGCCCCAGCTGATCGCGAGGCCGAAGCGGGTGATGCCGCCATCCTCGTACTTGTCGAGGATCTGGCTTTCCTTGGCACCGGCAAACAGGCGGGTCTGCTGCGTCAGGCTGCCGCCCGCCGCCACGGTGGTCGCGGCGTAGAGCAGGTCGGAGCGGAACAGGTCGCCGCCCAGCGCACGGAAGCCCGCGTCGTCGACCGTGACATTGCCCTTGCCGTCACCCGGGATGAGCGCGGCGAGCCAGTACTGGTCGGTAAAGCCGAGCCAGTCGGGCGCGCCTGTGGGGCTCTCCGCACCGATCTCGGCCATTTCCGCGTAGGAATGCGGATCCCACAGCGTGTCGCCGAACACCCCGACGGGGCCGGAGTGCGAGACATACTGGTCGATCGTCGCGGTCTTGTCGGTGCGCTTGATCAGCGCGAAGGGCTGGACGATCGCTGCGGCGGCGCCCGCGTTGCTGACGCTCTGAGTGGCGGTGATCATGTAATCGGCATCGACCGCGAAGCGCACCTTGTAGGTGATCCCGTTCGCATCCGTCCGCGTCAAAGTAACCGGCGTTGTCGGCGTGAGCTTGGCGGCGTCGGCTTGCCACAGCGCGTTGGCGGGCTGGCGCACGCCGCCTGCAACAAAGCCGAATTCGGCGAAATATTGCCCCGGCGTACCTTCGGGCGCAAACAGGCGCACGGGGCCGGAATCCTTCTTCACCGTCTCGCGGAAATCCTTGAGCTCGACATCATCGATCCGTGCGCCGACCAGGTTGATCGAACCGGTCAGGCGCGGGGTATCAATGGCAACCCGGGCGGGGCTCGCCAGCGCGGCCTTCAGATCGACCTTTACAGGCCCCACCTGCTCGGCGCCGAGATTGCCAGCGCCCGGAGCCGCAGGCGCGGCGCCCGCAGCGGCGGCAGACCTGGTCGCGGCCGGCGTGCTCGCCTGTCCGGTCGCCTGGCCGGTGATCCCGGCCTCGGGATAGAAATAGCGCGTTCCCATGTCCCACCCAAGAATGAGCAGACCCGAAAGCACGACGGCGAGGAGAAGATTGCGGTTGTCCAAGTGTATGTCCCGAGAGAATGGCGCAGGCAGGTGTGTTATGGGGATAGAACGGTATCGTTTCTAGCCCCCGGGCTAATTTGGCCTAAGGGACAGGATCATGTCCGTGTCCGCCCCAAGGGTGGCAGCGCATTAGACGCTTAAATGCCATCCATCCACCCTTGAGCGCGCCATATTTGCCAAGCGCCTCGATCGCGTACTGGCTGCAGGAGGGATAGTAGCGGCACGAGGGCGGCAAGATGCGCGACGGGCCAAGCTGCCAGCCGCGCGCAACGAGGATAAGGAGCTGTTTCATTAGCGCTTGTTCTCCTCAAGACTCCCAGTGCTTTTGGCAGTGCTTTTGGCAGTGCTTTTGGCCCCGCCTTTGGCCCCGCCTTTGGCCCCGCCTTTGGCCCCGCTTTTGGCCCCGCCGTTGACTCCCCCGCCGTTGACCCCCCCGCGATTGCCCCCGCGATTGCCCTTGCGGGGACGGCGCCCGCCCGAAGGATCGCCCCGCCCTTCACGCGCCCGCTCAAGCGCCTTGGCGAGTTCTTCGGCCATCAGGTGAAAGTCCCGCTCGACCCCGCCCGCACGGCCGATCAGCACATGATCGTGGTCAAGCAGGCCTTGCGTCGAGAGCGCGCTACGCAAAAGCTCGCGAAAGCGCCGCTTCATGCGATTGCGCACCACGGCGTTGCCGATCTTCTTGGTGACAGTGATTCCAAAGCGGATGCCTTGGCGCTCGTTCGGGCGAGTCAGCAGCACGAAGCCCGCGCGCGCATTCCGGATGCCGGAGTTGGCGGCAAGGAAGTCGGCGCGCTTGGTCAGCGTCTTTATAGGGATCGTCGCGTTTGCCGCCTGAGTCATTTGTTTAGCCCTCAAACGCCGGGCGGCGGACGCCAAGAAACTGGGGCGTCCACCTTGGCTTTCGCGGCATAAACCGCGGCGGCCGTTCGGCCTTGCCAACCGCTGCCGCGGTTCGAATAGTGCTATTCAGCGATGCCGCACAAGCAAACGGGCTCCCATAGGGAGCCCGCAAGGCCAACCGGCCGCCCGCAGCGACGGGGCCTTTAGACCCCGTGAGCGAGGAAATCGCACCCGCGGAGGCGGGTGCGGAGAAAATTAAGCGCAGAGCTTCTTGCGGCCGCGGTTGCGGCGGGCGCGAAGCACCTTGCGGCCACCCGGGGTCGCCTTGCGTGCGAAGAAACCGTGGCGACGGGCGCGCACAAGATTGCTAGGTTGGAATGTCCGCTTCATATTGTCCTCGAAAAAATTACCGGAAAGGCGTGAATGGGCAACTTCGCCGAACACCTACCGGGGCCGCGTCCCCGCGACCGCAAATCAGACAGGGGCCGTTATGGGAAAGCCAACCACGAGTCAAGCAGACCTGTAGTCGGGTGGGCACTCGCATGGGCAGTTGCAAAGGCACCCGGATGGGCGCTCAGATCGGCATAAGCAAGCTTGGCGGCGCTGCTCAGAGCCGGAGGCTGCGCAAACCGCAGGGTCAGCGTGGGGACGCGCAGCGCCTGGACCCCCCGGGCAATCGCGCTGCCAGACCGCGCCAGCGCCTGCCGTAGCCCGGATACAAACTGCGGGTCGAGCGAGCGGGTTGCAGGCGCTCGGCCTTCGGGCGCGATCCACGTGGCCATCTCCGCCCCTTCGAGCCAGCGTGCGCCTGCGTGCGGCACCGAATTGGTCATGGCGTAGAAGGCGCGCGCCTGCTGCGGGCTCATTCCCATTTCGGCATAGTAGTCGAGATAGAGCCGGTTTTCCGGCGCATCGGCAGCAAAGTCGGCAGGCTCGCGGCCCAGCTCGTCGCGCCACGAATGCACCGCAAACAGCGCGCCCGGATCAAGCGTGCGGCGGGTGCCGGCAAGGAACAGCTCGACCGCACCTGACCGGGCCGAGCCGCCGGCGGGGATATGGGTGGCAAGGCCCGCGGCGCGGATTGCGCGGCCGAGCCTGAGGTTGGCCAGATCGTGGCTGGTGCCCGGCGCCTCGAGGAACTCGATCACTTCGAGGGTCGGATAGGCCGCCAGCATCGCTGTAAAGTCGGACGGGCTGCGCGCATCGGTTGCGCCGACCAGCGCGGCGTGCTTGCTGTCGAGCACGCGGAACGGGCCGAAGCGGGCGATCCCGGAGGATTGCAGACCGGGGCGCGGGCGCGCGGCGCTGTGGCGCACCGGTTCTTCGGTGACGGTATGGGTAATGGCGGTGTTGCCGTCGCGGGTGATGGCGGTGGCTAGCGGGGCGGCGCTCTTGTAGCTGGCACGCGTGACGGTGGCCGGGGCGTCAGAGACGCGCACCCAACGCTGGCTGGCCGGGTCCCATTCCTCGACCCAGCTGGTGGTCAAAACGACCCGCGCGCCGCTCATATGGACCTGCGCCAGCGCGCCGCTGCCGGGAAGCAGCAGCGCAAGGGCTGTCAGCAGAAAGGCGAGAGCGCGGTTCATCGCCACCCTTGTCAGCCCGCGGGGCCTGACAATTCGCCAAGATTTATCCTTTCGGAAAACCTTCGTAATTCTGCGGAAACCCCCGTTAAGGATCGGCGCAAGGCGCGCGCGAACTTCACCCGCGGGCGGTTGGATCGGTGGAGGGGCATTCCAACTGAGCAAGCTGCACACGAGCAAAGATGCCAACTTTGCAGAAGGCCTCCCGACGCCGCTCGACAAGCCCCTCAGAAGGCTGCACAATCAGAGCGGGGCAAGAGGGGAACAAGCCAATGGTCGCGCTGGTGAGGACGGTTGCCTACCTTGGGCTAGAGGCCCGCGAGGTCGAGGTGCAGTGCCAGGTCGCGCCGGGGCTGCCGCGCTTCACCGTCGTCGGCCTGCCCGACAAGGCGGTGAGCGAGAGCCGCGAGCGGGTGCAATCGGCGCTCGCCGCAATGGGCCTCGCGCTGCCGCCCAAGCGGATCATCGTCAACCTGTCCCCCGCCGACCTGCCCAAGGACGGATCCCATTACGACCTGCCCATCGCGCTGGCCCTGCTTGCCGCGATGGGCGTCACCGATGCCGAGCAGCTCGGCGACTGGATCGCGGTCGGCGAATTGTCGCTCGATGGCCGGGTGGTGGCGAGCCCCGGTGTCCTGATCGCCGCGCTCCACGCGAGCGAGGTCGGCACCGGCCTCATCTGCCCTGCCGAACAAGGCCCCGAAGCGCGCTGGGCCAGCGGCGTACCGGTACTCGCACCGCGCGATCTGGTCAGCCTGCTAGGGCACCTCAAAGGCACCCTAGTGCTCCCTGAACCTGAGCGCGGCGCGGTTGCCGAAGCGGCAGGAGGCAACGACCTCAGGCAGGTGCGCGGACAGGAGACCGCTAAGCGCGCGCTCGAGATCGCCGCGGCAGGCGGGCACAATCTGCTGATGGTTGGCCCGCCGGGATCGGGCAAGAGCCTGCTCGCCAGCTGCCTTTCCGGCATCCTCCCCCCGCTCACCCCGCCCGAGGCGCTCGAGGTGTCGATGGTGCAGTCGGTGTCCGGCACGCTGGAAGCCGGGCGCATCAGCCGCGCCCGCCCGTTCCGCGCGCCGCACCATTCGGCGAGCATGGCGGCGTTGATCGGAGGCGGCTTGAAGGTGCGCCCCGGCGAGGTCAGCCTCGCGCATCTCGGGGTGCTGTTCCTCGACGAGCTGCCCGAGTTTCAGCGCCCGGTACTCGATTCGCTGCGCCAGCCGTTGGAAACCGGCAAGGTCGATGTCGCACGCGCCAATGCCCACGTGACCTTCCCGGCCCGCGTGCAGCTGGTCGCCGCGATGAACCCCTGCCGCTGCGGCTATGCAGGCGATCCGGCGAGGAACTGCAACAAATACCCGCGCTGCGTCGGCGACTATCAGGCGCGATTGTCCGGGCCGCTGCTCGACCGGATCGATCTCCACGTCCATGTCGGCGCGGTGAGCGCGATGGACATGGCGCTCCCGCCGCCCACCGAAGGGAGCGAGGAGGTGGCACGGCGCGTCGCTGCGGCCCGCGCGCGCCAGACAGCAAGGGGCGTGCGCTCCAATGCTGAGCTGGAGGGCGACAAGCTCGAAGCCTTTGCCACCCCCGACGAGGCGGGGCGCAAGCTGCTGTTGCAGGCGGCCGAGAAGCTGCGCCTCTCTGCGCGCGGTTACACGAGGATGCTCAGGGTCGCGCGCACCATCGCCGACCTCGCCGGGGCCGAGACCGTGGGGCGCGTCCACATCGCCGAGGCGCTATCCTATCGGCTGATGACGGGTTAAGGAGCAGCCAAAGGCCGCGCATCCCTCTCCCCGCCCGGTCCGGTCAAAGGCTCAGTAGCGATTACCGAAGATCCTTCAGCGATGGTGGTCGAAGAACCGCGGGGGATGGCCGCGCTGCTTGCGGCTGTGCGCGATGCCTCGCGGCAGCGCAAGCTGGCGAGCCTTGCCATCGCGCTCGCGCTTGAGGGGCTGATCCTGCTTATGCTGCTGACCCTCGGCGCGCAGATCGCCGGGGTGGAGGATGGCAAGGAGGTGGTCACGACGCTCAAGTCGATTGAATTTGCCGCGCCTCCCAAACCGGAAGAGCAGGAACCCGCCGAGGCGAGCGTGGCGCAAACGCCGCAGGAGAACGAGCCGGTTCCGCAGACGCCGCAGCCGATGCGCCCTTCGCCGCTTGCGCTCAACCCGCAGCCCGCCCCAGACCCGCCGCCGCCTGCCAAGCCCGAACCGCCGCAGCCCGATCCGAAACCCCAGCCCAGCCCTCGGCCCAAGATCGGCGCGCGGATCAACCCGAACCAGGGTTACGGCCCGGTCGACACCGGCAATCCGCGCACCGCGGGCGACAGCGAACGGGTCGGCACCGCGCCCAACGGCGAGCCGCTCTACGCCGCGCGCTGGTACCGTGAGCCAACCGATCAGGAGCTATCGGGTTACCTCTCCACCGCCAACGGCCCAGGCTATGCTCTGATCGCCTGCCGGACGGTCCCGGACTATTATGTCGAGAACTGCGTGCTGCTCGGCGAAAGCCCGCCGGGCTCGCAGATCGGCCGCGCGGTAATGGCCGCCGCGTGGCAGTTCCGGGTGCGCCCCGCGCGGATTGGCGGACGCGAGCAGTTCGGAAGCTGGGTGCGGATCCGGATCACCTATTCAGTGCGGCAGAAACCGCGCTAAGCGCGGTGTCTGTCAGGCCCCTGCCCCGGCTCCCAACGCAACTTGCCACGGCAAAGCATATCGTGCGACTATACCTCCGGTCGGAGGGACGTACCGCAGGGGAGCGAGACGCCGATACGTCGGGCGTCGATAAGAGGGGGGCATCATCATGATTCTATTCCGAGGACGCGGGTTCGCGCGCACCTGTCTGCTTGCCTCTTCGGCCGCCGCGATGGCGACGCTCGGCCAGCCAATCATCAGGGGCGCCTTTGCCATTCCACCGGCTGCGGCGCAGGCTCCGGACCTGCCCAAGCCCTTCGTCTCGCGCGCGCTCGACGCGACGCTGCTGGAGCTTACACCCGCGACGCGCGCGACCTTCGCGATCAAGCCCGGAGTGCAGGGTGTGCTGGTACTCTCGACCGAGCCGCACGGGATCGCCGCCAAGAACGGCATCTTGCCCGGAGACGTCATCAACGACATCCGCGGCCGGCGGGTGTTTCAACCTATCGATGTCGACACCCACGTGCTCTACTACCTTAAGCTTGGCGACACCGCCTTCCAGTTCGCCGGCAACCGTGGCGGCAACGGCTTCAGTACTGCCGCCCAGATCACCCTTGCGCTGTTCGACGCCCTAGTGGATCTCGCCACGATCGGATCGTGGAGTTCCTATTCCTACGGCAGTTTCAGCTACTTCGAATATTACGAGGAATACCGCGTCAGTATCGTCGAGGAATACTCTTATTCCGAGACCCTTATCGAGCAGACGGTCGAATCCTCCAGCTTCGAGACCGAGATGACGTCGGAAGAGACCTTGACCGAGGAAGCGACATCTTCAGAGGAAGAGGAAGCTACCTCTGAAACCGAAACCTCCGAACCCGTCGACGACAGCAACGCCGACCAGGCCGACGACGCCGACGCGGCCGAGGATACTGACCCGGACGAGGCGCAGGAAACCGGCGACGAGAGCGATGACAGCGCCGAAGACGATTCGGGCGACGACACCGACCTCGCCGCTGCGCCAGTAGGCGTGGTCCTCCTCGCCCTAGCCTGACCCGGCGAGGTGGTCGCGGACGACGGCGACGAAATCCGGTCCCCAAGTCTCGAGCTTCTTCGCCCCGACGCCTGGGATGCCTGACAGTTCCCCCAGCGTCTCGGGGCACTGGTGCGCCATGTCCCGCAGGACCGAATCATGGAAGATTACATAGGCCGGAATGCCGTGCTCGGCGGCGAGGGCCTTGCGCTTGTCGCGCAGCGCCTCGAATAGCGGATTGCCGATGGGGTTGGCTGCACCGCCACTCCCACCCCGCTCGCGGCGGCTGCGGCGAGCCTTTACCGGCGGCTCGGCAATGGTCACGCCGGCCTCGCCCTTGAGCACGCCGCGCGCTTCCGGCCCGAGCATCAGGCCGCCGTGTTCGGTTGATACCAGCATTCCTCTGGCCACGAGCGTGCGGGCGAGCGGGCGCAACAGCGGCGCCTCCTCGCGCCTGACTATGCCAAATACCGAAAGTTTATCATGGGCGCGCGATTCGATGCGCTCGTCGCTCTGGCCGGTCAGCACCTTCTCGATGTGGCCGATGCCGAAGCTCTGACCCGTCCGATAAACCGCCGACAGCAGCTTCCTGGCGAGCTCGCTCGCATCGAGCACCTGCGGCGGGTTCTCGCAATTGTCGCAGTTCCCGCACCGCGGGTCAGGATGCTCACCGAAATGGCGCAGCAAGATGGCGCGGCGGCAGGTCGGCGCCTCGACCAATGTTGCCAGCACATTGAGCCGCGCCTGCTCGCCCGCCATTCGCTCGGGCTCGACCTCGCCGAGCCATTGCCGCGCTCGGGCAAAGTCGCTCGCACCCCAGAACATGTGCGCCTCCGCCGGATCGCCGTCGCGCCCAGCTCGGCCGGTCTCCTGGTAATAGGCCTCGATCGACTTCGGCAGGCCGGCATGGATGACGAAGCGGACATCGGGCTTGTCGATGCCCATGCCAAAGGCGATCGTCGCGACCATCACCATGCTCTCCGAGGCCACGAAAGAAGCCTGCACCGCAGCGCGACGTTCGGGCTCGAGCCCGGCGTGGTAGAACGCCGCGTCGCGGCCCGAGCGCGCGATCTGCGCGGCGATGTCTTCGGTGGCCTTGCGGCTCGGCGCGTAAACGATGCCGGCACCGGGCAAGCGCTGGAGCAGCTCGATGATCTGGCGCGTGCCCGAATCGCGGGCATTGATGGCGTAGCGGATGTTCGGGCGGTCAAACCCGGCGACGATCAGGCCTTCGTCGGCGATGCCAAGCTGTCGCAGGATGTCAGCGCGGGTCGCCTGGTCGGCGGTGGCGGTGAGCGCGAGGCGCGGAACCTCTGGGAACCGGTCGAGCACCGGCCGCAGCATGCGATAGTCCGGGCGGAAGTCGTGACCCCATTCGGAGACGCAGTGCGCCTCATCGATGGCAAAGAGCGAGATGCGTGTCCGTTCCAGCAGCGCCTGGAAGCCGGCGGTGGATGCTCGCTCGGGGGCGACATAGAGCAGGTCGAGATCGCCCCGGCGGAAAGCCTCGGCGGTCGCGGCGTTGTCCGAATCCGCCGAGGTCATCGAGGCGGCCCGGATGCCGGCGGCCTCTGCCGAGCGGATCTGGTCGTGCATCAGCGCGATAAGAGGCGAGATGACGACGGCGCTGCCGGGCCTCGCGAGCGCGGGGATCTGGTAGCACAGGCTCTTGCCCGCACCGGTCGGCATCAGGGCGAGGGTGTGCTCCCCGCGCATGACCCGGTCGATCACCGTCTCCTGCTGGCCGCGAAAGGCGGTATAGCCGAAGGTGCGGCGCAGGATCTCGTGGAGGTCAGTGGTGGCGGTGCCGGGCATGACCTCGCGCCTAGCCCAAGCCCTGCGGCATGGGCACCCGCTGTCTCGCCGCTATCGACGGATTATCGCGCGGCCGCCTTCTTGGCGGCGGCGATATCGACCACGTCGCCTTGGCCAAGGCCCGGCACAGGAACAGCGATGCTGCCGTCGGCGCGCTTGCCAAGGTTCGCAGGCCGCACCAGCCACAGGTCCTGATGGCCGAGAATGCGCCCGTCATGCGCGAGGATCGAGACCGGGCCAATCGGCAGACGGTCACGCTCGTCGACCAGCACCGGGTCCTCGATCACCGTTTCGGCGCCGTATTTCTGTCCCCACTGGCGCAGCGCCAGCATCGCGGGGAGCAGATCGAATCCCTTGTCGGTCAGCCGATACTCGATCTTGCGGCGATCGTCAGCGCAGGGCTCGCGCTTTAATATGCCATGCTCGACCAGCTTGGCGAGGCGATTGGAAAGAATGTTACGGGCGATCCCGAGCTCGCTCAGGAATTCCTCGAAGTGCTTGAGATCATTGAAGCTGGCGCGCAGGATCATGAAGGACCAGCGCTCCCCCATGACCTCCAGCGCCTGCGGCAATCCGCATTCGATCAATTCGCGCAGCGGTTCTCTCAACTCACCCATAGGCTGTGTTCCTTGCCCTTACAGGGTCACGTGTAACCGCTTTTGCGGCGGGTCACAAAAATTTTCAATTATAAGTTGCAACCCGAAACCTAGTTCGTTAGGTAGCAATTAGCAACCAGTTTCAAATCAAAATGTTGCAATGCAGAATATGCTGACAGAAACCTAAGGGGCACAAGCCCTGACCAAGAAAAGGCAAAGGATACCCCGATGACCAAAACCCTCTCCCTCACTCGCTCCAGCAAGCTCGCCATTCTGGCCTCGGCGCTGGTCTATACCGGCTTCACCTTCGGCATCGCCACCGGCGCCTCGCCCGTGGAAGCCGCCAGCGCGCCCTACTACACCGCGACTCTCACCGCCCCCGCGAGCGATGTGCGCGCGGTTGCCGATGGCGTGGCCTGGGCCTGCAAGGATGCGACCTGCGTCGCCAACAAGACCTCAGCTCGCCCGCTGCGCGTATGCCGCAGCCTGAACCGCAAGTTCGGCGAAGTCGCCGAGTTCAAGGTCAATGGCGAGCTGCTGGCAGCCGAAGAACTGGCCAAGTGCAACGGCTGATCGCCATGTGAGACGACGTCCCTCTCCGTTCGGGTGTCCCCCTCTCCACCGGACGGAGCTTCACGACCCCCGGCGCCCGCTTTTCCCAGAGCGTGCGGCCGGGGGTTGTTTTTGCTTTCAGTTCGCCCCTCCGGACGAGCATCCTCGGCGCTGGCTCAAGCCCTATGGGCCTGAGCGCCCGCGGAGTGGCCACTTGGCCTTGTGGACCCATCAGGTCCGATACCAACGCTCCTGAACAAACCAGTTAGAGGAGATCAGCGGCCTCCAGCTGCGCCTCAAGGCTCCTTGCGTCGGTGAACAGGTGGGCATCCCACCCGCGCGCCTTGGCAGCGGCGATGTTGGCGAGGTTGTCGTCGGTGAAGAACAGCTCCGCCCCGGAGCGCCCGCTGCGCTCCTCGACGATGGCGTAGATCCGCGCTTCGGGCTTGGCGACCTTCTCGACCCCCGAGACGACGATATCCTCGAACAGATCGAAGATCAGCTGGGCCGGGCGGAAGGCCTGCCAGAACTCGTCGCCGAAATTGGTCAGGCAGAATAGCGGAACCCCGCGCGCCGCCAGCCGCTCGACCAACGCGTGCGAGCCATCAACCGGGCCGGGCACAGTCTCGTTGAAGCGTGTGGCATAGGCGCGGATATGCGCCTCGTATTGCGGGAACAACGCGATCCGTTCGGGCACCATGTCCGCGAGCGAGCGCCCGCGGTCATGCTCGAAGTGCCATTCCTCGGTGACCACGTTGGCCAGAAACCAGTCGAGCTCTTCCTGGTCATCGATCAGCTTCGCGAACAGTGCAGCGAGCTGCCACTGGAACAGCACTCGCCCGACATCGAACACCACGGCCTTGTGCATCACGTTTCCTCAGCAGGCTTGGCCCTCCAGAGCCGTGGCCCCAAAATGCTACGGCCCGCACTCCGATTAGGAGGCGGGCCGCAAATTCCGTCAGCCGCCCGTCCGGGCAGCCGCGCCGATCAGCCTTGGCGGGCCTTGAAGCGACGGTCGGTCTTGTTGATCACGTAGGTGCGGCCGCGACGACGGATCACGCGGTTATCGCGATGACGGCCCTTCAACGACTTCAGGCTGTTGACGATCTTCATGGTTTTTTTCCAAATGCAAAGCACGCCGGATCGGCCCAACGCGCGGAAATTCCAACGGTCCCGTTAGCGCCGCGCCCCTGCGGCGTCAATCCGAGTCTATCAGGCCTGGCCCCGCAAATCGGCCAATTTGCGCTCCCAAGCGAGCGCGTGGCCGATGATCGTGTCGAGATCGGCGTTGGCAGGTTCCCAGCCGAGCGTCCCCTTTAGCCGAGTAGGGTCGGAGATCAGCGAATCGGGATCGCCCGCGCGCCGGCCTTCGATGCGGCGGTCGAGCTTGCGATTCGTCACCCGGTCGACCGCATCAAGTACCTCGTTGACCGAGAAACCGCGCCCATAGCCGCAATTCATCGTCAGCGAGCGTTCTGGCTCTCCGATCAACGCCTCCAAGGTCAGAACGTGCGCTGCGGCGAGGTCGCTGACATGGATGTAGTCGCGCACCCCGGTGCCGTCGGACGTCGCGTAGTCAGTGCCGAACACGCTGACACATTCGCGCAGGCCCAGCGCGGCCTCAATCGCGACCTTGATCAGGTGCGTCGCGCCTGCAGTCGATTGGCCACTGCGCGCCTGCGGATCGGCGCCCGCGACATTGAAGTATCGCAGCACGCCGTAATTCAGCGGATGCGAGGCGGCGACATCTGAGAGCATCTGCTCGGTCATGAGCTTCGACCAGCCATAGGGGTTGATCGGGCGCTGCGGCGTATTCTCGCTAACAGCGGCCACCTCCGGGATGCCATAGGTCGCCGCGGTCGAGGAGAAGATGAAGTGAGCAACCCCCGCCTTTACCGCTGCAGCGATCAGCGCACGGCTCTTGGCAGTGTTGTTGTGGTAGTATTTGAGCGGATCGGCGACACTTTCTGGCACGACGATCGATCCGGCAAAGTGCATGATCGCGGCCGTGCCCTGCTCGGCAAAGATCCGCGCGAGCAGGTCGGCATCCTCGATGTCGCCCTCGTAGAGCGGCACTCCTTCGGGGATCGCGAAGCGGAAGCCCGTGGTGAGATTGTCGATCACCGCAACGGGCCAGCCTGCGTCTTTCAGCGCGAGGACGGCGTGGCTGCCGATATAGCCGGCGCCGCCGGTGACGAGGACGGAGGGTTTGCTTTGTGATGTCATGGCACGGCCCCTTAGCACACAATCCGCTTAGGAAATCTCAACCTAGAGCAGACACAAACGGGCCTGTGCACATACCCTCCCGAAGCCTATGATGATGAAGCACAACAAAGGAATCCCCGTCATGCGTCGCCCACCTATGCTCCGCAATGCGCTTGTCGCCCCCGTCGCCGCTGCCCTGATGCTGTCGGCCTGCACCACCACGCCTTACACCGGCCCGATCGAGGTCACCCGCTTCGTTGCAGAGGCCCCGAATGGCCTCGGCCAAGGACTGATCACCATCTATTTCCCCGAAGAGGTATCCAATGCCAGCGCCAAGGCCGCGACCAAGGCTGCGGTCGAACGCGAGCTGCAAGCATTGGGATACACAATCGTGGCTCAGGAAGGTCGCGGCATTCAGATCGCCGCCGTGCGCACCTCCCGCACCCCGATCGCAGCTGCCGAGCAGCGCCAGCGCGGCCCGGTCGATGTCGGGATCGGCGGCGGAACCGGCGGCTTTGGATCGGGGGCCGGGCTCGGGGTGGGAATCAACCTCGGCGGCGGGCGCGAAGGCCCGGCGGCGATGACTGAGCTGTCGGTGCGGATCACCGGCGATGACGCCAAGAGCATGTGGGAAGGCCGCTCGCAGATCGCGACCGGCGTGAAGTCGCCCTACTCGCAGGTCGAGACCAGCGCCCGCACGCTCGCGGCTGCCTTGTTCCGTGACTTTCCCGGTGGCAATGGCGAGACCGTGATGATCGACGCCAAGAAGCTTCAAGGAACCAAATGACCGCTTTGTTCATCGATGCCGGCTTCGACAGCGGCAATATCGAAGTGCTGGGGATCGAAGGCGCGACCGTGCGCCTCGCAATCCGCCGAGACCAAAGTTCCGAGTTCTTCCAGTGGTTCCACTTCCGCGTGGCGGCCAAGGCAGGCGATGAGGTGGTGCTCAAGCTCACCGGCCTCGGCGCAAGCGCCTATCCGGGCGGCTGGCCCGATTACGACGCCTGCGTCTCAGAGGACCGCGCCTACTGGACGCGGGCGGCGAGCACCTATGACAAGGACGAGGACGGCGGGACGCTGACGATCCGCTACCTCCCCGCCACCGACGTGTTCTGGGTCGCCTATTTCGCGCCTTTTTCGATGGAGCGTCACCACGACCTCATCGCGGACGTGGCCTCGACCGAGGGCGTGGACTACGTGCGGCTCGGCACCACGCTCGACGGGCAATCGATCGACTGCCTCGAGATGGGCGAGGGCGAGACCCAGGTGTGGCTCTACGCCCGCCAGCATCCGGGCGAGACCCAGGCCGAGTGGTGGATGGAAGGCGCGCTGGAGTGCCTCACCGATCCCGCCGACCCGGTGGCGCGGGCTTTGCGTGCGAAATGTCGTCTCCATATTGTCCCCAATTGCAATCCTGATGGCTCGCGGCGCGGACACCTGCGAACCAATGCGGCTGGCGCTAATCTCAACCGCGAATGGGCCGAGCCGACGCCCGAACGCTCACCCGAGGTGTTGGCTGTCCGCAACCGCATGGACCAGACCGGCGTCGACTTCGCGATGGACGTTCATGCCGACGAGGCGATCCCGGCGGTGTTCATCGCCGGGTTCGATGGCATCCCGTCATGGACGCAGGCGCAAGGCGATGGCTATGATCGCTACCAGCGCATCCTCGACCGCCGCACGCCCGACTTCCAGACCAAGCTTGGCTACCCCAAGGCCCGCCCCGGCACCGCGAACCTGAGCATGAGCACCAACCAGCTCGCCGAACGCTTCGGCGCGGTCGCGATGACGCTGGAGATGCCCTACAAGGACCTGGTCGACTTCCCCGAACCCGAACAGGGCTGGTCGCCGGAGCGGTGCAAGCTGCTGGGCCGCGAGTGCATGGCGGCGCTGGTCGAATGGCTGGAGGCCAAGGACGCTTGAACGCGACCCCTGGCCGGGAAGGCTAGGCCAAGTGCCCCGGCCCAAAGGCGTGAGGTAGCAACGCGGATAGCGCAACCCGCCGCACATCGTCCTTGGCTACGCACAGCACCAGCGGGTCAGTGGCGCCGAGGGCTGCGACTTCGTTCAAGACCTGTCGGCAGCGCCCGCATGGCGTGATTGGCTCGGCATCGGCCTTAAGGCCGACGACGGCGACCGCGACTAATCCGCCGCGCCGCCCTTCGCCCAGCGCCTTGGCGACGGCGAGTGTTTCGGCGCAAAGGGCAAGGCCGTAGCTCGCGTTTTCGACATTGCAGCCGGTTATGACCGCGCCGTCGTCGAAGAGAAGCGCCGCGCCCACCGGATAGTCCGAATAGGGCGCATAGGCTTGTTCCGCTGCGGCAAAGGCTGCGGCGATGAGGTTCTGTTCCTGGGCGTCGTCGAGTGTCACTTCTGCACCACCACCCATTCGACCGGCTCCTCACTTGCTTCGGTGACGAGCGCCCCGTTGGCGCTCCAAAGCAGCCACGGGCGGCCTGCATAGTCGGGCCGCGCCCGGTCGCGGGTAAGCCACAGGTCGCGCGCCAGCGTGGTCGCGGTGTTGTGCCGGTCTTGGAAGGCACGCGAAAGCTTGAGGAGCACAGGCTTTCCCGCATGGGTCTCGATCTGGTTGATCAGCGTCATCAACTCGCTCTCCACCGCCGCATCGCTGACCTTGGGAGAGCAGTTTGCCGCGAGCGAAGCGAGGTCGATCGCGGGCGGCAGCAGGTCGGGGTCGCGTGGCACCATCTGCGCGAACATCCCGCTCTGCGCGTCGGCGCCGCTGCAGGGGTCGAATTCAAGCACCACACCGACCCGCAGCCCCGCCGCGCGGGCGCGGACGAAGCGGTCGGCAAAGCCGCCGGGCGCTTCGGCCTGGGCATCGCCTGCCGCAAGCGGGAGATAGGCGAACTGCGCGCCGACCGCCTTGAGGGTCGCGAAGCGCACCTCGCTGCCGCCCGCATGGACGATCGCGCCCTGCTCTGGATAGAGGCCGGCATCGGGACGCCACGAGCGCATGTCCCACCACAGCCACGCGGCAAAGGCGACGCCGAACAGCACCACCAGCGCGGCCAGTCGCCACAACCAGCGCCGCGGCGCCTTGCGCACGGCTCGGCGCGTTTGGGCCTTGCCCGCTTTTGCCATGATCTTACGGTGCCCCTTTCAGCCCTTAATGTGCAGCACGCAGATCAGCGTGAACAGCCGCCGTACCGTGGCGAAATCGGTCTCGACCTTACCTTCAAGCCGCTCGAGCAGCAGTTCGGCTGCGCTGTTGTGGATGCCGCGCCGCGCCATATCGATGGTCTCGATCTCTGCCGGAGTCGCCTTGCGGATCGCCTGATAGTAGCTATCGCAGATCGCGAAATATTCGCGGATCGGCCGGCGGAAGCGGCCCATGCCGATCAGCAACGTCTCGAGCAGCGTCTCACCGGTGTCGCGGATGTCCATCACCAGCCGCCCGTCGGTGACCGAGAGGTGCAGGTGATAGGGGCCGCTGCTACCACGCTCGGCTGAGCGCACCGGCTTGAAGGCGTTTTCCTCGATGAGGTCGTAGATCGCGACCCGCCGTTCCTGCTCGACATCGGCGTTGCGCCAGAGGATCGTCGCTTCGTCGAGGGTGATGTGGGCAATGCGATGCGCCCCCGCAGCTCCGGGCGCAGGGGACACAGGCAGGGAATCGGGCGGCGGCTGGGCCATAAGGTCTGCCTTCGCAGATGGAAGGGGCGTACTTCAAGCACTTCGACGCGCTCTCCCCACTATCCACAGCGTCGGAAATAAATTTTGGCCAGATCGGCCCTTGCGCCGGAGGGGTACCCGCGCGCATCAGACCGGCATGGCCGAACCCGAGAAAGTGACCCCGATCAAGCCGCATAGCGGCGAAAACGAGCTGCCGATGCGCAAGCTCCCCGCGAATCTCGAGGCCGAAGCAGCGTTCTTGGGCGCGGTACTGATCGACAACCGCGTGATCGAGGAATTGCAGGTACCGATTCGGCCCGAGCACTTCTTCGAAGCCCTTCATGGGCGGATCTACGAGCGCGTGCTCACCCTCATCGAGCGCAACACCACCGCCTCGCCCGTCACGCTGCGGCCCTTTTTCGAGGCCGACGAGGCGCTGAAGGACCTCGGCGGCACGTCCTACCTCGCGCAGCTCACCGCGAGCGGGGCGGGGCTTCTGGTGCCGCGCGAGCTCGCCCAGCAGATCTACGACCTAGCCCTCCTGCGCGAGCTGGTGAGCGTCGGGCGCGGGCTCGTCGAAGGTGCGCTCGACACCTCCGAAGACACCTCGCCGTTGGAGCGCATCGCGCAGGCCGAGGCCGACCTGTTCAAGGTCGCCGAGGGCGCCAGCACAGGGCGCGAGGCGGCGACCTTCCGCCAGGCGGCGATGCAGGCGATCCGCATGGCGGAAGCCGCGATGAATTCAGGCGGAGGCCTGTCGGGCAAGACCACCGGGCTTTCGACGATCGACCAGAAGACATCCGGCCTGCACAATTCCGACCTCATCATCCTCGCCGGGCGTCCGGGCATGGGCAAGACCTCGCTCGCCACCAACATAGCTTTCAACTGCGCCGAGAAGCACCTCGAATGGCAGCGCGACGGCGGCGAGTTCAACTACGGGGCGCCGGTCGCCTTCTTCAGCCTCGAAATGAGTGCCGACCAGCTGGCGACACGTATCCTCGCCGAGCAGGCAGAGATTTCGTCGGAAAACCTGCGCAGCGGCAAGCTCACCCGTGAGGATTTCCAGAAGCTGTCCTATGCCAGCCAGCGCCTTGCCGAATTGCCGCTTTACATCGACGATACGCCGGCGCTCACCATCTCGAGTCTGCGGACCCGGGCGCGGCGGATGAAGCGGCGGCATGACATCGGCCTGATCATCGTCGACTACCTCCAACTGCTGCAAGGTTCGGGCCGCGCCAACGACAACCGCGTCAACGAAATCTCCGAGATCAGCCGCGGATTAAAGACGCTGGCCAAGGAGCTGCAGGTTCCGGTGATCGCGCTGTCGCAGCTCAGCCGTGCGGTCGAAAGCCGCGAAGACAAGCGCCCGATGCTGTCCGACCTGCGCGAATCCGGCTCGATCGAGCAGGACGCGGACATGGTGTGGTTCATCTTCCGCGGCGACTACTATCTCCTGCTGGGCAAGCCCGATACGCCCGATGCAAGCTCGCCGCCTGACGTGCAGGAAAAATACCGCGCATGGGAGGAGAAGTTCGAAGCGATGGTGGGCCGCGCGACGCTGATCGTCGCCAAGCAGCGCCACGGCTCGACTGGCAACGTGCCGCTCCACTTCCAGAGCGACATCACGAAGTTCACTTCGCCCAACTACAAGGATTATGGCGACTACGGGCTCGAATGAGGTTTGACCGGGCGGGCTACGGACCGCCGGTTGCAGACGTCGGATAACAAGGCGGTGCGGCGGGAATTGGGTGGAATCCAAAAAGTCCGGTACTAGGCCAGATCAGGAAAGAGCCGAGGTTGGGCGACTTCAAATCCAGACAAAAGAAGCCACGATTACCAAGCTAATCTCGCAGCGCATCCAATCCGGCGCGAATTTTGCGGAGCGCTGGGAACAACGCTTTCATCTCCGGGTCCGATACAACAGAACCAATCGCGGGGATCACCGTTTGCAGCGCAGCACTACAGCGTTCGCGCATGTCACGGCCTTGCGCAGTGATGGAGACCAGTTTGCCGCGACCGTCTTTCGGATCAAGGCGAATGGCGATTAGCCCAGCGCTCTCCATCCGTGTCAAAGTGCTGGTGATCGTCGGTCGTCGCACCTGAAAGGTGCTTGCCAGTTCGGCAGGTGATTTTTCAGCAATATCAAGTCTGACGGAACGGTTGAGCACCGTAAACTGCGCCTTCGTCATTCCGCACGGCAAGGCATTTGTGAGCATCGTGCTTATCAACTGGTCGATGACGCCGATCTCGTTCAAGAATTCAAAGGCGAGCGGGTCTGCGGTCACGTTTTGAAATGCGCCTCCAGTGGCCAGCGGGGCGCACGCTCAACGGGTCGTGCATAGCCTATCCGTGCCAGCATTTGCACCCTCTGACCCTCCTTGGCACCCAATAGCTTATGGATTTTGGAAAAGCGCCCGGCCATTTCGGGATATTCCTGCAATGACTGGCTGAGCGGGTGCATGGCAGCGCCGAGCATGGTTGATCGCAAATTGGCACGGACATAACGGCGCCCTGCTTCAAGCTGATCGGCGCGGCTGTTGCCTGGGGTCGTGATCCACAATAGCGCAGATATCGAACTGCAAATTTTTCGCTGCATTTCCAAGCCGGTTCTGAAGGCCGTGCTCAATTGATCACCGAGCGAAGACCTGTCGAGCACACCCAGAAGTTTGAGCGCCTCCATTTTGGGTCCCGCCAGCGACAGGCCATCCGGATTGGCATCAACCTCATCAGCGCCAATCCGCATCAGATCAATGCTTTCCTTGAAAGTCCGGGTGGTCGTTTGCTCGATTGTCATGGCGTCTACAGTGATCGCTCGGACCGCAGCAATCATCTGGGGACCGACGGCATATGTGCCATCAGCGATTTGCCGCGCGATAGGCTCTGGAACGATCCGATCGGGATCGTAAATCTCACGGTTGGTCCGGCGCTGGGTAATGGATGCAAACAACGGGTCTTTCGCAATAGCGGCGTCAGCAACGAACCGCAGCTTGGCGATGGGCCGGCCGTCAAGTCTGGGCTGCGGTTCGCCTTCTGGGAAAGACTCGATGTCCATGCGCACGCCGCGCTGGGATGCTGCGATGCGCGCCAGCTCCAGAAACGTGCCAAAACCGATGGTGATCTGACGGTCGAAAGGATCGGTATCGGGCAGGAGCTTGGCAAGATCACAACTGATCGTAGCCGCATCGTCACCGTCAAGCCGGATCAACCACGCTGACGATTGTGCGGATTTGGCGCAAGAATAGCATGACGCAAAGCATCGAGCCGCAAGTCCGCTGGCAGCTTGGAATCAAGCGCCTAAGGCAGCGACGCCGTGCGAGGTCGCTAGCTGAATGGCAGCTTTTCAGCGCTGCGTCACACAGAAGATCTCAATTCGTGCCCGCTTTGCTAATCCGGTAGTCGGCCAGGCTCATCCAGTAGGCGATGCGCCAGCGCATCCGGTTGAGGAACGTATTTTGGCGGGCATACCAGGCCGGCGTGATGGGCTCGCTCGATGCTTCCATGTGGTCGATCAGCTCGCGCAGTTTGGCCGCAAGTCCCGCGTCCTCGACCCGCACCATCAGCTCGACATTGATGCGGAAGGAACGCTTGTCGAGATTGGC
>JBBRUU010000021.1:0-25242 GCA_038247515.1 Sphingomonadales bacterium
GCCAGCTTGATCACCGCCACCGGCAGCACTTCGGGCAGGGGGCGCTTCAAGCTCCAGTCGATGCCGGTGGAGGCGCGCAAGTGGACCTTATCGGCCAGCAGCGACCACATTGCCATTGGCACAGCGGTAAAGAGCATCGCCGCCAGCGCCGCGTAAGGCCCTGACAAGACACCCCTTTCGCCGGACAATCCGCCACCGATGCCAAGCACGCCGGCGATCTCGGGGTAGGAGCGGCAAAACGCGATCCACACCGCCAGCCCCGCCAATCCGGCAAGGCCAACGCCGCTTGAGACGTCACTTGGCGGGCGGCTCACAGGGCAAGCTGCCGGGGAGGCCGAACGCTCGGTTGGATCGGACAGATGCGGCGCAGTCATGACCCCGCTGCCCTACAGGACAACGGTTAACAGCTCGGCAAGACCGCCCCTAAGCCGGTCTGGGAGGGGTCTAAAGGGGGTCTGGCAGGGGTCTGGACCGCGCTGGTCCGCCCCTGCCGGAAACCGGTGGTTGGAAAGTCACTTCCAGGCGGTGATCGTGCCGCTATCATCCAACACGTAAAGATAGCCGTCCGCCACAACCGGAGGGAGGCTGACCGACTGGCCGATGTCAGCGAACAGCGAGGCCGAGCCTTCGCCCGCGCTCACCTTCCACATCTCGCCGCGCGAGCTTGCCACCCACAGATGGCCGCCGGCCAGTACCGGGCCAGTCCAGAAGATCGGGCCTTCCTTGTCCTTTTCGTCCCGATAGCGCTCGAGCTGCGTGATCCACCGCACCCGCCCCGAGGAACGGGCGATGGCGAGCAGGCGTGCATCGTCGGTGAGGGTGAAGATCCACTCGCCCGCGATCGCAGGGGTGGAGATACCGGCAAGGTTCAGTTCCCAGATGCGCTGGCCGGTCACCAGTTCATAGGCCGCCATGCGGCCGCCCTGCCCCAGAGCATAGACGCGGCCCGAATCGATGATCGGATCGGCGTCGATATCGGTGAGAGTGCCGACCGTGGTCGAGATGTTGGTGCGCGCCAGCGCGTCCGACCACAGCGTGCGGCCGTTCTCGTAGCGGTACGCGGACAGCTCGCCGCTCGAATAGCCTGCAACGATGGTGCCTTGCCCGGCCGAAGGTGCCGCCACGCCGAACACGCCCGACTGGGTGTTCGATCCGCTCTCGTCCCACACCAGCGAACCGTCATTGATGTTGAGCGAGATAAGCTGGTTGTCCTGCGTCATCACGAACAGTTGGCCGAAGGCGATCGTCGGCGAGCCGCGCAGGGGGCCGGCGGGCTTGACCTTCCAGAGCACCTCCCCGGTCTCGGCGTTCAGCGCCTTGACTTCGCCCACACCGTTGGTGGCGTAAACCTTGCCCGCTTCATAGCTGACCCCGCCGCCAAATGAGGCCGGAGCCTGATCCTTGGTCATTTCGGAATCACCGCGAGTCCACAGCTGCGCGCCAGTAGCCTTGTCGAAGGCGACGATCACCCCGTCGGTGCCTTCAGCAAACAGCATATTGCCCGCGATAACGGGCGATGCAGCAAGGCGCACCCGATTGGTTGAGCCAGCGATCTGCGCGCTCCACACCTTGGTCGGGGTCTCGGCCAATGCGAGGTGACCGTAGGACTTGCTCGCCGTGCCGCCGGGTTGGGCCCATTCAGGATTGGCGCGCTGCGGCGGCAGGACCACCGATACTGCTGCAAGCGCGGGATCGACCTCGGCCCCGCTCTCGATCCGCGAGAGGATCGGCGTGCGGTTGCCGATGGTCGGTGTGGTCTTCTCGCCGCCGCCGAACAAGCCGCCCTTGCAACCGGTAAGGCTCGCCGCGATCAGGCCCGTCAGCAACGCCGCGCGCGCGATTTTCATGTGTGTCATAACCGTCTGTTCCAATCCCTCGTCCTATTCGGCTACAGCCGCGCTCGCAGTGCCAGCGGCGCTGGTGGCATCCCCTTCGGACGTGACCCCTTCATCCTTGAGCAATTTCTTGACGTCGACCACCGCGTCCACACCCATCAGACCAGCCATCTGCCGTGCCCGGCTGCGCAGCGTTTCGGGCTGATCTTCGTCCTTGGCGATAGCGGCGAAAATCTTGCCGGCTGCGGCGCGGTTGCCGCTTTCGACATGGGCCATCGCGACAAGCTCTCCGGCGCTGCCGAAATAGGCGTTGCCCGGCTTGGCGATCGGCCCCAGCTGGGCGATCACGTCGGCAGGCTTCATGCGGTCGTAGTTCAACGAGACATCGCGGATCTTGGCAAGGTCGCGCAGCGCTGTGGGGGTCTGCGGATCATTGAAGATCGCGCGGTACAGCCCGCTCGCCTTGGCGGTATCGCCCTGTTCGAGCGCTGCGCCTGCCTGCATGAAGCGGGCCGAAGCGCGCGCGCCGTCCGAGCTGCCGCCTGCGACCAGCGACCCGGCCGTGTCGGAAGCACCCTTGAAATCGCGCGCGGAGGCAGCGTCGAACGAGGCAATCAGCGTCTCGGACTGCTGTTCGAGCTTCTGTTCGGCATAGTGGTCCCACACAAGGTACCCGCCAAGCCCTGCAACGCCGAGGGTGACGACCCCCAGCACCTTCAGCCCGTGGTCGCGCATGAACTGGAACAAGGCGTCCTCGCGAACGGCCTCGTCGATCTCACGGATCAGCACGCCGTCCTCGTGCGAAGGGGTGCCGGGGGCGGGTGCGGGTGGAGGTGCAGGAGTAGTGATCGGAGTGCGTGCCATGGGGGGCCAATGATCCTCGTATCTGTCATGCGCCGCCCGCCCTTGGGCCGGGGCACCGGCGCGCTCTTTAGGCAGGTGCGGCCCTGCGCGCAATGGTACCGGGCTTGTCTGGCACATCGGGCCGGGAATTTGAACGGGGGATGAAGCGCGCCTGGACTATCGGCGCCGCTCGAACGCGCGGCCCATCGCCTTGGCATAGACCGCCTCGTAACAGGCGAGCATGGCGGCAAAGTCGAACTCGGCGCGGGCGCGGGTCTGGTTGGCAGCGCCTATCGCTGTGCGAAGTTCGGGGTCGGCCGCAAGGGCTTGCAGCGCCGCGCCAAGCGCTTGGCAGTCGCCAGGCGGGGTGACGAAGGCGCGGTTTGGCGCGGCAAGGATTGCGGCAATGTCTCCCACATCGGGCGCGGCGACCGGAAGTCCTGCCGCCATCGCTTCGACCACCGAGAGCGGGAACTGTTCGGAGGCCGAGGATAGCGCGAAGATGTCGAACAGGCCGACGACCTTGGCGGGATCGGCAGCGCCGGGGAGATGGACGCGCTCGCTCAGGCCAAGCTGCGCGGCGGCGGCAAGGATCGCAGTCCGCTCCGGCCCCTCGCCGCAGATCACGAGCTGCCAGTTCGGCGGCAGGCTCTCGAATGCGACAACCAGATCGCAGAGCCTTTTAACCGGACGCAGGCCCGCCAGCGTGCCGACCCAGAACTCGCCCTCGCCCTTGCGGATCGGCAGGGCGGCAGGGTCCGGCGCGCTGGCGAAGGCGGCGGTGTCGATGCCGTTGGAAATGCGCGCGACGCGGCCCGCGGGCTGGTGCCACGCTTCATGCGCGATCCGCTCCAGCAGCACCGAAGGCACGACCAGCCGCGCAGCCTTCCCCAGCGCGGCGCGGCGGTAGAGGTTGCGGGCGGGCTTCAACCGCTCCGCCTCGTCCTCGTTAAATCCGTCCTCGTGGTGGACCAGCGGCGGCAACCCATAGGCGCGCACAAACAGGCGGTGCGCCATCACCACATCCATCGCGCCCCAGTTATAGGTGCACACCAGGTCATAGGGCCGCATTGCGCGGGCAAGGCGTGCCAGCCGGCCGGGCGTAGGCTTGCCTTTGAGCGTGGGGAAATCCTTAAGGAAGGCGACCGGCACCTCGCGGTCGATCAGCGCGGCGGCGCCCATCGCTTGCGGCTCGGCAGAGACGATGCTGTGCCCAAGCCGCGCACCCCAGGCGTTCATCAGCCGGACGCTGCGCACCTCCTTGCCCCCGGCAGCAAAGGTCGAGTGGCAGTGCAGTATGCGGGGTACGGTTTGGGGCACGCCCCGCCCCGGCGTCTGGCTCACACCGCGCCGTCCAGCAGCGCGGTGATCGCGCTGCGCACCTCGGGCTCGTCGAGCGTCGGGGCATGGCCGACGCGCGGGACGGTGACGGTGCGCATCGCCGGGTTGCGGACGCCCATCTGTTTGACGGTATCGGGTGAGAGCAGATCGGAAAGCTCACCGCGCACCAGCAGCATTGGCACGTCCCGCAGCGCCTCATAGGCGAGCCACAGGTTGGGCGGCGCGGCATTGCCGGGCTTGGCGAAAGGCTCGGCGATGGCCATGTCGTAGTCGAAGACGATCCGCCCGCTCTGGCTGACCACCATGGTGCGCTTGGTGAGTTTGAGCCATTGGTCAAGATCGTAGTCGGGGAAAGCCGCGCCGTGCGCTTCGGCAAGGCCGCGGGCAGCGTGGACCCAGGTGGGGTAGCTCCTCCCCTGCCCGACATAGCCGGAAATGCGCGCGACACCGCCTGCGTCGATCTCGGGGCCGATGTCGTTCATCACCACCGCCGCGATGCGCCCGGGCCTGGCGGCGGCCATCAGCATGGTCATCAAACCGCCCATCGAAGTGCCGACCGCGACGAACCGCTCGATCCCCTGCTCGGCGAGCAGCTTTTCTACGTCGGCAACGTAGGTGATCGGCGAATAGGTGTCGGAATTGGAGGCATAGCCGCTCTGCCCGCGCCCGCGCATTTCCGGCACGATCACGCGGCAGGTGGCCGACAGCGCCTCGGCAAGCCCGGCGAAATCGCGGGCGTTGCGGGTCAACCCGTGGAGGCACAGCACCGGCAGCTTGGCCGAACCGTCCCCCCCTGTCTCACGGCCGGGATAGTTGCGGTAGTGCAGGCCCAGCCCATCGCTGCTGGTCCAGAAGCGGTCTTCATAAGATGCGGCCATTGGCGGCGGTGTTCCCTTGTCTGCCCTCCCGGCGACTTGCGCCCGCCGGTCCTTGCGCCCACTATCGCGGGATGAGCGAGCCTGTGCAACACCCGCCTGAACTTCCCGCCATGTCCGCGACCTATCGCCCCGATCCGGCGATCCTTGCGCTGGCAGGCTGGCTGGGCGATGCCGTCGCCCCGGCAGACTTCCCCGAAACGCAGATCCGCTTCTGCAACGACCGCGCGGCGGCAAGTGTCGGTATGGCGAGCTTGTCGAACAACGAATGGACCCGCCATTTCGGGCGCTTCCAGCCGCTTGAAGGCAACCTCCCCCAGCCGCTCGCGCTGCGCTATCACGGCCACCAGTTCCGCGTGTACAACCCCCAGATCGGCGACGGGCGCGGGTTCCTGTTTGCGCAGATGCGGGATGCGTGCGGCCGCCTGATGGACCTCGGCACCAAGGGATCGGGCACCACCCCGTGGAGCCGCGCGGGCGACGGGCGGCTGACGCTGAAGGGCGCGGTGCGGGAGATTCTCGCCACCGAAATGCTCGAGGCGCTGGGCGTCAACACCTCCAAGACCTTCAGCGTGATCGAGACAGGCGAGGCGCTGTGGCGGGGTGACGAGCCCTCCCCCACCCGCTCCGCTGTGATGGTCCGCCTCAGCCATTCGCATATCCGCATCGGCACCTTCCAGCGGCTGCTGGCGCTCGAAGCGGCAGACGAGATGGCGGAACTGATCGACTATTGCTGCGCGCAGTTCCCCGGCCCGCCCCCGCCCGAGGATGCACCGGGCGGGGGCGAGCCTGCGATCCGCCTGATCCACAACGTCGTCGAGCGCATGGCCGATCTGGCCGCCAGCTACATGATGGCAGGCTTCGTCCACGGCGTGCTCAACACCGACAACATGAACATCACCGGCGAGAGCTTCGACTACGGCCCGTGGCGCTGGCTGCCGACATGGGAGCCGGGCTTCACCGCCGCCTATTTCGACCACGCGGGGCTCTACGCCTTCGGCCGCCAGCCTGAAGCGCTGCACTGGAACTGCGGGCAGCTTGCGGCGGCGCTGCGGCTCCATGCCGAAACCGCGCCGCTGGTGGCCGCGCTCGAACGCTTCGCGCCGCTCTACAAGGCAGCAGTGGCGCGGCGCTGGTGCTGGCGGCTCGGGGTCGTCAGCCAAGGGGCCGAGGCCGACACGCAGCTGGTCGCCGCCTTCGAGCAGGCGATGCGCGACGAGGCCGCCCAGCCCGACGCGTTCTTCTTCCGGCACCGCGGCGGGCGGGGCGAAGCGCAAGGCGCG
This sequence comes from Sphingomonadales bacterium, assembly GCA_038247515.1. Classification (GTDB taxonomy): domain Bacteria; phylum Pseudomonadota; class Alphaproteobacteria; order Sphingomonadales; family Sphingomonadaceae; genus Erythrobacter. The sequence goes on from JBBRUU010000021.1 coordinate 6,178, forward strand.
CTCGGCGCGGCGCTGGCGGGCTACCAGCCGGTCGCAGACACCCACGACTACTGGTCGGACGCAGCGCCCCAGTCGATGCTGATCGAGGAGGTCGAGGCGATCTGGGAGGCGATCGCGCAAGGCGACGACTGGGGCCCGCTCCGCGCCAAGGTCGCACAACTGCGCCGCATGGGCGCCGCGCACGGCCCTGCACCCCTAGCTGCTGGCCATCCTGCGGGGCATTCCTGAGGCGCCCCTTACCCCTATCTTTTCCGGCACATCCGAGATAGGCCGCGCAACTGATTGCGGGGCAAGACGAAACGGCGGACAGCGGCCTGATGAACGGTGACGTGACCGACAATATCCTGATCTCCCACGCGCCTGCGAGCGGCGAGGAATTGTGGCGCGGCGCCCACGGCGATGTCGAGGCGGCGGTGTCGGCTGCGCGGCGCGCTTGGGCGGCATGGGCGGCGCGCGCGCTGACCGACCGGATCGCAGTGCTTCGCACCTTTTCCAATCTCGTGCGCCGCGAAGGCGAGGAACTGGCCGAACTGATCGCGCGCGAGACGGGCAAGCCCTTGTGGGAAGCCCGCACCGAGGTCGACGCGGTGGCGGGCAAGGTCGACATATCGGTGCAGGCCTATGCCGAACGCACCGGCAAGAAAAAGCTCGACGCCGGGATCGGATCGAGCGCCGCGCTGCGCCACAAGCCGCACGGCGTGATGGCGGTGCTCGGGCCCTATAACTTCCCTGCGCACCTGCCCAATGGCCACATCGTGCCCGCGCTGATCGCGGGCAATGCGGTGATCTTCAAGCCTTCCGAAAAGACCCCGGCGGTCGGCGAGGCGCTGGTCTCAGCCTTCCACCGCGCCGGCGTTCCCGAGGATGTGATCCAGCTGCTGGTCGGCGGGCCCGAGGAAGGCAAGGCGCTGGTCGCCCATCCGGGCATCGACGGGGTGCTGTTCACCGGCTCGGCGCAGGCGGGGCTCGCGATCAACCGCAAGCTTGCCGCCAATCCGGGCAAGATCGTCGCGCTGGAGATGGGCGGCAATAATCCGGTCGTGGTGACCGACACCCCCAAGCTCGCCGATGCCGCAGCGCTGATCATCCAGAGCGCCTTCACCACCGCCGGCCAACGCTGCACCGCCGCGCGGCGGCTGATCGTGGTCGAGAGCGTGTACGACGCGCTGATGGCGCAGCTCGTGCCGCTGACGCGCAAGCTGTTGGTCGGCGATCCACTGGGCGAGCCGCAGCCCTTCATGGGCCCCGTGATCGACAACGATACCGCCGATCGCCTCTTCGAAAGCTTCCTCGCGTTGATGACCGCAGGCGGCCGCCCGCTGCTGCATATGCGCCGCACTGTGCCGGACCTGCCCTTCCTCAGCCCCGGCATCATCGACGTGACCGACGTGCCCGAGCGGCCCGACATGGAGCTGTTCGGCCCGATCCTGCAAGTGATCCGCGTCCCCGATCTCGACAGCGCGATCACCGAGGCGAACAACACGCGTTTCGGCCTCTCGGCGGCGCTGATCGGCGGTTCGCCCGACGATTACGGGCGGTTCTGGGCCAATATCCGCGCCGGGATCGTCAACTGGAACTCGCCCACCAACGGCGCCTCGTCCACGGCCCCGTTCGGCGGGGTGGGCCTGTCGGGCAACCACCGCCCGGCGGCTTATTACGCCGCCGATTACTGCGCCTATCCGGTCGCCAGCACCGAGATTGACCAGCCGCGCGCGGCGATCATGATCGGGCTGAGGCCCTAAGGCGCGCGGTAGATCAGATCGGCGCCGTTGAGGCCGCCTGCGGCCGGGCGAATGTGAACCGTCAGCCGTTCGCTCCCTTTGCCCTTGGCGGTGACGATATCCTCGGGCGAGGCATAGCGCGCCGCGATGAGCCCGGCGCGGCTGGCGCGGGCGTAGTGATATTGCAGAAGGTCGATGATCGGCGCGGCACTGCGGTAACGAATGATGCGCAAGCCGCACCCTGGCGCATCGGCTCCGCCCGCCTGCACCACCATTGCGCCCGGCGGGATTGCAGCGACCGGCCGGAGCGATGCGGCAAGCGCGAAGTCCTCGTTCAGAGCGCCAGCGCAGCGGGCAGGAGCATCGACTGCGGCGAGCAGGTCGGCAGCGCTCGCCATCGGACCCAAGGGCTTGCCGCCTTGGCCCGCGCTGGCCGGCGGCAGATCGGGGATTGCGCCCGACCCCAGCAGATCGAGCCGCAGCGCCTCGCGCGCCGCCTGTGCGTGCTCGGAACCTGCCGGAAGCACCGGCAGCGCATTGCTATCGGCAAACCCGATCGCGGCGTTGGCTTCGTTGCGGCTGGCAAGATCGGGGTCGCTCATCACGGGATCTTGGAGCGCGCGGGCGATCACCGGGTCCTGCGCAATGGCCGCAAACTCGTCTGCCGCGTCAGGCGCGCGCGCGCCGCAGGCAGCGGCACCAAGGCACAGCAAGAGGGCGATAAGGCGGCGCATCCCTGTCCAATCGCACAGGATGGTTAAATTGCCCTTCACCGCACGCCCAACTCACAAGGAAACGCCCCCGGAGCCCTGAGGCGCCGGAGGCGTATCCCGCGAAGGCAAACCCGCCCCCGCGCCGGCGGCCATCTGGTGGGAGGTGGCCGCAAGGTGCTGAAACCCGTCCGGACGCCTTGCGCAGCGTGAACGTGTTTCGAAAATATTGTTAATCTATACGGTCGTCAGCCTGAACGAATCGGTATCCCGTCCGACAGCCGCCGTTCATTGATCGGGGGCCGATTGCCCTGCTTGCGCGCGGCTGGCCTGCGCCCTATCGCCGCCGCGACATGACAGCCCCCGATCCCGCACCCGCGCCGTCCCCCGCGCCGTCCCCCGCGCTCAAGGCCTCGGGCCTGCTCCCTGCGCTCGGCGCCTATCTTACCTGGGGCTTCCTGCCGCTCTACCTGATCCTGGTGAAAAGCGTTCCGCCCTTCGAGTTTGTCGGCTGGCGGATCATCTGGACGCTGCCACTATGCCTCGCCATCGTCGCGTTTCGCCGCCAGTTTCCCGAGCTGCTCGCCGCGCTGCGTTCTCCGCGCAGCCTGCTCGCGTTGCTGGCGAGTGCGGTGCTGATCGCGATCAACTGGTTCGTCTACATCTGGGCGATCATGGCGGGCGAGGTGTTTGCGACCTCGATCGGCTACTATCTCAACCCGCTGCTCAACGTGCTGCTCGGCACGTTGGTGCTGGGCGAGACGCTGTCCAAGCGCCAGTGGCTCGCGGTCGGCATCGCCGGTGTAGCGGTATTGCTGCTCGCGGCCGGCGCGGTCACGAGCCTGTGGATCAGCCTCACATTGGGTTTCAGCTTCGCGCTGTATGGGCTTGTTCGCAAACAGGTTGCCGTCGCATCGCTCCCCGGGCTGACCATCGAGAGCGCGATCCTGCTCCTCCCCGCCATAGGCATTGCTGCATATTATGCGGCCAGCCCGCAAGGCTCGGCCTTCGGGCAGGATCTTTGGATGAGCGCGCTGATTGCCGTGTCGGGCGTGCTCACCGCCGTGCCGCTGCTGTTGTTTGCGATCGCGGCGCGGCGGATGGATTATTCGACGCTCGGTTTCATCCAGTATCTCGCGCCGACGATCGTGTTCTTCCTCGGCCTATTCGTGTTCCACCAGCCGCTCGCGCCCGCCAAACTGGCGAGCTTCGTGCTGATCTGGGTGGCGGTGGCGATCTTCGTCTGGGACCTGTTGGCCAAGCGGAAAGCGGCTTGATTCTTGATCGCGCTGGCGCGGGAGGTCTGCGCCACCGAAGGCGCCCGCCAAAACAAATCAGCCTAGGAACTTCCACCCGATCGTCTGGCCGCCGTGCCACGGCACGATCTCCTCGCCCGTCAAATGCAGCACAGGCGGCACCGCCACTTCGGCGCGTTCGAGGGTCACGCTGTCCACGTTGACGGGCAGCTTGTAAAAGGCCGGGCCGTGGAGCGAGGCAAAGCCCTCGAACCGGTCCAGCGCATTTTCCTGATCGAACACCGTGATGTAGCTTTCCAGCGCAAAGGGCGCGCCGAAGATGCCCGCGCAGCCGCAGGCGCTTTCCTTGTCCTTCCTGAAGTGCGGGGCGGAGTCGGTGCCGAGGAAGAACTTCGAGCTCCCGCCCGTCGCCGCCGCCCGAAGCGCCAGCCGGTGCGTCTCGCGCTTGGCGACCGGCAGGCAGTAATTGTGCGGCTGGATCCCGCCCACCAGCATCGCGTTGCGGTTGATGTGGAGATGCTGCGGGGTGATGGTCGCTGCGACCTGCGGCCCGGATTCCATCACGAAGTCCACCGCGTCGCGGGTGGTGATATGCTCGAAGACGACGCGCAACTTCGGAAACGCTGCAACAATCCCGCGCAAGTGCCTCTCGATAAACTCTTTCTCGCGGTCGAACACATCAACGTTGTGATCGGTAACCTCGCCGTGGATGCACAGCACGATGTCCTCGGCCTCCATGCGGGCGAGCACCGGATAGAGCTTCTCGACATTGCTCACACCTGCCGCCGAGTTGGTGGTGGCGTTGGCGGGATACATCTTGGCCGCCGTGAACACGCCGGTCGCAGCGCCGCGCGCCAAGTCATCGGCATCGGTGTTGTCGGTGAGGTAGCAGGTCATCAGCGGGGTGAAGCGCGCGCCCTCGGGTACCGCGGCAAGGATGCGGTCGCGGTAAGCCGCGCCCAGTTCGGTGGTGGTCACCGGCGGGTTGAGATTGGGCATGACGATCGCCCGCGCGAACTGGCGCGCGGTATAGGGCACCACCTCAGCCATGATCGCGCCATCGCGGAAGTGCAGGTGCCAGTCATCGGGGCGGCGGATCGTGAGGCGGTTGGTCATGGCTTCCCCTTAGCGAGGCACGGGCCTATCTGTCACGCATGACTGCAACTCGGCTCATATCGCGCGCCATCCTGCGCCTCTCGCCAATGGACGAGAGCGAGGATGTCGCCGCCTTCCTGCAAGGCCTCGTCACCAACGACACCAAAGGCCCGCTGCCCTGCTACGCCGCGCTGCTTGTCGCGCAGGGCAAGCACCTGTTCGATTTTCTGGTGTGGGCAGCCAAAGGACCAGAGGGGGCCGCGGATCTGCTGCTCGATTGCGAGGCGGCCCACGCCGACGAGCTGGCAAAGCGCCTGTCGATGTATCGCCTGCGCCGTAAAATTGCGATTGCCCGCGACGAATCGCTCGCCGTTCACTGGAGCCCCTCGCCCAGCGAAGGCGCCTCCCCCGACCCGCGCCTGCCCGAACTCGGCTTCCGCTGGCTTGGCTCTCCCGATGGCCAGAGCGCGCCCCATGAAGCAGGCGCCGCATGGCTCGCGCATCGCCTGTCGCTCGGCGTGCCTGAGGGTCGCGGCGAGATGGGCGATATCCTGTGGCTCGAAACCAATGCGGTCGAGCTGAACGGCGTCAGCTTCACCAAGGGTTGCTATGTCGGCCAGGAGAACACCGCGCGGATGAACTGGCGCCAGAAGGTCAATCGCCGACTGGTGGTGGTGCCGCTGGCGGCATCGGACGAGGCGCGGCGGGTGGTCGCCTATCCCGATCTGGGTCTTGCGGTCGATCACCTGCGGGTGGAAAGCCTCGATCCAGCGGCCCTGCCCGCATGGCAGCGCGCCGGAGTGCTCGCCCCCGAAGCCTAGGCTGTCAGATGCTCGGCAAGGCTGGCTTCGAGCATCGCTGCGGCCCGGTCGCGCGCCGCATCGCGCGGCAGGCCTAGCGACTTTGCCAGCGGCCCGCCGATCAACGCATCGCCCAATGCCATCAGCACCAATGACAGCGTGTCGCGGTGGATGGTCTGGGCTCCGGCGGCATGATGCATGTCATCTGATGCCAGTTCATCCACGAGATCGTGGATCATCGAGATAATCGGGTCGAGCGCATCCTCGTTTCCGGTCAGCAGCATCCAGCTGGTGAGCGCGCCTGCGCCCTCGCGGTCGAAGGCGTCGAAGGCAAGATCGACCACCTCGCGCGCCGAGCCTAGTCCTGCGCGGCTGGCGTGGACCGCCGCAAGGATGGTCTCGCACACGGTGCGGGCCAGATGCTCGGCAAGCGCCTTCTGCAAGCCTGACGCCGAGCCGAAGTGATGCAGCAGGTTGGCATGGGTGCGGCCGATGCGGGCCGAGACGGCCTTCAAGGTCACCGCCTGCGGCCCCGTCTCGATTAGCAGCTCACGCGCCGCCACCAGCGCGGAACTGCGCGATTCCTCGGGGGTCAACCTCTTGCGACTAGCCATTGGCCGACCGACTAACCGCTTTTGCAGATGCGAACAAGCGGCGCCGGGCTATGCCGCGCGTGCGACCGGGGCCGGGTCCATCTGTGCATCGCTATCGAGCGCATATTCGACCGAATCCACCCACGCGTCGCGCGCGCGGCTGTGGCGCTTGGCGATGTGTCCGGTGGGGAGGAAGCCGATCTTGCGCAGCACTTTGCCAGAGGCGGGATTGTCCACGAAGTGCCCTGCAACGATCCGGCGGTGGCCGAGCGTGTGCGCGATCCTGAGCACCGCGCGCGCCGCCTCGGTGGCATAGCCGCGGCCCCAGTGCTGGCGCGCGATCCAGTAGCCGATCTCGGCCTCGCCATCATAGTCGCCGTCCTGTGTGCTCAGGCCAGCAGCGCCAATCACACCTGCACCGGGCAGCGTGACAAGGAAGTGCGGCAGGTAAGGGTCTTGCGGCAGCGCGGCAAAGCTGCGGGCGTCGTCCAAGGTGTAGGGCCAGGGCGCGCGGGCGAGGTTGCGCACGATGCTCTCATCACCGATGCCAGCAAGAATTGCGCCGCAATCCTCGGGGAAGGCGGGCCTCAGGAACAGTCTTTCAGAGCGGTGGAACACACCATTTCTCCCTACTTTGCCCCACACCGCCGCTAGGGCAAGCGCATGACAATTTCATGGCCGCGAAACTTTGTGATTCCGCAGGCTTTCGAAGGAGAATGCAAAAAGGGAGACGGACCCCCTCGAAACGAGGATGGTCCCATCTCCCTCTTTAGGCCGGTCTTTCACCTGCCGGGACCATCCTTACAGACGATCCCTTTATCGAATCGTCCGCTTACTCTGCGGCTTCAGCCATCACGTCTACCGAGACGTATTTGCGGCCGAGCTTACCCGCATGGAATCGCACCACGCCTTGGGCGAGCGAATACAGGGTGTGATCCTTGCCGATGCCGACGTTCACGCCCGGGTACACGCGGGTGCCGCGCTGGCGGATAATGATGTTGCCGCCGATCACTTCCTGACCGCCGAACTTCTTCACGCCCAACCGGCGACCGGCCGAATCACGACCGTTACGCGACGAACCGCCTGCTTTCTTATGTGCCATGGTTCGCTAGCTCCTTATTCAGCGGTCGCGGCGGCTTCAGCCGGCGCTTCGCTCGTGGTCTTTTTGGCGGCAGCCTTCTTGGCCGGGGCCTTTGCTTCGGCAGCGCCAACGGACATGATGCGCAGCAGAGTCATCTGCTGGCGGTGGCCGTTCTTGCGGCGATAATTGTGCCGGCGACGCTTCTTGAAGACGATCACCTTTTCGCTCTTGGCTTGGGCGATGATCTCGGCAGAGACAGTCACCGACGCGACGTCGGCGAGCGAGTCGCCTTCACCGGCCAGCAGGATGTCACCCAACGTGATCGTGTCGCCGGCTTCGCCTGCGAGCTTTTCAACGGCAATCTTGTCTCCGGCGGCAACCCGATACTGCTTGCCACCAGTGCGCACTACAGCGAACATGGCTCTAAACTCTCTTGTCTGTGCGGTGTCCGGATGGCCAGGGGACGCCATGCCAACCGAACGGCAATACCAGGCTTGCGAAGGTGCAGCCCCGGAAAGAGGCACGCCGTTAGGTGAACGGCGCTGCCAAGTCAACGCCCCTGCGTTCCACGCGCGACCAAAAAGTGGAATGCGGTGGCCCTCAGGCGGCTTTGCCATCGCCGGGGGTCATGGTAACAGAACAAGGGATCGAAAAGGCGTGTAAACGGGATGAAACTGCTAGGCCTCTTGATGCTTGCGGCGTTGCTGTCGGCCTGCGCGGCCGGGCAGGACACCTACCCTTCGCTGGCGATGCGCCCGTTCGAGAGCGGTTCTGCTCCGATTACCGCAGCCGAGCCATCGGCGGCCCCGATTCGCCCCGCGACCACCGCCGCCCGCCTCGCCGAACTTCGCGCCGTCGCCGCTTCCTCCAACAGCGCCTTTTCCGCGCGGGAATCCGACGCTGCTCGGCTCGCCCGCGCCGCTGCCGGTCAGCCCTTCGAGAGCGATGCGCGCGCCGCCGCGATCGTGGCGTTGGCCGACCTCGATTCCAAGCGCGCCGCGACTGCCGGCACGCTCGCCACGCTTGACGGGCTCGCCGCCGAGGCTGCGGGCGCGCTCAGTCCCGATCCGGCGGTGGTCGCCGCGCAAGGTGAAGTCGCCGCGCTGCTCGCCCGCCAGGATGCAGCCATCGCCCGCATCTGGGGCGCGATGGGATCATGAAACTTGCTTGCGGCAGCTGCCCCGTCAGTGAGACCGCCGCCTGCGCCGTGCTCACCCCCGAAGATCGCAATGCGATGGCCACCGCAGGTCGCACCCGCCTGCTGAAGCGCGGCGAGATGCTGTTTGCCGCCGGTGACGAGGATGCGGCCTGCGCCACGCTGCTAACGGGCGCGCTCAAGGTTTCGGCCATCGACCGGAACGGCAACGAGCAGATCCTCGCCCTCGTCCACCCAGCCGGCTTCATCGGCGAGCTGTTCGCGCCCTTCGCGCATCACGATGTGGTGGCGCTGACCGACAGCCGGCTGTGCACATTCGCGCGGCGCGATATCGAGCAGTCGATCGAGGATTACCCGGCGCTGGCCCGCGCGCTGCTGCGCCGTAGCCAGGCCGACCTGCAGGCGACGCGCGGGCTGCTGGAACTCACTGCCCGCGCCAGCGCCGAGGCGCGGCTTGCCGCCCTGCTCCACGACTTCGCGGCCGCAGCGAGCGACAGCTCGTGCCACCTCGCGCCGCATTTCGAGCTACCGCTGACCCGCGGCGAGATCGGCAACATGCTCGGCCTGACAATCGAGACCGTCAGCCGCAAACTGGGCGAACTTGAGGAGATGGGCGCGATCCGGCGGGAGGGGAAACGCGGCATCGCGCTGTGCAATCCGGAACTGCTGCACAAGATTTCGGGGCGGTAGGCCTAAAGCCACCGCCCCAAGGGGTGCATCTCAGGTCAGCGGACCACCGCCGCGATCACGGCGACCACCAAGCCCCAGACCACCAGCAGCACCGGCAGGATCAGCATCTGGATCGTCGCATCCTGCGGTGCCAGCCGCCCGGTGTGGGTCATGATGCCCTTCAGAGCGAACTCGCCCATCGTCTGCGGCGCGCCGGTGTTACCCGCAAGCCGCGTCCAAACCGCCGGAACCCCAAAGCCTGCGACGATGAACACGGCGCAAATCGCCATCGGGATCGCCAATCCGGGACTGGCAAAGGCGGTGCCGACGACCAGCAGAAAGCCAAGCTAGCACGCCACGGTGGCCGTATGGAGCGCCTTGGGAAGGCCGAAATTGCGGTCGGTTTTGACCTGATTGCGGACGCGCGCTTCGGTCTCAGTTCGACAATGCGCGCTTGGCCGCGGGCGATAAGGTCGTGGACGACGTGGCTCATGGCTATTCCTCCTTGCTGTAGAAAGGAGGATTAGCCGATGCCGGGGGCCTCTGCTTTGACGCGGATCAAATCAGCTTTGCCAGCGTGCAAGGTCTGCTGCGTCCTGTTCGCGCGGTTCGATCCAGTGCCATTTGCTTTCCCCGTTTTCTTTGGCCCGCTTCTCGCGCTTCCAGAACCACGCGGCGCTTTTCAGGTGATCCATGCAGAAGTCGACCGCGCCCAACGCATCGCGGCGGTGGAGCGCAGCGGCCGAGACGCAGACGATCGGCTGGCCCGGATGCATCATCCCGGTGCGGTGGACCATCAGCAGACCCATCAGGTCGAAACGCTCGAATGCGCGGTCGGCAAGGGCATGCATCCCCGGCAGGGTGAGCGGTTCGTAATGGGTGAGCTCAAGCGCCTCGACGCTCCCCTGCTCCTTGGCATCATGGCGCACCTCACCGACAAAGGTGCAAACCCCGCCGAGACCCGGATTGGCCTGCGTGAAGGGGCCGATCAGCATAGCGGGAAGGAACGGCTGGTCGAGCAGGCGGATGTCGCGCATCTGTATGCGGGGTGGCATGGCTCAGCCGCCGGAGACGGGGGGGAGCAGCGCGATCTCGTCGCCCTCGCCCGCGTGGAGCGCCGCCTTGTCCGCCAGCAGCGCGCCGTTGAGCGCCACGCGGTTCCTCGGATCGCCGAGCGCACCGGCGAGCGCCTCGGGCAGCGCGGCCTGCAGTCCGGCCCAGTCGAGCGGCGCAGGCAGCTGGAGCGACGGCGCGCCCGCAAGGTCGGCGAGCTTGCCGAGCAGGACGACGGTAATCACGCCGCTCACCCCCCCGTCATCGACATGTGCCGCGCCAGCGCCGGGCCGGCGCCGCGGGCGTCCATGCGGAAGTTATGCTTCTCGGGCTTGATGCGCAGCGCTTCGCCCAGCGCGGCGGCGAGGCCCGCTTGCGGATCGTCGGACCGCAGCGCGGCGCGCAGGTCGACCTGCTCCCCCCCGCCAAGGCAGGGAAACAGCTGGCCGGTCGCCGTCACCCGCAGGCGGTTGCAGCCTGCGCAAAAGTTGTTGGTGTGCGGCGTGATGAAGCCCAGCCGCCCGCCGGTCTCGGCTACGTCGACATATGTCGAAGGCCCGCCGGTCTTGTAGTCGCTCTCGGTCAGGGTCCAGCGTTCCGCGAGTCCCGCGCGCACGCCACTGAGGGGCAGATACTGGTCGAGCCGCTCCTCCTCGACATCGCCCAAGGGCATGACCTCGATCAGCGTCACATCGTGGCCTTGGGCATGGCCCCAGGCGATAAGATCGGGCAGCTCCGCCTCGTTGACGCCCTTCAGCGCCACCGCGTTGAGCTTCACCTTCAGCCCTGCCGCCTTGGCCGCCGCGATACCCTCCAGCACCTGCGGCAGCATGTCGCGCCGGGTAAGCTCGGCAAACTTGGCGCGGTCAAGCGTATCGAGCGAGACATTGACTCGCCGCACCCCGGCCTTGGCCAGCGCCTCGGCGTGTTCGCCAAGCTGGGTACCGTTGGTGGTCAGCGTAAGTTCGGCAAGGTCCCCATGTCCTTTGGGCCCCAGCCTGCGGCCCAGCGCGGTGAACAGGTCGATGATGTCGCGCCGCACCAACGGTTCGCCGCCGGTAATGCGGATCTTGGTCACGCCGCGCGCAATGAAGCCGGTGGCGAGATCGTAAAGCTCCTCAAGGCTCAGCACTTCCTTCTTGGGCAGGAAGGTCATGCGCTCGGGCATGCAATAGGAGCATCTGAGGTCGCAGCGGTCGGTGACCGAAAGGCGCAGGTAGGTGATGCGGCGCATGAACGCGTCGATCAGCGGCGGGGCGCTGCCTGCCGCATCGCGCAGCAGGATCACATCGGGCTTGCGCGGGGCCGAGGGGCTGGCTTGGGTCGACACGGTTTCATCCATCGCATGATAGATACTGCCCTGTCACGCCCGGCGCATCTGCCAAAAAGCGTAAGGTTGCCGCGCGCGCCTCGCCGGGGTTGCCGGAGACGACATTCACCCGCTTGGGCGCGGCCTCCCGCGCCAAGTCTCGGGCGAGGGTAAGACGCCAGTCGCGGTGGTCGTGCGGGGCGGGCGGCAGGACGATCGCGAGCGCGCGCACCTCGGGATCGGCAAGGATGCCGCGGGCCACTTCGAGGTGGAGCGCCATGAACGCCCCTGCCGCACCGAGCGCGCTTTCCGGCAGCAAGCCGACCTCAAGCTCGCGCATCACCGGATCAGCCCCCGTGCTCCGGGCGGCGCTCGCGGTGCAAGGTGATGCCGATCTGCTCATTCGCTTCGGCAATCGCGAGCTTGACGATCTTGACCGTCACCGCCTCAACACGGCGGTCCTGCACGAACAGCGTCTCGCAGATGTGATCGGCCACCGCCTCGATCAGCTTGAAGTGCACGCCCGCAGGCAGCCCCCCTGAAGCGGCGAATTTGAGGTCCATATAGTTCTTGCTCGCATCGAGCGGCGTATCGGGACCGTAGCGATCCGCGATTTGGTAGCGCGCCGCAAGGGAGATGCGGAGCGGCTGGGGCTGGCCGGTCTCCTCGGAATAGATGCCGGTAAGGACATCGACGACGAGATCGTTGACTTCGAGGGTGAGAGAGTCGGCCATGGCGAGGCGCGTTGGCAGGATGGGGCGGCTAAGTCCAGTGTCGGCTCGTGCGGGGGCCCACCCCGCTGCGACTAGACGGCAGAGCCGCCAAGGCTCGCTCCCCTCCGGCTTGCGGAAGGGGTCGGGGGCGGGAAAGTCAGCCGTTGCTCCATCTGGCGAAAATCGCGGTCGGCAGCAGCCGTCCGCCCTCCCCTTCCTCGCGCACCGCAAGGTCGCCGTGCTCGATTGTTCCCGGCAGGCCCCCGAGCGCTTCTTCAAGCAGGCCCGCAATCGCAAGGCTGCTCATGCGCACGGCGTAAACGGTGAGGAACGCGAAGCGGCTGCCTCCATCTAGCAGGCGCGCGCAATCGGCGACGAGGCCGGGGAGATGCTCCTCCAGCCGCCACACTTCGCCATCCGGCCCGCGGCCAAACTTCGGGGGATCGAGGATGATCCCGTCATAGCGCCGCTCGCGCCGCACTTCGCGCGCGGTGAACTTGGCCGCATCGTCGGTGAGCCAGCGGATCGGGCGATCTTCCATGCCCGAAAGCGCGGCGTTCTCACGCGCCTGCGCCACGGATTTCTTGGACGCGTCGACATGCGTCACCTTCCCATGGCCTGAGAGCGCGAGCGTGCCGAGCCCGGTGTAGCCGAACAGGTTGAGCGTCTCTGCCTCGGTCATTTCGCCCAGCTGTCCGCGCATCCAGTCCCATACCGGAGCCATGTCGGGGAAGAATTGCAGGTGCCGGAAGGGCGTGGGGCGGGCGGTGAAGCGCACTTCGTTCCAGGCCAGCTCCCAGCCTTCGTCAGGCAGCCGCCCGGAAAATTGCCAGCGCCCGCCGCCGTCCTCGTCCGATCCGGGGATGAACTCGCCGTCAGCCTGCCAGGTGTCGATGCGCGGCTGCCACAAGGCTTGCGGCTCGGGCCGGATGAACGAGTGCGGGCCGAACGCTTCCCACTTGCGCCCCGCACCGCTGTCGAGCAGGCGATACGCGGAGTCCGCATTTGGCCACCCGGCGCATTCCATCACCAGCGGCTGCTGGACGAGGGTCGCCATCAATGAGCGCCGGAGGCCGCCGCGTGGCCGAGCACGTGGTCGCGGGCGGTGGCATAGTCGCCCGCCAGCTCGAGGAAGCTTTCCTCGCGTCCGAACAGGTCGCCGACGCGTGCCGGAAGCGCCGGACGCACGCCGATCGCGCGTTCGACCGCGTCGGGGAACTTGGCCGGGTGTGCGGTGGCGAGAGTGACGATCGGCACGCCTGCCAGCACCCCTGATCGCACGCTCGCGGCCACGGCCTGCGCACAGTGCAGCCCCACGCCGGTATGCGGGTCGATGACCTGCCCGGCATGGCGATAGGCCCATTGCAGCGCGCGGGCGGTCTCGACCTGATCGGCGCGCGCACTGGTGAACAGCATCGCGGCGCCTCGCATCTGCGCGTTGGTGAGCTGCATAGCCTTGGTCGCTTCGAAGGCGTGCATCTGGGCGGCCATCGCGGTCCCGTCCCGCCCGCCCGCATCAAACAGCAGGCGTTCGAAATTGGAGCTGACCTGAATGTCCATCGAAGGGGTGATGGTTTCGGTCACTCCGCCCGCCGAATAATCGCCGCTCGACAGCGCGCGGTGGAGAATGTCGTTGATGTTGGTGGCGACGATCAGCCGCTCGATGGGCAGGCCCATCTTGGCTGCGACATAGCCTGCAAACACATCGCCGAAATTGCCGGTGGGCACGGAGTACGCCACCGTCCGGTCCGGCGCGCCGAGCTGCAACGCCGAGGCGAAATAATAGACAACCTGCGCCATTAACCGCGCCCAGTTGATCGAGTTCACCGCGCCAAGGTTGAGCCGCCCGGTCACGTCGCCATCGGTGAACATCCGCTTCACATGCGCCTGCGCGTCGTCGAAGCTGCCCTCGATGGCGAGGTTGTGGACGTTGGGCGCGCGCACCGTGGTCATCTGGCGGCGCTGCACATCGCTCACCCGGCCCTTGGGGTGGAGCATAAAGATCTCGACCCGGTCGAGCCCGGCGACTGCCTGAATCGCGGCGGAACCTGTGTCTCCGCTGGTTGCGCCGACGATGGTGAGGCGCTCGTCTCGGCGCTCGAGGAACGTCTCGAACAGGCGGCCGATCAGTTGCAGCGCCACGTCCTTGAAGGCCAGTGTCGGCCCGTGGAACAGTTCGAGCAGCCAGTGCTGATGATCCAGTTGCACCAGCGGGGCAACCGCGGCGTGGCCAAAATCGCCATAGACCGCGTGGCAGAGGCTGAGCAGTTCAGCCTCGGTGAGGCTGGGCGTGACGAACGGCGCCATGATCCGCGCGGCAAGATCGGGATAGGCAAGGCCGCGCATGGCGCGGATCTCGGCCTGGCTGAAGCGCGGCCATTGGGCAGGCACATACAGCCCCCCGTCGCTGGCGAGGCCGGCCAGCGTCACCCCTTCAAAGTCGAGCGTCGGTGCGCTGCCGCGTGTCGAGACGTATTGCATGGGGGCGCGAGTTAGAGTGATTTTGAGGGAAATGGAACATTTCCCGGCTTAGAAATCGCGACCATCAGGAAAAACGCCCTCGCCGCCGCACTGCCAGCACGTAGATAACGAGCGCAGTCAGGGCAAAGAAGAACCACTGCCCGGCATAGGCCAAGTGATTGTTGGGCAGGTCGCCCGGATCAGGCTTGGCAAGCGGCTGGAGTTCCGCCTGCGGGGTTTCTGCGACGATGCGGATGGTGTCGCCATAGCTGGCGATGCGGCCCGTCACGCGGCCTCCCGCCCATGCCGGCGATTGCGGAGACTGCGACCAGCCGATGGTGACGTCGGCCGAACCTGCGCCGCCATGTGCGCACCGGGCGACATGCACCCAGCCCGAACGCCCGCTGGCGGATTTGCCCGAGATCGGGGCGATCCCGCGAACCTTCTGGCAATCGATAGTCGTGCGGCGGAACATCGCGCTCGCGTAGTCGGCCGGCGCAGGCCAAGGCACTTGGGCGCTGTCCTGCAAAGCCGCGTTGTATCGCGCGACAAGCGCTTCCTTCTCCTTCAACCGCCCGAGCTGCCACACGCCCAGCCCGATCATGGTGGCAACCGCCGCCAGCACGATGATCGTCGAGAATATCGGGATACGGCGGGCGGTCATGGTTGCTGGCGTTCCTCAAACTCGTGATAGACCCACATGGTCTTGTAGAACCGCAAGGCGTAAACCACGCCGCCCACCGTTACCGGCCCCCAGACCACCAGCGAAAGCCACAAGGGCGGGCGTAGCCACTCGTCGATGCTGAGCGCGGCCAAGATCAATATCAACGCCAGCAGCATCGTCACCACGCCCACAAACCGCCCGCCGCGTTCAAGGCCCGTGATGTTAAGCCCGCAATGGCTGCATTCATGCGCCAGCGCGGCTGGCGCAGCGAACAAGGTCTTCGCTCCGCACCGGGGACACAAACCGGAAAGGGCAGCCCGGGGGAGTGAAACTCCCAACCCCGGCTGCCCCTGCTTTTCCGTCGGACTTTCGCCCGGAACCATCAGTGGTATTCAGCGCCCCAGCCGCCCCACACATAGATCGAGACGAACAGGAACAGCCACACCACGTCGACGAAGTGCCAGTACCACGCCGCCGCTTCGAAGCCGAAGTGCTGGCGCGAGGTAAAGTGGCCGAGATAGGTGCGATACAGGCAGACCGCGAGGAAGATCGTCCCGATCATCACGTGGAAGCCGTGGAAGCCGGTCGCCATGTAGAAGGCGCTCGAATAGGTGTTGCCGCCAAAGCCGAAGGGCGCCACGGCATATTCGTAGGCCTGGATCGAGCTGAACAGCAGGCCCAGCAGGATCGTTGCCCACAGGCCCTGCTTGAGGCCCACACGGTCGCCGTGGATCAGCGAGTGGTGCGCCCAGGTCACCGTGGTGCCCGAGCACAGCAGGATCAGCGTGTTGAGCAGCGGCAGCGCGAAGGGATCGAGCACCTCCATGCCCTTGGGCACGAACTGCCCGATGGCGCCCGCCTCGCCGAACAGGCTGGTGGTCACGCCCGTCGCCTCGTCAAAGGTCAGCGGCGCGGGGAACAGCGCAAAGTCGAAGAAGCTCCAGAACCACCCGACGAAGAACATCACTTCCGAGGCGATGAACAGGATCATCCCGTAGCGCAGGTGCAGCTGCACCACCGGGGTGTGATCGCCGCGCTCGGCTTCGACCACGATGTTCTTGAACCACATGAAGAAGGTGGCGATCAGGCCCGCGAGGCCCGCCCACATGACAAAGCCGGCCGCTTGGCCAAAAACGTCCGGGTACAGGTTCAGCACTAGCCCGCTGGTGAAAGTCAGCGCCGAAATCGAGCCGGCCAGCGGCCAGATATCGGGTTCGAGAATGTGGTAATCGTGGTTTACCTTGCCAGCCATGTGGAAGTTCCCGTCCCTGGGTTAGCGGATCAATCGGTGCTCTTGGGGGGCGCTGCTAGCGGCTCCTGCGAGCGGTGGAAAGTGTAGCTGAGCGTGATCTGCTCGACGCCCTTCATGTTCGGATCGTTGAGCATGGCGGGATCGACGAAGTAGAGCACCGGCATCACCACCTCCTGCCCCGGCTGGAGCGTCTGCTGCGTGAAGCAGAAACACTGGATCTTGTTGAAATACTTGCCCGCCTGCTCAGGCGCGACATTGAAAGTCGCCATGCCGGTGATTGGCTGTGCGCTATCGTTGCGCGCCACGTAGGTGGCAATGTCGCGCTCGCCGATGGTTACCTTGTCCGTCGATTGCGAGGGGCGGAATGTCCACGGCATCCCCGCCTCGGTCGAGGCGTCGAAGCGGATCGAGATGGATTGGCCGGTTGCCGACGCAGCGGCGCGCTCGGCCTGACTTTCGCTGGCGACCATAGTCGTCCCGCCAAAGCCGGTGGCCTGGCAGAACAGGCGGTAAAGCGGCACCGAGGCATAGCCCAGCCCGAGCATCGCCAGCGCGCCTGCAAACGCCATCAGCCCGGTCCGCAAGTTACGGCGGGCGATGTCATCGGTGGAGGGCGCGAGGCTCGCCATCAGTTTACCTGCCCGCCGATCCGCACGATGGTGATCGCGTAGAACAACCCCACAAAGAAGATGAGCGTGCCGAGCACCACCCAATTGCGCGCCTTGCGGCGGCGCATGAACTCGCGCTCTTCGTCCGGGGTCATGCGATCCAGCCCTGATAGAAGGCAACGCGGTCAGCGACGAGCGCGGCGAAGAGAACAAAGAGGTAGACGATCGAGAACTTGAAGAGCGCCTTTTCAGGCTTCATCGAGTCAACCTCGGCGCGCATCCGGGTGAAGACCGGCATAGCCAGGACCACGAACAGCGCGGAGAGCACCACCGAGACCGAACCGTAAATCCAGCTCGTCCCGCCGATATACCACGGCGCGATCGCTACAGGAGCAAGCAGCAGGGTGTAGACCATGATCTGGCGGCGCGTCACCTTCTCGCCCGCCACCACGGGGAGCATCGGGATGCCGACCTTGGCGTAGTCCGATTGCACGAACAGCGCGAGCGCCCAGAAGTGCGGCGGGGTCCAGAAGAAGATGATCGCGAACAGCAGGATCGGCATTGCGGTGATGTCGCCGGTCACCGCGACCCAGCCGATCAGCGGCGGGAAGGCGCCCGCGCCGCCGCCGATGACGATGTTCTGCGGGGTGCGCGGCTTCAGCCACATGGTGTAGATCACCGCGTAGTAGATGATCGCGCCCAGCAACAGCGAGGCAGCGAGCCAGCCGATAGCAAGGCCCATCAGGCCAACCGACGCAGCCGACAGGAAAATCCCGAAATCGCGCGCATCCTCGCGGCGCATCCGCCCGCCGGGGAGCGGACGGTTCATTGTGCGCTTCATCCCGGCGTCGATGTCGGCTTCCCACCAGTGGTTCAATGCCGCAGACCCGCCCGCGCCCATCGAAATCGCCAGAATTGCGGTAAAGCCCAGCACCGGATGGATCGTGGCCGGCGCGGCCAGCACGCCGCAGATCGCGGTGAAGATCACCAGCGTCATCACCCGCGGCTTGGTCAGCGTCAAGAAGTCACGCCACTCCGTCGGGAGAGACTGCGATGTGATCTGAGGTGCGGTACTTGCCATTGTCTTGTCGGTTCCATGGGCAAGGAGCGCGACCATCAGCCACGCTCCCCCCGTGTGCTTATGCTCCGAGCGGGGAGCCGATCACGCCGTCGTCCTCAAGCGGTCGCAGGACGGTGATCGTGGTAGTCATGCGCGTCGGTGATCACCGGCAGCGTTTCGAACTGGTGGTAAGGCGGCGGGCTCGACAAGGTCCACTCGAGCGTGGTCGCGCCTTCGCCCCACGGGTTGGCTGCGGCCTTCTTGCCGGCGACCAGCGCGTAGATGATGTTGACGAAGAAGAACACCATTGACCCGGCCATGATGTAGTACCCGTAGGTGCTGACCTGGTGCCAGAAGGTGAACGCTTCCGCGTAGTCCGGGTAGCGGCGCGGCATGCCCTGCATCCCCAAGAAGTGCTGCGGGAAGAAGATCACGTTCACGCCAACAAAGAAGGTCCAGAAGTGAATGTGGCTCAGCAGTTCGCTGTGCATCCGCCCGCTCATCTTCGGGAACCAGTAGTAGAACCCGGCGAACAGCGAGAACACCGCCAAGATGGCGAGCAGTCTGAACAGTTTGCTCATGGATTTTCCCCTCCTGTGGGACTTCATCATGATCCGAACGTCGACGCGTCCTCTATGAAGGCGTCGACGGTTCGGAGGAACTCGATGCTCGAACGAACATCGAGAAATGGGCCGCTCCCGACCGGGGGCACGGCCCCGGTGATCGCGGCGTCCTGTTCGAGCACGTACCACTGGTCGTAGCCCCGTGCCTCGAGCGAACGGATGATCTCGGCAACGGCGACATCGCCGGCCCCGAGGTTGGTGAACATGCCTGCCTGGACGCCATGCATGATCGACTGCTCGCC
>JBBRUU010000022.1:0-25173 GCA_038247515.1 Sphingomonadales bacterium
GATGGCGGTGATTTCGGTGCCGCGGTCGAGCCCGCTGGCAAAGCCGCTCGCGCCTTCATAGGCTTCGACCACAAACAGCCGGCGCCCAGCTGTATCGTAGGACAGGCGGATGCCGAAGCCAGCGCTCGATCCCGAATTGATCAGCGCGTTCTCTTCGGCGATCGAGGTCGCGAAGGTGAAGAAGCGGTCGCGGTTGGCCGCGCGCGCCGGAGCAACGCGGGCGTCGAGATAGTCGTCAAGCGTGCTCACCGAAGACCGGTTCACGGCGGCCAGCAGGTCAGGGAACAGATACCACTCGTTGAGCACTTGGTCGGCGAAGTCCTGCTGCGCAGCGAGCCCGCAGGGCGTGACGGGCGGGGTGGGGGTCGGCGTGGGCGTTCCGCTTATGGGCGGCCCGGAGGAGCTTCCGCCCTCGCCGCAGGCGGCAAGCTGGACGGCCAGAACAAGGCTGAGAGCGGTGCGGGAAAACTTCATGTGAGCGGGGAACTCCGGGCCAGATTCGCGGCTACCCGGCGTGGTGGCCGGGTACGCAGGGATGCATGTGCACCGGGGCAAGAGCAAGGCGATTGCGGCCCATTGCCAAGGAATCCACCAAAAAGCGTGACCATTTTGCCTGCATTTCCATGGTTTTCCTCAGAAACCGCCAAAAACCGCCTTGCCAAGTCTCGTATCGGACAAGCGAACGGACTAGCACGAGGGCGATGAAGCGACAGAATCATGACTGATTTCCCCGCCTGGCTTGCGCTCGATGTGCCTGCGCCCGCGCGTCATCCCGGCCTCGCGATTGCGAAGCTGGGGTCGGCGCAGGCCTTCGCGCGCGGCAGCTTTGCGCTGACCAGCCCGGCGTTTCGCGGCGGGGAGGAGCTCGATGGAAGCTTCACCGCAGCAGAAGAGGATTCCGTCGCACCACCGCTCGAATGGAGCGCGCCGCCCGCGCCATCGCAGGAATTGGTGCTGGTGGTCGAGGAAGCCTCTGCCAAAGGAGCCGAGCCCGCGTGCCATTGGCTCGTGTGGGGCCTGCCCGGTCAGCGCGGCAAGCTGCTTGAAGGCGAGGTCCCGCCGCGTACCGGCAAGAATGCCGTTGGCAATTCCGAGTGGCTGCTGCCAGACCCGCCCGAGGGCGAGACGCGCCACTATCTGTTTCAACTGTTCGCGACCGAACTGCCGCTGGTGCTGATGCCCGGCGCAGGGCGGGCGGAACTGCTCGCATCCCTGCAAGGGTCAATCACGGCCTGCGCGGTGCTTCACGCAACCTTTACCGGGGGCGGGGACAACGATGCGGCTTGGGAAGACGACGATATTTGACCTGCCACTATGACAAGGGAGTAGATGATGGCTGGAACGACAAACGCACTGCAGAGGCCGGTTACGCTTTCGGATGATCTCGAAGGGGTGATCGGCAAGGGTCCGATGACCCGCGCCCAGGTGACCTCGAAGGTGTGGGAATACATCAAGGCCCACAGCCTGCAGGACACCAAGGACAAGCGTCAGATCAATCCCGATGCCAAGCTCGGCGCGGTGATTGGCAAGGACCAGATCTCGATGTTCAAGATGACCGCAGCGGTCTCTAAGCATCTTAAGTAAGCACGCCGGGCGCCGGGTTGGCGCCCATCGGACTTGAAACATCAGCGGCGCGCGATCCGGTAGGGTCCGCGCCGCTTTTGCATGGGTTCGCCCTTCCCCGACAGACTGATGGTGCCCGCTGCGACCAAAGTGTCGGCGGCGAGGTGGATAGTGTCCATTTTGGCACGCCAGTCACCCTCGGGTCCGGCGAAGCGGCGCGCGGCCTCGCTCGGGCAGATCGTCGCACCTCGGGCCCGCTCGGCGAGCAACGTCAGGATCGCCGCCTGCAGCATCACGCAGCGCGTTTACGCAGCGGCAGGCATCCCCCCACCCATAGCGCGAGCCAGATGACCGCGGGCTGCGCGAACATGCGCGGCACGTGATAGGCAAGGCCCAGCCCGCCGCTCGACTTTGCCATGTCGAGGATGAAGTGATTAATGTTCGCCGGCCAGACGCACAGCGCATAGAGCGCCAGCCCCCAACCCGCCGCGCGGCGAAGGGGCGGCGAGAACCATTGCACAAGCCCGATCGCACCGAGGATCTCTGCCACCCCAGTCAACAGCACCACCGCGTGCGGAGCAGGCACCCAGCCGGGCATGATCGTCAGGAAGGGCGCAGGTCTGGCGATGTGGATCACGCCCGCGACAAAGTAGAAGGCCGCGAGCAGCCAGCGCAGGGCGGCCTTCACGACGTTTCCGGTCCATGGCCCGGCTCCCAGCCCGGCGGCGCGAGGGTGAAGCCCGCAAAGTCGAAGCCCGGCACCACCACGCACGAAACGAGGGAGTAACCGTGCTGCAGCTGTCCAAAGCTGCGTGCCGCCTGCCATTCGTAAGGGGCGACGCGGCCCTGAAGCTGCTGTCCCGCGCCCACATCGCTGCCCAGGATCACCGAGCTCACCGGGCCTTCGTCGCTCGCCGCAAGCCGCAGTTCGAGCGGGTCGCCCGCCTGCCACAGCCACAGTTCGGCAGCGTCGACGGTGTGCCAGTGCGAGGCCTCTCCGTCGCGCAGCAGGAAAATGATCGCGGTGCCGCCCGCGCGGCCACTAGGGCCTGCGTCGCCGCGCCACGTCTCGCGATACCACCCGCCTTCGGGATGCGCGGCAAGGCCCAATTGTTCGATCAACTTGTCCGCGCTATCCATGTGCCCATCCTTACCTGCCTTCCGGGCCTGCCGGTGCAGGCGCTCTAGCTTCGGGAGCTTACCCTATGCAACTTTTCGCCGCCTCTCGCCTCGCTCTTGCCGCCGCGCTCGTGCTGGCCGCTCCGCTCGCCGCTCAGCAGGCTGAGCCCGCTGTGGACCCGGCCACCGCAACGGCGAATGCCGCGCTTGAAGCGGCGCCGATCTTCGACGGGCACAATGACGTTCCCAACCAGCTGCGCGACCGGGTGAAGAACCAGATCAACGCCTTCGATTTCGAGGACACCTCCACAACTGGCCCCACCAATCCCGATGGCCGCGCGATGCAGACCGACCTTGTGCGGTTGAAGCAGGGTAAGGTTGGCGCGCAGTTCTGGTCGGTCTATGTCCCTTCCAACCCCGACGAGCCCGAGGCGGTGGTGCAGGTGATCGAGCAGATCGACGTGACCCGGCGGCTGATCGCGCGCTACCCGCAGGCCTTGCGCTTCGCCGCCACCGCTGACGAGGTCGAGCGCGCGGTGGCCGACGGCAAGGTCGCCTCGCTGATCGGGATGGAAGGTGGCCACTCGATCGGATCGAGCCTCGGTGTGCTGCGCCAGCTTTACGCCTTGGGCGCGCGGTACATGACGCTCACCCACAACAGCAACACGCCCTGGGCCGATGCTGCGGTGGATAAACCCGCGCATGACGGGCTCACTGATTTCGGCAAGGACGTGGTGCGCGAGATGAATCGCATCGGCATGCTGGTCGACCTCTCCCATGTGAGCGAGGCGACGATGATGGATGCGCTCGATGTGGCACGCGCGCCGGTGATCTTCAGCCACTCGGGCGCAAGGGCGGTAAACGGCCATCCGCGCAACGTGCCCGATTCAGTGCTCGCGCGCCTGCCCCAGAACGGCGGGATCGTGATGGTAGTGGCGCTCCCCGGCTTCCTCAACGAGGAGCGGCGCCAGTGGTCCGCAAAACGCTCGGGCGAGGAGGCGCGGCTGAACGCGCTGTGGCAAGGCCAGTCCGGCACGGTGAAGGCGGCGATGGACAAGTGGGACAAGGCCAATCCCGAGCCTGCCACTACGATCAAGCACATGGCCGACCACATCGACCACATCCGCAAGATCGCGGGCGTGGAGCATATCGGGATCGGCGGGGATTTCGACGGGATGCCATCTGGCCCGGTCGGGTTCGAGGATGTGCGCGGCTATCCGCTGCTGTTCGCTGAGCTCGCGCGGCGCGGCTATTCACAGGCCGAGCTCGAGATGATCGCGAGCCGCAACATCCTGCGCGTGATGCGCGCAATGGAAGGTTATGCCGCGAGCGTGGCGGACCAGCCACCGATCGAGACGCAGATTACGCCGCCGGTCGCGGCGCCATGATTAACGCGCGGCGTGAGCGAGGGCGGGAATGATCCAGACCAGGCTCATCGCGATGATTGCGAACCCAAGGCTGAAGCCCAGCACATAGCGCAGGCCGGTGTTGCTGACTGCGCCCCGCGCGGCGACCTCGTCGATGCGGATAACATCCTTGTGATCGGCCACGCTTGCTCTCCCTGTTCTGGTTGACGTTACGGAAACGTATTGCATTACGTAAATCAAACCGCAAGGTAACCAATGGTTCTCGATAAGCGGCGGATGGCGAAACTTTCGCAAAAGCTCAACCTGCTGGCTTGAGTTCACTGGCGAGCTTCAACACCTCGTCGCCATCCTCCTGCTCGATGAGATAGGCCGGATTGTCGGCATCGCCGTTGCGGGTGATCTCCGAGCCTTTGATCTTGCGCGTCACCTTGCGCTCGTAGCGATCCTTGATCTTGCCGGTGGCGGTGCCCCCGCTCCAGTTCCAGCTGACTGTCTGGCCCTTGCGGAAGGTGTCGCTCATTGATCGGCCGTGGTCGGCGGCGCTCCGGCATTCTGGTCGTCGGCGAGCACCCCGTCGGTCGAGCTGCCGTTGGAATCTGCCTGCTCGCGCTTAGCTTGCTCCTTGCGCGCGACGTTCTGCTGGCTCTCGACCGGGCCCTGGGTAAGCGCGCCGGTCACCCAGATCAGCGTGAGAGCGACGATTGCAAGGCCAAGGCTTATCCCCAGCACCCAGCGCACCACGCCTTCATTGGTGCCTCCCTTGGCGTCGGTCTCGTCGATACGGGTCTGGCGTTTGGGGTCGGGCATGGATGTCTCCTGCAGGTAAGCAGGGTTCTATGCCACGCAGCCGCAGATGTTTCGCCGACCTCGGCAAGGAAGTTGGCAAAACGGGGCGGGGCGAGCCTCCCTCCCGCTCAGTCGCGCAGCAGCTCGTTGATCCCGGTCTTGGAGCGGGTCTGCGCGTCGACGGTCTTGACGATCACCGCGCAGTACAGCGAGGGACCGGGCGAGCCATCGGGCAGGGCTTTACCGGGGATCGAACCAGGCACGACCACCGCATAAGGGGGCACTGCGCCGATGTGGACCTGCCCGCTCGCGCGGTCGACGATCTTGGTCGAGGCGCCGAGGTAGACGCCCATCGACAGCACCGCGCCCTCCCCAACGCGCACGCCTTCGGCTACTTCAGCGCGTGCCCCGATAAAGGCGCCATCACCGATAATGACTGGCTCGGCTTGAAGCGGCTCGAGCACGCCGCCGATCCCCGCGCCGCCCGAAATGTGAACATTGGCACCGATCTGCGCGCAGGAGCCGACGGTCGCCCAGGTGTCGATCATGGTGTTTTCGCCCACGTAAGCGCCGATATTGACGAAGCTCGGCATAAGAACTGCCCCCTTCGCAATATACGCACCGCGCCGAACGACAGCGCCCGGCACAACCCGGAAGCCACCATCGCGGAAGCGGGCGTCGTCCCACTCGGCAAACTTCAGGGGCACCTTGTCATAGGCGGGCGCGCTCGCTGCGCCGCCATCGACCACGGCATTGTCGTTAAGGCGGAAGGAGAGCAGCACCGCCTTCTTGAGCCATTGGTTGACGTGCCAACCACCGGCCCCGTCGGGCTCAGCGACGCGCACCGTGCCGCTGTCGAGCATGCCGAGCACCTCGTTCACTAGCGCTGCGACATCCCGGCTGGCCGGGGTGATGGCCGCGCGGTTCTCCCATGCGGCTTCGATGGTGGTCATCAGGGCGTCGGTCATGCGAGAGGTCTCCGGCGTCAGGTTACGAACGCGCGCCTAGCCGCGCCGCGAGCCATCGGCAAGCGGGGGCTGCACAGGCTTTAAGCAGCATACGTAAACGCCCCGAGGCCTGCCCAGTTTTTACACTGGCATCCCGGCTTCGAGCGCGAAGTGGTAGGCGCGCTCGGCCAGCGGGCGCACCCGGTCGCTCATCGACTGCGCGTGGGCGCTGGAGGCCGTGCCGTCGATCACCCGCTTTTTGATGCCCTGCATGATGCCTGCGAGGCGGAACAGATTGTAGGCAAAGTACCAACTCATCGGCGGCACCGGATAGCCGGTGCGTGCGACGTAGCGTTCGACCGCCTCTTCCTGCGAGGGAATGCCGAGCGCCTCGATGTCGAGCCCAAGCAGCCCCGCACGGCCATCGGCGGGGTTGTGCCAATTAAGCATCAGGTAGCTGAAGTCCGCAATCGGATCGCCGAGTGTCGACAGCTCCCAGTCAAGCACGGCGATGATGCGCGGTTCGTCAGCTGCGAAGATCACGTTGTCGAGCCGATAGTCGCCGTGCACCACGCTTGAGCCGTGCTGCGGCGGGATGGTCTGCGGCAGCCATTCGATCAACCGCTCCATCTCGGGCATCAGCTCGGTTTCGGAGAGCTTGTATTGCTTTGTCCAGCGGGCGATCTGGCGCGCGCAGTAGTCGGTCGGCTTGCCGTAATTGCCCATCCCGATCCGGTCGGGCTGGTTGAGGTGGAGGTCCGCAATCGTGTCGATCAGCGCAAGGTAATGCGCGCGGCGCTCGTCAGGGGTGAGGCCGGGCAGCGCACCGTTCCACAAGGACCGCCCATCGGCCATGCTCATCACGAAGAACTTGGAACCGATCACCTCGGGGTCTTCGCACAAGCCATAGGTGCGCGGCACCGGGAAGCCGGTCGGGTAGAGCCCGGTCATCGCCGCATATTCGCGGTCGACCGCGTGGGCGCTGGGGAGCAGATTGCCGAACGGCTGGCGGCGCAGCACGTAGGAGGTCTCGGGCGTGTCGATCCGGTAGGTCGGGTTCGACTGGCCGCCCTTGAACTTGGTGTAGCTGATCGGCCCCGCAAAACCTTCGACATTCGCCGCGAACCAACGGGTCAGCGTATCAAGATCGAGCGCATCTTTCTCGGTCACTTCGACCGTGCCGACCATTTCCGTGTCGAAATCGATGTTGGCCGCCTCGGGCATCAGTCGAACATCACCACGGTGCGGGCCGAGGTTCCAGCGCGCATTGTGTTGAAGCCTTCATTGACCTGTTCAAGCGTGATACGCTCGGCGATGATCGTGTCGAGGTCGAGCAGCCCGCGCAGGTAGAAGTCGACGAGGCGCGGGAGATCGACGGGAAAGTGATTCATCCCCATTAGCGCGCCCATCAGCTTTTTGCCGCCGAGAAGGTCGAAGGCGGAGAGGCCGACCTTGCAGTCGAGCGGCATCATGCCGAGGATCACCGCAGTCCCGCCGCGGCGCAGAGACGCAACCGCTAGATCGGCGGAGGCTTGCCGCCCGACCGCTTCGATCCCCCAGTCGACCCCGCCGCCCGAAATCGCAATGATCTGCTTGGCGGCGTCAGGCGCGAGCGCATCGACGGTATGGGTCGCGCCCAGCACTTCGGCCAGCGCGCGCTTTTCGGGGAGCGGATCGGCGGCGATGATTTTGGCTGCGCCTGCGATCTTGGCGGCGCTGATTGCGGCTAGGCCCACCCCGCCGCAGCCGACCACCAGCACGGTCTCGCCCGGGGTCACCTTGCAGGCGTTGAAAATCGTCCCCGCGCCGGTCGTCACAGCGCAGCCGAGGATGGCCGCGCGGTCGAAGGGCATGTCCTTGTCGATTGCGACGCAGGCGTGCTCGTGGATCAGCATCTGCTCTGATAGGGCAGAAAGGTTGAGCATCTGGTTGACGGGCGACCCATCGGCAAAGGCGATGCGCGAGTCGTCACCCTTGGCGCGGCGGGTGTCAGCGCCCATGCACAGGGCCATCCGACCAGTGACGCAGAACTCGCAATGCCCGCAGAATGCCGAGAGGCAGGAGACGACGTGGTCGCCGGGTTTCACCGTGCGGACTTCGGAACCGACCGAGCGGACAATGCCCGCCGCCTCGTGCCCCGGAATGCAGGGCAGCGCGTGCGGGTAATCCCCGTCGATGAAGTGCAGGTCCGAATGGCACAGGCCGCACGCCTTGGTGTCGATCAACACCTCGTGCGGGCCGGGGTCGGCATAGGTGACCTCGGCGATCCTGAGACCTTGTCCGGGTTGTTCAAGGATGGCTGCCTTGGCCATGCGCTTCCTCTTCGCTTGTGCTGGATTGCCCCTCGCAGGTTTCTACAGAGGGGAACCCGAAGCGATGCTTGTTCAACACCGCCCCGGGATGTGTGTCATCAACGCGGGTCCCGATCAGCGGGCCACGCCCATATCGCCTGAGCTGAAGGCGCCGGTGTCGTTGACCGCCCGGCCGTGATCGCCGCGCAGGGCGTTGGCCGTCGGACCCGGACGGGGCGCGTGCTTGGCGAACTCCATATGCGCGATCGAGCGGGCGTGGACCTCGTCCGGCCCGTCGGCGAGGCGCAGCGTGCGCTGATGGGCATAGGCCGACGCGAGGCCATAGTCATCGGACACGCCGCCGCCGCCATGCGCCTGGATGGCATCGTCGATGATCTTCAGAGCCATGTTGGGTGCCTGCACCTTGATCATCGCGATTTCCTGCTTGGCGGCCTTGTTGCCGACCTTGTCCATCATGTCGGCGGCCTTGAGGCACAGGAGCCGGGTCATATCGATGTCGATACGGGCACGCGCAACGCGCTCTTCCCAGACCGAGTGCTTGTAGACCGGCTTGCCGAAGGCTTCGCGCTCCTGCAGGCGGCGGCACATCTTGGCCAGCGCCTCTTCTGCCACGCCGATGGTGCGCATGCAGTGATGGATCCGGCCCGGCCCGAGGCGGCCCTGCGCGATCTCGAAGCCGCGCCCTTCGCCGAGCAGGATGTTGTCGGCCGGCACGCGCACGTCCTTCATCTCGACTTCCATGTGGCCGTGCGGCGCATCGTCATAGCCGAACACCGGCAGGTGCCGCAGGATGTTCACGCCCGGGGTGTTGATCGGCATCAGGATCTGCGACTGCTGCGCGTGGCGCTGGGCGTCCGGATTGGTTTTGCCCATCACGATCGCGATCTTGCAACGCGGATCGCCTAGCCCCGAAGACCACCACTTGCGCCCGTTGATGACGTAGTGATCGCCGTCCCGCTCGATCCGGGTCTCGATGTTGGTTGCGTCGGACGAGGCGGTCTTCGGCTCGGTCATCAGGAAGGCCGAGCGGATCTCGCCATTCATCAGCGGTCGCAGCCAGTCTTCCTTCTGCTCGCGGGTGCCGTAGCGGTGGAACACCTCCATGTTGCCGGTGTCCGGGGCCGAGCAGTTGAACACCTCGCTCGCCCAGCCGATGCGGCCCATTTCTTCGGCGCACATCGCGTATTCGAGGTTGGTGAGGCCGGGGCCTTCGAACTCGAGGCTGTCGTCGACATGATGATGGCTGTCGTTGCGCGGCGGCATGAACAGGTTCCAGATGCCGGCTGCCTTGGCCTTAGCCTTGGTTTCCTCGATGATCGGGATGACCTTCCAGCGCTCGCCCTCGTGCTCCTGCCGCGTGTAGACCGCCATGTTCGGGCGCACATACGCCTCGATGAAGTCGCGCACGCGATTGCGCCAGTAGAGCTGGCGTTCGGTGGGTTCGAAATCCATGGAGTAGTTCCTCTCTCGTCCTTAAATGCAACCGAATCTTTGGCGAGTCTGCGAGCGACCGTGGCAGAGCATGGCGCACCCGCCAAGCTCTCATTTGTGGTGCGCTAAGCGCCGATCGAGTGGCCCTCCGGATCGGCGCGGGCGGCCTCGTCGAGCGGGGTTTCGGGGCTGTGTGCCTGACGCTCTGCAAGCCGTTCGAGCCGAGCCTCGTGCTCGGCGCGGCTGATCGGAAAGCGTCGCAGCCACCAGGCCGAGGTTAATCCGAGCACAAGCGTGGCCGCTCCGAAAGCGAGCACGAAATTGCCAATGACGTCCGGCGCCACGCTCCCGGGCGCAGCATTGGCGGGAAGGCCAGAGAAGGCGATGATCTGGCCGGTCAGAAAGATGCCCCCGCCACTCGCGCATTTCTGGATCAGCCAATTACCCGAATAGAAGGACGCCTCCGCACGCCGCCCGGTCTTCTCCTCGAAGGCC
Organism: Sphingomonadales bacterium; assembly: GCA_038247515.1. Lineage (GTDB taxonomy): Bacteria > Pseudomonadota > Alphaproteobacteria > Sphingomonadales > Sphingomonadaceae > Erythrobacter. Next base: position 10,021 of record JBBRUU010000022.1, read on the forward strand.
TCGATGACCTCGGCGATCATCGAGGTGGCCGAGACCACCGACACTACGCCGAGTGTATTGGCGATCAGCAGGAACGGGAAGTAACCGTAAGTCGAGGCGCTGCTGCCGGGCTCCGGCCAGATACCGGCGAAGAGCAGAGCGTAGGGGGTGAGGCCGATCAGCGTACCCGCCACCGCCGAAGCCGCAGCCGCGCGCGCCTTGCCCAGCCTGCGGTGCAGCGGCGCGATAATCACGAACATCAGCACCACCGACGCAAACAGCACGACGGGGAAAAGCATGAGCTGTCCGCCCGTCAGCTGCCAGACGAACAAGTTGAGATAATTGGAGATCGAGAAAACCATTCCCAGGCTCACGTACGCGGCGAGCGCGCCAGCGGCGAAGATCAGGAAAGCCCGCTCGGAAAAGACCTCGACGATCTCCGCAAAAGCAAGGCGCATCGAGAACGGCGGCGGCTTGCGGTCCGGCAAGCGTGCCAGCAGGCGATGCTGCCCCGCCGCCGAGCCAATCACTGAAACCGCCATCAGCACCGCGCCGAACACCCCGAAGGCGAAATAGCCCTCCGGATTCAGGAGGCCCTCTTTCCCGGGCATGAAGACGGTGTAAGCCAGCACCATCATGGCGAGCCCGCCGATCCACGCGGCCAGAGCGCGGTAGCGGAACAGCGTGGTGCGCTCGTCATAGTCCTGCGTGATCTCGGGCACGAGGCTGATCGAGGGCACCTCACAGGCTGACAGCAGCAGGCGCACGACAATCGCGATACCAACAAGGCCGATAAAGCTGGGCGGCGAGCTGGCCGGCGCGCTCCACAAGGCGATCCAAGCGAGCGCGAGCGGGATCGGTGCGGCGTAGAGCCACGGCAGGCGGCGGCCCCAACGGGTGTAGGTGCGGTCGGAGAGGTTGCCGATCAGCGGATCGACGATCGCATCGACCAGCAGCGCGATCAGCAGCGCCAAGCTGACTAGCCCCGCGTCCATGCCGAGCACCTGATTGTAATAGATCAGCAGGAAGAACGCGAAGCCGTTGTCCTTCACACCGAACGCGACCGAACCTGCGCCGTGCACCATGCGCAGGCGGAGCGGCAAAGGGCCCTTTGCAGCTTTCATGTGGCCACGCCCCGCCAGCTTGTCCAACGGCTCCATCCGATCAAGTCAGTCTCCCTCATCTCGGCGACCGAACCTAGGGGCAAAGCGGCGCACGTCAATCGCGCTGCGCCTGACGCTACGGCATCGGCGACGGCACGAAGAGCGCTTGCAGGGTCCCGCGAAATGCCACTAACGTGAGCGTCAAGTGAGAGTATGAGAGAGGAGAGTCGGCATGGCTGATCTAGAAACATTCCGCAGCGAAACGGCTGCATGGCTGGAATCGAACTGCCCGCCCGAGATGCGCGAGCCCGTCCGCGACGAAAGCGACATCTACTGGGGCGGTCGCCGCGCCGCGTTCAAGAACGATGCCCAGAAGGCGTGGCTCGAGGCTTGCGTGGCCAAGGGTTACACGGTGCCGATGTGGCCCAAGGAATTTGGCGGCGCGGGCCTTTCTGCGGCCGAAGCGAAGGTGCTGCGCGAGGAGATGGGCCGCATCAGCGCACGCCCGCCCTTGAGCAGCTTCGGGATCTGGATGCTCGGCCCGGCGCTTCTGCACTTCGGCACCGAAGGCCAAAAGCTGCGCTTCCTGAACGAGATCGCGCGCGGCGAGATCCGCTGGTGTCAGGGCTATTCGGAACCGGGCTCGGGCAGCGATCTCGTGAGCCTTAAGACCTTTGGCGATGACGTTGTTGATCCGGTGGGGGACGACCACTGGGTCGTAAACGGCCAGAAGATCTGGACCTCCTACGCCGACCAAGCTGACTGGATCTTCTGTCTTGTCCGCACCAACAAGGCCGACAAGTATCAGGGCATCACCTTCATGCTGTTCGATATGGCCAGCGCCGGGGTGACGACCAAACCGATCCTGCTGATCAGCGGCAACTCGCCCTTCTGCGAGACCTTCTTCGACAATGTCGCCGTGCCCAAGTCCTATGGCGATGATTGCCCGGCCTATGTGGGCACGATCAACCGCGGCTGGGACGTCGCCAAGTATTTGCTCGGCCACGAACGCGAGATGATCTCGGGCGCGGACGGCGGCGATCGCACCGCCGGCATCGGCGCTGCGATGAAGCGCCATGCCTCCAGGATGGGCGACGATCTCGATCCAGTGCTGCGCGCTGAGCTTGCAATGTTCGATGTCGATGCGCTGGCCTACAGCGCGATGGGCGAGAAGTTCCTCGACGAGATCAAGGTCGGCAAGGCGCATCCCGCGCAGCCGAACATGATGAAATATGCCGGGACCGAATTGAACAAGCGTCGCCACGAGATGATGATGGCGGTCGGCGGCTCTCGCAGTCTCGAATGGGAGAGCGAGGCGACCGAAGGCGGCAAGCCATCGCGCGCGTGGCTGCGCACCAAGGCGAACTCGATCGAGGGCGGCACCAGCGAGGTGATGCTCAACGTCATCGCCAAGCGCATTCTCGACCTGCCGGGGGCCTGATCACATGTCGGCAGCGACAAATGCGGCGATGATGGCAGCGATGTCCTCGACGGCCCAGCTTTCCGTGTCCGGGGCAATGGTCGGTTCGGCTTTGCCAGATGCCAATGACAGCGCACTTGCCGGGCTTATGGTCGAAGGCGAACGTGCGATCTTTGCAAGCGGCGGCGGGGACGGGGCGGTGCTGTTCACCTCGTCCCGCGTGCTCGTCGCCGAACAGGTCGGCATCATGAACAAGCGGCTGGCGGTGAAGGCGTTTCGCCGGGACGCAATCTTTGGCTATGGCATCGACCCTGACAAGGCCGTCACGCTGACGCTTCACGGCTATTTCGGGCTGGCGGCGCTGGTCTTCGACCAGGGGTTTGATCCGATGCTCTTGTCCCCATGGCTGGGCGAAACGCTCGCCCTCGCCTCCTCCTGAGGAACATCCGTAAGATGCCCCTGTATCACAACGAAGATCAGGCGATGCTCGCCGATACCGCGCGCAATTTCATCGCCGAAGAAGCCAATATCGCCAAGCAGCTGCGCCACTGGCGCGACCGCAATTGCAAGGACGGCTTTGGCCACGGCCTGTGGAAGCAGATGGCCGAAATGGGCTTCACCGGGATGCTGGTGGACGAGGCCGACGGTGGGCTTGGCATGGGCCAAGTCGAGGCAGGGATCGTGCTCGAGGAAATCGGCCGAAACTTGACGCCCTCGCCATTTCTCACCTCCTCCGTGCTCGCTGCGACCGCGCTGAAGCACGGCTCCAACGATCTCAAAGGGCGCTACCTGCCCGGGCTTATCGCGGGCGATCATGTGTTCGCCGTCGCGGTCGACGAGACCGCCAAGCACCGCCCTTCACGCATCGCCACCCGCGCCGAGAAGTCGGGTAACGGCTTCAGGCTGTCCGGCGCCAAGAGCTTCGTCATCCAGGGCGCGAGCGCCGACATGATCGTGGTCGCAGCGCGCACCTCAGGCTCGGACGAGGACGCCGACGGGATCACGCTGTTCGCAGTGCCCAAGGACGCTGCCGGGATGACCCATGACAGCGTGCGTCTGGTCGATTCCTCGATGGCGACCCACACGAAATTCGACGCCGTAGAGCTGGATGGCGATGCTGTGATCGGGGAGATCGGCGGGGGGCGCGCGGTGCTCGATGCCATGCTGCTCGCCGGCCGTGTCGGCGCGGCGGCCGAGGGCGTGGGCGTTGCCCGCGGGGCGATGGACATGACCGTCGACTACCTCAAGCAGCGCAAGCAGTTTGGCAAGCTGATCGGCGAGTTTCAGGCATTGCAGCACCGCGCAAGCCATCTCTATTCCGAGGTCGAGATCGCCCGCGCCGTCACCATCAAGGCCCAGCAGTTGGTTGATGCCGGGGCCGCGCAGGCCGAGCTGATGGCGTCGGTCGCCAAGGCGAAGGTCGCCAAGACTTCGCGGCTTGCGGTGCAGGAAGGCGTGCAGATGCACGGCGGCATCGGCATGACCGACGAATACGATATCGGCCTCTACATGAAGCGCGACCGCGCCTTGGCCGAATTCCTGGGCGATGCCTATTTTCACGCGAACCGCGTAGCCACCTTGAGCGGGTACTGATCACATGGACATTCAATCACTTTTCAGCCTTGAAGGGCGCATTGCGCTGGTCACCGGCGGTTCGCGGGGCATCGGCAAGATGTTCGTCGAGGGCCTGCTCGCCGCGGGCTGCGCACGGGTCTATATCTCGGCGCGCAAGATCGACCAGATGCAGGAGACCATTGAAGAATTTGGCTCCCAATTCGGCGCCGATCGCGTGATCGGTATCCCCGCCGACCTCAGCCAGATGGACGGCATGGTCGGCCTCGCCGATGAGTTGAAGGCGCGCGAGACACGGCTGGATATCCTCATCAACAATGCAGGCGCTGCTTGGGGCCAGCCCTATCTCGAGTTCTCGGAAGCCGGCTGGCACCGGACGATGGATTTGAACGTCAAGACCCCGTTCTTCCTCACCCAGAAGCTCCACGACCTGCTGGTCGAAGGCGGCAGGCACGGGCATCTTGCCAAGGTGATCCACGTGTCTTCGATTGATGGCCAGCGCATCAACCCGTGGGAAACCTATGCCTACCAGGCGTCGAAGGCGGCGGTGATCCAGCTGACCCGCCGCATGGCCGCGCGGCTGATCCAGGACAATATCGTGGTCTCCTCGATCGCGCCGGGGGCCTTCCCGAGCGAAATGAACAAAGCCGCCAAGGATGCGCCCGACGCCTCGGCCTCGGGCATCCCGGCCAAGCGCATCGGCACCGCCGAGGATATGGCGGCGGCAGCGATCTACCTGTGCAGTCGCGCAGGGGACTATGTGGTGGGCGAGACGCTCACCGTCGACGGCGGCGTGGTCAACGCGCTGCTGCCCAATCACTTTGCCGATCCGAGCGGCGGCGGGCACTGAGCCTCTGGCACAGCGGACACGAAAAGGGCCGCCGGATCGATCCGGCGGCCCTTTTTTCATAGCACTTCGGCCAGAACGACCTGCCGGTAGGACGAACAATATGCGCTCGTGGCACATTCGGCATCGCCGATGGGTTCTAGGTGAGCGACCCACAACGGAGATGACCGATGGCCTCGATACCCACGCCTGAACCCGACACCGTAGAGCCGGCCGCGCCGCCTGTGGAAACGCCGCCGCCGCCGATCGAACCGATTGAGCCGTCGCCGCCCGAAATCGAACCGGATCAGCCCGATATCGACGAGCCTGGCCGCGGGCCGGACGAACTGCCGCCAGAGTATCTAGCGGCAGCGTCGGCCTAGCCAGACTTACTTCGCCGGCGCAACCAGCCCGCGCGCCTCGAGCATCGGGGTCACGTCGGGCTCGCGCCCGGCGAAGTTCCGGAACATCTCGAAGTAATCCATCGTCCCGCCGCGGCTGAGCACAGTCGCGCGGTAATGGTCACCGTTGGCGCGGGTCAGGCCGCCGTTCTGGCGGAACCACTTGCGGCTGTCCTCGTCGAGCATCTGGGTCCACAGATAGCTGTAATAGCCCGCCGAATAGCCCTCGGGATTGCTGAAGATGTGGTTGAAGTAGGTCGAGCGGTAGCGCGGCGGCACCAGCCCGACCTCAAGGCCGAGCTGCTTCAATGCGGTGCTCTCGAATGCATCAACTTTCTCGGCCGTGTTGATCGCGGCGGCCTGTCCGGGCGTCAGCGCGGCCCACTTCATGTCGAGGAGCGCGGCTTCAACCGTCTCGCCGAAATCGTAGCCCTGGTTGAATTTGCTCGCCACCTTCATCTTGTCGATCATCGCGGTCGGGATCGTTTCGCCGGTCTTGTAGTGCTTGGCGTAATTGCGCAGCACTTCCGGGTCGGTTGCCCACATCTCATTGACCTGGCTCGGATATTCCACGAAGTCGCGGGCCGTCGCCGTGCCCGAGATCGACGCGTAGCGCTGATCGGCGAACAGGCCGTGGAGCGCGTGGCCGAATTCGTGGAACATCGTCGTCACGTCGTCGAACGTCACCACCTGGACCTCGCCCGGCGCCGCCTTCGAGATGTTGAGCACGTTGTAGATCACCGGCTTGGTCCCGGCGAGATAGCTCTGGTCGACGAAGTTGCTCATCCACGCCCCGCCGCGCTTCGAGGGGCGCTGGTAGGGATCGAAGTAGAACACGCCCATTTCCGAGCCATCTTTGTCATAGACGGTGTAGACCGAGACGTCGGGGTGATAGGTGGGAAGGTCGGTGCGCTTCTTGAAGCTGATGCCGTAGAGCTTGTTGGCGGCGAAGAACACGCCGTCCTCAAGTACCTTGTCGATCTGAAAATACTGCGCGACCGCATCCTCGTCGAGCTGGTAGCGTTCAGCTTTGATGCGGTTTGCATAGCGGTACCAGTCCCACGGCTGAACCGCGTAATCGCCGCCGTCCTTCTTGATCGCATCGGTGAGCATCGCCGCCTCGCGTCGCTGGGTCGCGGCAAGTGCGGGGACCATCTGCTCCATGAAGGCGAGCGCGGTCTTGGGCTGCTTGGCCATGCGATCATACATCGCGTAGCTCGCCCAGTCGGGCTGGCCGAACAGTGCGGCCTTCCTGGCGCGCAGCTCGGCGATGCGGGCGAGCAGGATGCGGGTGTCATTGCCGGCCGCGGTGCCGTCTGCACGGTGATAGCTGCGCTTGAACAGCGCCTCGCGGGTCGCGCGATTCTCAAGGCTGGGAAGCAGCGGCTGCTGCGTGGTGTTCTGGAGCGCGATGGCATACTTGCCCGGCTGGCCGCGCTCGGTTGCAAGATCGGCAGCGGCCTTGATGTCGGCATCCGAAAGCCCGGCAAGCTCTTCCTTGGTGTCGACGATCAGCGGCTGGCTGTTAGTTGCAGTTCGCAGCGCCTGCGCGAACTGCGTGGTGAGGGTCGAAAGCTCGGTGTTGATCGCCTTCACTTGCCCGCGCTGCTGCTCGGTGAGCATCGCGCCGGCGTGGACCATCTGCTCATAGGTGCGCTCCAGCAGGCGGGCGTCCTCGGGCGTCATGCTCATCGACGCCCGCTTGTCATAGACCGCTTTCACCCGCGCAAAGAGCCGCGGATCGAGGTTGATTGCGTCGGAGTGGGCGGAAAGCTTAGGGCTGACTTCGGTGTCGATCTTGTCGAGGCCGTCGGTGGTGTTGGCGCCGGTCAGGGCATAGAATACGCGGCTCACTCGCCCGAGCATCTGGCCCGAAGTCTCGAGCGCAACGATGGTGTTTGCGAAGGTCGGCGCCGCCTTGTTGGCGATGATCCCATCGACCTCGCCGCCGTGGATCGCCATGCTCTGCTCGAATGCGGGGAGGTAGTCGCTCTCTTTGATCTTGGTGAAGTCGGGCGCTTGAAAGGGCAGAGTGCTTTTGGCGGCGAAAGGCCCGGTTGCGGTCGCAGCGCGCTTGGCGCTCGCGGCAGGCTTGGCCTTCTTGCTCTTAGCAGGGGCAGCAGTGGTCATCGCGGTTTCCTTCGCGTGCGCGATCGCCGGCACGACAAGCGCGGCGGCGCACGCGGTGGAAACGATCGAGGCGAGAATTCGAGCCTTCATGGGCAGCTTCTTTCTATGATGGAGGGGCAAGCGGCGAAAAGCCTAGGCGCCCCTCGAAGGTCAGCAGCGGTGATGTGGCGGGCGTTGCTTGAACAGGCAATGACTGGAATTGCGATTACCCAAGGTTGGCCCCGCAGGATCAGCCCATCAGCCCGCGCACAAAGGGAATGAGCCCGGTCTGGCGGGCGCGCTTCATGCGCTCGGCCTCGAGGATCGCTTGGACCTTGTCGAAGCACACGTCCACGTCGTCATTGATGATCACGTAGTCATAGCCATCCCAGTGGCTGATCTCGGCCTGCGCGCGCTCCATGCGGGCAGAGATCACCTCGGTGCTATCGGTGGCGCGGCCTTGGAGGCGGCGCTGCAGCTCTTCGATCGAGGGCGGCAGGATGAACACCCGCACCACATCCTGCTGGTCTTTCTGATAGAGCTGCTGCGTGCCCTGCCAGTCGATGTCGAACAGGAAGTCCTGCCCTTCCTTAAGCGCGGCGCGGATCTTGCCTTTGGGCGTGCCGTAGCGATGGCCGAAGACATGCGCCCACTCGTAGAAGTCGTCTTCCTCGACCATCTGATCGAATTCTTGTCCGGAGACGAAATGATAGTGCACCCCGTCGACTTCGCCCGGGCGGGGCGGGCGGGTGGTGGCCGAGACCGACAGCATGATCTCGGGGTCCTTGGCGATCAGCATTCGCGAAAGCGTGGTCTTCCCTGCGCCCGAGGGCGAGGAGAGGATGAACATCAGACCCCGGCGATGGAGCTGATCTGCTGTGTTCTGTACGGAGTCGCCCATAGCGTCCGTTGCACCAACAGGGCAGCACTAATCAAGCGTGGATCAGGATTCGCCTTCGCGAGGCTTCTTTGCCGCGCGCTTCGCTTCGAGTCCTTTGCCGCGATCGTAAAAGACTTTGGCCGCAAGCCCCCCCACGACAACCGCAAGGCCGATGGGCGAGCGGCGTGCGAGGTGGCTGGCGCCCCACAGCGCCGCGCTCGCGGCAAGCCCGCGCTTGTCGACCAGGCGGTGCGCTTTGGCGTCATCGCCGTGGTGGCGGGTGATCAGGCCCTTTTCGAGCCTGTCGCGCAGCAGACCTCCGGCTGCCCGCAGCACGATGTTGGCGATGGCAAGATTGGTCGAAGCATTGGGGCTGGGGAGCTTCAGGCCAGGCTGATCGGCGTTTACGGGCCCGGTGCCAGTGCCGGTGCCAGTGCCAGTGCCAGTGCCAGCGGAAACGGAGGCCTCCTTCGCCCGCTTGCCAACGCTTGCCAGTTTGCCCCGCGCCATCGCGCCTATTTCTTGCGGCCGAAATCGATACTGACGACGTTCGAGCCGTCGGGATCGCTGTCCGGCCCGTCGTTCTCGGCGTCGTCGTGCGCTTCGGGCTCGAGCTCCTCGACCGCAGCCTGGAACTGCAACCCGAAATCGACCGCGGGATCGACGAATGCGGTAATCGCCGCGAAGGGGATCGTCAGCTTGGCCGGCACTTGGTTGAAGGTGAGGCCGACCGAGAAACTCTGCGGCAGCACCTCGAGATCCCAGAACTTGTTCTGGAGCACGATCGTCATCTCGTCGGGGAAACGCTCGCGCAGACGCGGCGGGATCGATACGCCGGGCGCGCCAGTCTTGAAGGTGATGTAGAAGTGATGCGCCCCGGGCAGCGTGCCGCCACCGCCGACGAGCGAGCCGAGCACCCGGCCGACCACCGCGCGCAGGGCTTCCTGCACGATCTCGTCGTAAGGTATCAGGCTGTCGGGCGCGTCGCTTGTCATCGGGGCAGATTCGTGGCGGCACATGCGGCCTTGGTCAAGCCTTTTGGCGCATCTGCTTGCAGGTTTGCCCCGCGCGCCTTTAGCCGTGGACCACGCTGGCGTTGCACGGGCTTCCCGTGCCCGAGGAACGCGCCTCACGCTTGTCATGCGGGCCAAGCGGACTATAGCGCGAGGCCATGGCCAGCATCCCCGCCCAATCGCTCAAGCGCACCGGCTCGGTGACCCGCAACACCACCGAGACCGGAATCGCGATTCACGTCAATCTCGACGGGACCGGCGCCTATGATGTCTCCACCGGCATCGGCTTTCTTGACCATATGGTCGAACAGTTCAGCCGTCATTCGCTGATTGACGTGACGATGAAGGTCGCTGGCGACCTGCATGTCGACCAGCATCACACCACCGAGGATTCGGCGATCGCGCTGGGGCAGGCGATCAGCCAAGCGCTCGGCGACAAGGCGGGAATCGGACGCTATGGCGCGGCCTATTCGCCGATGGACGAGACCTTGAGCCGGGTCGCGCTCGACATCTCCGGGCGGCCGTTCCTCGTGTGGAAGGCGAAGTTCACGCAGGAAAGGCTCGGCGAATGGGACACCGAGCTGATCGAGCACTGGTTCCATTCGGTTGCCCAGAGCGCCGGGATCACGCTGCACATGGAGCTGCTCTACGGCAGCAACAATCACCACATCTGCGAAAGCCTCTACAAGGGCTTCGCCCGCGCGATGCGTCAGGCGGTCGAGCGCGATCCCCGCAAGGACGGCGCTATTCCCTCCACCAAGGGGCAGCTCGGTGGCTGAAGTTGTCGCGCTCGTAGACTACGGCGCGGGCAACCTCCACTCGGTCCACAATGCGCTGAAGGCGGCCGGAGCCGAGGTTACCGTCACCGCCGAACCGAACGTCGTGCGCGCCGCAGACCGGATCGTGCTCCCCGGAGTCGGCAGCTTCAAGGCTTGTGCCGAGGGCCTAGCTGCGATCCCGCACATGATCGAGGCGATGACCGAGCGCGTCCAAGTGGGCGGCGCGCCGTTCCTCGGCATCTGCGTTGGCATGCAGCTACTCGCGGACCACGGGCTGGAGCACGGCGAGACGCCGGGGCTCGGCTGGGTGCCGGGCGAGGTGCGGCTGATCGAACCGACCGACCCTGCCATCAAGGTGCCGCACATGGGCTGGAACGATGTTGCGGTTCTGCGCCACGCGAAAGATCACCCGGTCATCGAGGAGGGCGAGGCCTATTTCCTCCACTCCTACCACTTCGCCGCCAGCGATCCGCATCACATCGCCGCCATGACCGACCACGGCCAGGGGCTGGTGGCAGCGGTCGCGTTCGACAACATCCTCGGCGTGCAGTTTCACCCGGAAAAGAGCCAGGCCTATGGGCTGGCGACCCTCCGGCGCTTTCTGGAGTGGTATCCATGATCGTCGTCCCCGCCATCGACCTCAAGGGCGGCCAGGTCGTCCGCCTTTCTGAAGGCGATATGGAGCGCGCCACGATCTACGGCGATGATCCCGCAGCGCAGGCGCTGATTTTCGCCGAAGCTGGCGCGGAGCATCTCCACGTTGTCGACCTCGACGGCAGCTTTGCCGGCGAAAGCCGCAACCGCGCGGCGGTGGAAGCGATCGTCGCGGCATTCCCCGGCTATGTCCAACTGGGCGGCGGAATCCGCGATGCAGCGGCGGTCGAGGGCTGGTTCAACCTCGGCGTCGCGCGCGTGGTGATGGGCTCCGCCGCGCTCAAGAACCCCGAATTTGTCAAGGACATGGCGCGCGAGTGGGAAAGCGGGATCGTCGTTGCGGTCGATGCGAAGGACGGGATGGTCGCGACCGAGGGCTGGGCCGAGGTCTCCGACGTGCCGGTGGTCGATCTCGCCCGCCGGTTCGAGGATGCCGGCGTTGCCTCGCTGCTGTTCACCGATATCGGCCGCGACGGAATGCTGAAAGGCGTGAATATCGAGGCGACCGTGGATCTGGCGCGCCGCGTGGACATTCCGGTGATCGCCAGCGGCGGAGTGAAGGGGCTGGACGACATCCACATCCTCTCGGTCCACGCGCATGAGGGGATCGAGGGGGTAATTACCGGACGGGCGCTGTATGAAGGGCGGCTCGATCTGGCAGCGGCGATTGCGATGGGAGCGCGGACATAACTATGCGCCTGATCGGCATCATGTTCGTGTGCCTTGCCCTGCTCGCCGGGGTAACGGTTGGCACGGTTGAAATCGCGCTCATCAATGCGGTAGTATTTTTCGGCTTTGCACTGCTGGCGGCGCGATATCTTGAGCCGAGGTTTGGCAAGAACGGCGTGGTTTACGGCATGGCGGGGGCATTTTTCGCCAGCGTGTTGTGGCCTGCCGGCGTGTTGCTGATGCGTAACGATGCCGGGTGTCAGGGCGACAACTGCCTGCCCGCCGAGCCTTATGCTACCGTTACCCTGAGCCGCGCACCATGACCGTCTGTATCCGCGTCATCCCTTGTCTCGACGTCGCCGAGGGTCGCGTGGTCAAGGGCGTCAACTTCGTTGACTTGAAGGACGCGGGCGACCCTGTGGAGCAGGCGCGCGCCTATGACGCGGCAGGCGCGGACGAGCTATGCTTTCTCGACATTTCCGCCAGCCACGAAGGGCGCGGGACGCTGCTCGATATGGTGCGGCGCACGGCGGAGGTGTGCTTTATGCCTCTCACCGTGGGCGGCGGGGTGCGCAGCGCCGAGGACGCGCGCGCGCTGCTTCTCGCCGGGGCGGACAAGGTCGCGGTGAACAGCGCCGCTGTCGCCCGGCCCGAACTGGTGGGCGAGATCGCCTCGCGCTTCGGCAGCCAGTGCGTTGTCGCCAGTGTCGATGCGCGCCGCGTTGTTCCTTCTGAAGGAGGGGGCGCGGCAAGATGGGAGATATTTACGCACGGCGGGCGAAAGCCGACCGGAATCGACGCGGTCGAATATGCGCTGAAGGTTGCAGGGCTCGGCGCGGGCGAGCTGCTCGTCACCTCGATGGACGGGGACGGCACGCAAAGGGGCTACGACCTCGATCTCACCTGCAAGATTGCCGATGCAGTCAGCGTGCCGGTGATCGCCAGCGGCGGGGTGGGGAGCCTTGAACACCTCGTCGAGGGCGTGACCAAGGGCCACGCCAGCGCGGTGCTCGCGGCAAGCATTTTCCACTTCGGCACCCACACCATCGCCGAGGCACATGCGGCCCTGCGAGCGGCGGGCTTGCCCGCGCGCGGAGTTTGATCGAAAGTAGCCGCATGGATACCCTGACCCGTCTCGAAGCGACCATCGCCCAGCACCTCACTGCCTCGCCTGATGCAAGCTATGTGGCAAAGCTCCACGCCAAGGGGCTGAAAAAGATCGCCCAGAAGCTCGGCGAGGAAGCGACCGAGACAGTGATCGCCGCGCTCGCGGGCGACGAGGCCGAACTGGTCGGCGAGGCGGCAGACTTGCTGTTTCACCTCATGGTGCTGCTCGCCGAAAAGGGCGTGCCACTGGAAGCGGTGCTTGCCGAACTCGACCGCCGCGAGGGCACCTCGGGGATCGCGGAGAAAGCCGCTCGCAAGGAGTAGACAATGCCGATCGACCCGACCCTCCCCTACGACGATGCCAACATCTTTGCGCGGATTCTGCGCGGGGAGATCCCGTCAAAGCCGGTCTATCAGGACGAGTGGGCCTTCGCCTTCGAGGACATCAATCCGCAGGCCGAAGTCCACACGCTGGTGATCCCCAAGGGGCGCTATGTCAGCTGGGACGACTTTTCGGCCAAGGCCTCCGGCGCCGAGATCGCCGGTTTCGTGCGCGCGGTGGGCGAAGTCGCGCGGGCCAAGGGCCTCGCCGGGCCGGGCTACCGCCTCCTCGCCAATATCGGCCAGCATGGCGGGCAGGAAGTGCCGCACCTGCATGTCCACATCTTCGGCGGCGAGCCATTGGGACGTATGATTTGTAAGTAATGCAGCCCGTCCGGGCTGCATTTTCCTCGCTCACACGGCCTGAAGGCCGCGCTGCGGGCGCGCATTCGCGCTTGCGGTCGCTTTGCGACCGAAGATCGCGCGCCGCCAGGAAACGCGCTTACCCCCGTTCGGCGGCGGTTCATCCAGAAAACGCACACGCCGCACTTTGCAGGGATTCCTTGCTAGGCTAGGTGGCGCGTCATGGTTTCTCCCAACCTCCCCGGCGGCATCCTCGACGGCGCGCGGCATCTGTACGCCGTTCGCGTCTATTACGAGGACACCGACCTTTCGGGGATCACCTACCACGCTAATTACCTGCGCTGGTTCGAACGCGCGCGCTCGGACCTCCTGCGCCTACTCGGCATCGACCAGCGCGCCGCGATTGAGACCGGAGAGGGGGCTTACGCGCTGTCCGAGGTCAATCTGAAATACCTTCGCCCCGCCAAGCTCGGCGACGACGTGGAGATCATCACCCGCTGCACCGAACTCGGCGCGGCATCCTGCCGGATGCACCAGACGGCAACACGGGGCGGCGACCTGCTCTGCAAAGCCAACCTCAGGGTCGGCTTCATCACTTTGGACGGCCGGCCGCGACGCCAGCCCGCCGCATGGCGGGACGCTTTCCAGACTTTCATGAACCCCATTCTTCTTGGCTAAGGACATCTGACCCGTGACGCTCGCCCTGCTCAGCGCCGCCGCTTCCGCCTCTGCTCCGGCCCGGCTCAACCCCGTCGATCTGTTCCTTCAGGCTGATATCATCGTCCAGGCGGTCATGCTTGGCCTGATCCTCGCCAGCGTCTGGGTGTGGATGATCATCGTCTCCTTCTCCCTTCGGGTCGGCACGTTGCGCAAGAAGTCGCGCGAGTACGAGGACGAGTTCTGGGAACAACGCGACCGCGAGGCGCTGCTGACCAAGCAGGCGCGCAAGGAAGTGCCCGCCGCGCGGGTCGCGGCCGCAGGGCTCGACGAGTGGCGCAAGTCCACCGCCAAGCAGCCGGTCGACCGTGACGCCGCCCGCCAGCGCATCGCCGCCGCGATGGACAGCCAGATCGCCGAGGAAGCCGACGCGCTGGCGGGGCGGCTCGGCTTCCTGGCGACAGTCGGTTCGGTCGCGCCCTTCGTCGGCCTGTTCGGCACGGTGTGGGGGATCATGAACAGCTTCTTCCAGATCGGCGCGCAGCAGAGTGCCAGCCTTGCGGTGGTCGCCCCCGGTATCGCCGAGGCGTTATTTGCGACAGCTATCGGGCTGTTTGCCGCGATCCCCGCAGTGATCGCCTTCAACCGCTTCGGCGGCGCGGTCGACCAGTATGAGGCGAGCCTGCAACGCTTCGCCGATAAACTCCACATGGGCCTCAGCCGCGAGCTGGACCGCGCCTGATGGGTATGGGTGTTTCATCCTCCCGCCGCCGGAGCAAACGCACGCGCCGCGCGGCGATGTCCGAGATCAACGTCACCCCGCTGGTCGACGTGATGCTGGTGCTGCTCATCATCTTCATGGTGACGGTGACGCTCCCGGCTGTCGGCGTGCCGGTCGAATTGCCCGAAAGCCGTGCAGCGGCCGTCGAGGAAAAGCCCGACCAGATCACCATCTCGATCGACCGTGCGGGCACGATCTACATCGAGGACAGCCCTGTGCCGGCCGGCGGACTTCCTGCCGCGCTCGAAGCGCTGGATCGCGGGGGCGAGCCGCCGCTGATCGTGCTGCGCGGCGATCGCAGCCTCGATTACGGCAGAGTGATGCAGGTGATGGGCGAACTGGGGCGGGCAGGCTTCACCTCGATCTCGCTGGTCACCGACGGTTCAGTTTCGCCGCCATAGTCCGGGTGTGGTGATGGGTGACATAACGTTCCGTAGCGACGAAAAGGTCGGACTTGCCGCAGCGGTTGGCTTGCACGGCGCGCTGGTCGCTATCCTGCTGATGCAGGCGGTGCGGAGC
>JBBRUU010000023.1:0-25012 GCA_038247515.1 Sphingomonadales bacterium
ACGATCTGGCCCATGCCCTTCATCTTGTTGAAGCGCGGGAAGTTCATCAGCATCGCAAAGCTGGCGAACAGCTGGAGCCCTTCGGTGAACCCGCCGAACACCGCGAGCGTGCGGGCGATATCCTCGTCGCTATCCACGTTGAACGACTGGAGGAAGTCGTGCTTGTCCTTCATTTCCTCGTATTCGAGGAAGGCGCTGTATTCGCTTTCGGGCATGCCGATGGTGTCGAGCAGGTGCGAATAGGCAGCGATGTGCACCGTCTCCATGTTGGAGAAGGCGGCGAGCATCATCTTGATTTCGGTGGGCTTGAACACCCGGCCGTAATTTTCGTGGTAGCAGTTCTGCACCTCGACATCGGCCTGAGTGAAGAAGCGGAAGATCTGGGTGAGCAGGTTGCGCTCGTTCTCGGTGATCTTCTGCGCCCAGTCGCGGCAATCCTCGCCCAAGGGCACTTCCTCGGGCATCCAGTGGATCTGCTGCTGGCGCTTCCAGAAATCATAGGCCCAGGGGTACTGGAAGGGCTTGTAGGTGTTGCGGGCTTCGAGAAGCGACATGGGCGGGACTCCTAAGGGTGGTGTTTGTAACAGATACGGTGCGCGGGCGCGCTTGGATTCAGATCGGGCGGATTCAGATCAGCCGAATTCTCAAGGCGCGTAGGCGATCACGAGGTAGATGCAGAAGGGCACGAATATCGACACCATCGCGACATGGATCATCGCGGCGTTGCGCGAATGACCCTCGACGTTGCGGCGCAGTTCGCGCCAGGAATTGAAGGCGAAGACTGCGCAGACCAGCAGCCCGAAGATGCCCATTCCAAACGGCAGATTCATGTGTGATCGTCCCTATTGATTGCTGCGCGAATGGCAGCTTCAGAGCGGGCGGCGCCCGAGGAATGCCCCCCGGCGCGCCGCGTCCGCGTGATTACTGGCAGCTCAGACATTCCTCGTAATCGGTCTGGTCGCCGCTGGCGGTCAGTTCGATCCTGGGAGCTTCCGAGGTGTTGTCGGCTTCCACCCCGCCGACAAAGCCGGCGCGCTGCACGCTCTTGGAGCGCAAGTAGTAGAGCGACTTGATGCCGCGCTCCCACGCCTGGTAGTGCAGCATCATCAGGTCCCACTTGTCGACATCGGCCGGGATGAACAGGTTCAGCGACTGGGCCTGATCGATGTAGGGCGTGCGGTCGGCGGCGAATTCGAGCAGCCAGCGCTGGTCGATCTCGAAGCTGGTCTTGTAGACCGCCTTCTCCTCGGGCGTCAGGAAGTCGAGGTGCTGGACAGATCCGCCGCGCTCAAGGATCGAGTTCCAGACATTGACCGAGCTCTTCGACTTCAGTTCAAGCAGCTTTTCGAGATACGGATTGCGGATCGAGAAGCTGCCCGACAGCGTCTTGTGGGTGTAGATGTTGCCCGGGATCGGCTCGATGCAGGCCGAGGTCCCGCCGCAGATGATGCTGATCGACGCGGTCGGCGCGATCGCCATCTTGCAGCTGAACCGCTCCATTGCACCCATGTCGGCAGCGTCGGGGCACGGCCCGCGTTCCTGCGCCAGCAGCATCGAGGCCTCGCACGCCTTGGCATGGATGAGCTTGAACATCTGGAGGTTGAGCGCCTTGGCCATCGCGCTCTCGAAGGCGATGCTCTTTTGCTGGAGGTAGGAGTGGAAGCCCATCACGCCGAGGCCAACGCTGCGTTCGCGCGAAGCGGAGTACTTGGCGCGGGCCATCTCCTCAGGCGCGCGGTCGATATAGTCCTGCAGGACGTTGTCGAGGAAGCGCATCACGTCTTCGATGAACTGCTTGTCGCCCTTCCACTCTTCCCAGGTTTCCAGGTTAAGCGAAGACAGGCAGCACACCGCGGTGCGATCATTGCCGAGATGGTCGATGCCGGTCGGCAAGGTAATTTCCGAGCACAGGTTCGAAGTCGAGACCTTGAGGCCCAGATCGCGGTGATGCTTGGGCATCATGCGGTTCACGGTATCGTTGAAGACGATGTAGGGCTCACCGGTGGCAAGGCGCGTCTCGACCAGCTTCTGGAACAGCGAGCGCGCATCGACCGTTTGCCGCACCGAGCCATCGCGGGGCGAGCGGAGCTGGAACTCGGCGCCTTCGCGCACAGCGTGCATGAATTCGTCGGTGATCAGCACACCGTGGTGCAGGTTCAGCGCCTTGCGGTTGAAGTCGCCCGAAGGCTTGCGGATCTCGAGGAACTCCTCGATTTCCGGGTGGCTGATGTCGAGATAGCAGGCCGCCGAGCCGCGCCGCAGGCTCCCCTGCGAGATCGCCAGCGTCAGGCTGTCCATCACGCGCACGAAGGGAATGATTCCGCTGGTCTTGCCGTTGAGGCCGACCGGCTCGCCGATCCCGCGGACATTGCCCCAATATGTGCCAATCCCGCCGCCCTTGCTGGCGAGCCACACGTTCTCGTTCCAGGTGTTGACGATCCCTTCGAGGCTGTCCTCGACCGAATTCAGGTAGCACGAGATCGGCAGGCCGCGGTGCGTGCCGCCGTTCGACAGCACCGGGGTGGCGGGCATGAACCACAGCTTGGAGATGTAGTCATACAATCGCTGGGCATGCGCCTCGTCATCGGCATAGGCATCCGCGACGCGGGCGAACAGGTCCTGATAGTTTTCGCCGGGCAGCAGGTAACGGTCGGTCAGGGTTTCCTTGCCGAAATCGGTGAGCCGCGCATCGCGCGACGCATCGATAACCACCGTGAAGCGGCGGTCGTTGACCGTCTTGCTGTCGATCTTGCCGATGTCCTTTGCGGCGTCCTTTGCGGCTTCGGCCATCGCGCCAGCCAGAGCCTCGCCCGCCTTGGCGGCGATCAGCGCATCGGATCCGGTATCGCTCGTCTTCATCGTCACAGCCTTCTCATCCCCCGCAGGCGCGGCAGCATTGGTGCCCGCATCCAGCTCATTCGTCACATCGCCTGGCACGTTGTCGCTCGCCTTGAAGTCCATCTGAAGCCCACCTTGTCCCCCGAATCGGGACCATGGCACAAGAGGCCATGTTCCGATTCTGTTCTATACCGGTTGGTCCACAGACTTGCCAACAGTCCCGCCCATCGCCGGGCGTGTTGGCAAGTCGTTCGGTCCCATTTGCGGCGCGCAGCGGGCCCTTGCTCCGAGGCGAATCTGTCTGCGTGTGCCCTCATCGGGCGGCGATAGTTTCACCAAGGGTAGGGGGTTCGATTTGCGCCGAACCACTAGATGATGAATCACATAGCGACCGCCGTCAATCAGGGATTAAGCATCCGCTCACCATGACTCGGGCGTTTCAGACCCGTGACAAACCCGCGACGCGCGGGCCAGGCTTGAGTCGCGATCCCCGCAAGCCCCAAACTGAATCTGTGAAGAAAAATATGGTGATTGAATCATTTGAATCCATGCGTGAATCTTTTGCACGCTGGGGGGTTTGAATGTTGCGTCCCCCGATGTCGGATCGACTGGTAGATTGCCAGGGGCAATGGCCGCTTGGGATTCTTCCCGCGGCCAAGCTGACGTTTCGTGAAGCGACCGGATTTGCGGGCGTTGCCGGTTCAAGACGGGCCCGCTGAAACAAGCCATCAGATCAGATATGCCAATCTCGCCAACCGGGACGTTGGCAAGCAATGGGTTTTCTGGAGACGACCGGGCGAAAGCTGCTAAATGCCGCGCCGCAGCAAAGAGGCAGCACGGAGGGGGCGATGGCACGAGCAATAGTTACCGGAGCGCGGCGGGGAATCGGTCGCGAGATCGCGTTGTCACTCGCACGAGGGGGGGCACTCGGTCGTCGCGACCATGCGGAGCACGGACGGCTGCGATCTGATCGATATCGCACGCCGCGAGGATCTCTCGATTGCCGTTGCCGACCTCGACGTCGATGACGATGCTTCGGTCGCCCGGTTCTTTGCGACTTCTCTGGCAGCTGGCGGACCCATCGACGTCCTGATCAACAATGCCGGCATCTTGTCCTACAATGCCGTAGAAGATGAAACCATCGCCACCATGCAGGCGGTCATGAACACCAATTTCTTCGGTGCAGTCAGGTGCATGAAGGCTGTGGTTCCAGCGATGCGCGCGCGTGGCAGCGGGCTGATCGTCAACATCTCGTCGATCTCAGGGCGAATGGCACCCTTCGCGCAAGGAGCATACGCCGCGTCGAAACACGCGCTCGAGGCGGCCAGTGAGGCCATGGCGCAAGAACTGGCGCCCTTCGGTGTCCGTATCGCGCTGGTTGAGCCGGGGATAACGGCCACCGATATGGCCGTCGCCAATCTCCCCAAACCTCTCGCCGACAGCGCCTACCCACATGGCGGGCGCATGGTAGCCCTGTATGCCGACGCGGCAAATGGCACACCGGCAACTATGGTGGCTGATACGGTGCTCGGCATAGTCAGTGGCCGTAACACAGCCTTTCGCACCTTGTGTGGACAGGATGCACACATGTTCATCGGCATGCGCAGCGGCATGACCGACGAGGCATGGACCGCGATGAGTAACACGCTCGATGATGGCCAGTTCTTCGCGAGATTTGGTGCTGCAATCGCTGAACACCCGCGTCCAGATCGCTGATTACTGGCGCCTTGCCGCTTCCCACGCGAACTCGGCCATCCGCTCCCGAATGCCGGTCGCCCCGCTGCTACCCCTCCCTACCCTTGCACCGCCGCCTCGGCGATCGCCTGCGCGGTCTTGTAGTCGGGTTTGCCGTTGTTGAGCCGCAGCGATGTGGCCGTCACCACATAGAGGCGCGGGATCTTGTAGCCCGCCAGCCCGGCGCGGGCGTGGGTGTCGAGCGCCGCTTCCAGCCCCTCTGGCGCCGCTCCCTCGGGCTCGACCACCGCGACCACTTTGCGCCCGAAGCGTGCGTCTGGGAGGCTCACCACGCGCACGTCTTTCACCCCGGGGTGACCCTGCAGCACCGCCTCGACCTCCTCGGGGAAGACCTTCTCACCCCCGGTGTTGATGCACATGTTGTCGCGGCCGATGAATTCGAGCGTTCCGTCCGCCGTCCAGCGCGCGCGGTCGCCGGTCATCAGCCAGCGCTTGCCGCCGATCACCGGGAAGGTCTGGGCGTTCTTTTCGTCTTCGCCAAGGTAGCCCAAGGGCAACGGGCCGGTGCGCGCGACGATGCCGACGCCATCGGTTTCCGGGAGGATCTCGTTCAGGTTCTCGTCGAACAGCTTGGTCTCGCGGCCCGGCCCCGGGAGCGGCTGGAACTTGCCACCGCCGCTGGAGCCGGCCGCGGTGGTGATGACAATGCCGGTGCCCGAGCTTTCCGAGGAGCCGAGCGCGTCGATGATCATCAGCGCGGGATGATGCGCGATCAGCCGTGCCTTCAAAGCAGGCGAGAGCACCGCGCCCGAGGATGTGATGCTCCGCAGCGAGGCGAGCGCCTCGATTCCGTCTCCGCGCGCGTCCAAACGGTCCGCAAGCGGCAGCGCGAAGGCATCGCCAACGATGAACATACCCCTCGCGCCGATCCGCCTGACTTCGTCCAGCGCCAGATCGGCATCGAACTTGGGCGCAGGCAGCAGCGCGAGCGTGCCGCCTTTCAGCAGGTGGATCACCGCAGTGAACTGCCCGGCGCCGTGCATCAGCGGCGAAAGCAATAGCAGCGGCGAGGTGCTCGCCGGGTGCTCGGGGCCGATGCGGACAGCTTCGGCGACCTGCTCCTCGAGGCTGCCGACAACCATCGGCGGCGTGCCGGGCGGACGCTGCCAAACGCCGATGTTGAACGCGCCCCAGGCCTGATCCATCGGCCACATCACCGCCTTGGGCATCCCCGTGGTGCCGCCAGTAGCGGTCAGGAACAGGGCTTTGGGATCATCGTGGATCGTGAAGCCCTCGGGCATATCGCTGGCGCACAGTGCCGCCCAGTCTGCGCCCCCCACGTCAATCGTCAGCGTGTCCGCCGGCATGGCCTCGCGCGCGGCGTCGGCAAAATCGCTCTCGGTGAACAGCGCCTTCAACCCGAAGCGGGTGCAGATATCCGCCAGCTCGCGCGCCTTGTAGTGGTAGTTGACGTTGACCGGCACCACTCCTGCCTTGGCGCAGCCGAAATAGGCGAGCATGTAATCAGGCGTGTTGCGCAGCATCTGCCCGGCAATGTCGCCCGGCTTGAACCCGCGCGCGACGAGCCCCGCAGCGATCCGGTCGGTTGCGGCGTCGAACTCGCCCCAAGTGACGACCCGTGGCCCATGCACCAGCGCCGGCCGCTCGGGCGGAATCGCTGCCGCCAGCGCCTTGAGAACAAGACCGAAATTCGCACCCCCGAAAGCCATTCGCTTACCTCTCCTTGTGCCGCTTGCGCTAGCGGCGGCGCGGCCTGCATTCCCCTACGCAAATAAAGAGGACAACCGCAAAAATTGCGCTAATCTCTCGAAACAGAAAATAATAAGAGGAGGAACGTCGGGATATGGCTAGCAATGTTGTGGAACTGCGCACGCCCCAGGGCCGCGAAGCGCTTGAACTCCTGCTCGATTCGGTCACCATCACCTGCCCCGATGACATCCATGATGCCGCCGTGGCCCTCGCCCGCATCGCGCAGGAGCGGGGGATGCAGATCGCGGTGTGCGACGACATCTCGTCAAAGGAACCGATGGTCGATGCCGAGGGCACGATTTTGAACGCCGACATTTTCCGCTGGCTCGATGACGGCGCGCGCTGGTGGGAGGACCACCGCCTCGCGCTGCATTCGCCGCTGCCGCGCGCCTGCCGCTACGAGAGCGAGCCGTTCTGGGTGAACCGCGACGGCTTCAACACCTGCTGGCGCAATTCCTACCTCGGCGAGATCGACCTCGCCGATTTCGAGAAGCGCTCGCTATGCAAGGCGGCGATCGTGATCCCGGTGCACCTGCCGTTCGGCCAGATTTCGGCCAGCAGCTTCATCAGCATGGACCGCCAGAAGGAAGACCTGTCGGCCGAGTTCGTCGAATATAGCGCGCTGTTCGCAATGGTCACCCGCCGCTTCGTCGCAGGCTACGTGCAGGCCCACCGCACCAAGCGGCGCATCCCGTCTGACTGCGTGCTCTCCAAGCGCGAGGTCGAGTGCCTGCGCTGGGCCGCGATCGGCAAGACCGACAAGGAGATCAGCATGATCCTCAACCGGTCGCACGCCACGATCCGCTACCACATCCACCGCGCCGGCGAGAAGCTGGACAGCGTGAACCGCGCGCAGACGATCTTCAAGGCGGGGCAGCTGGGGTATCTCGGGGCGTCTGATTAGTTTCGCACCCGCCTCCGCGGGTGCGTCCTCGGTACTGTTTCCTACGCTTCGCTCCGGAGCACCTGCGGCTCGCGCGCGCGCGCTCGCGGGCCTGCGGACCGAAACACCGCACCATTTTGCTAGGGAGTGCTGGCTCGGCGCCGCAGACGTCGCAAGCGCGAACGCGCGCCCGCAGAGGAAGCGAAGCTGAACCGCCGCAGGCAGGGCACCCGACCTTCAAGCCGCATGAGCGAGGATTTCGCGCGCAAGATGGCGTGCGGAAAACAACAAACTAACCCAACTTGCGCAGCGGCTCGCTCCCATCCCAGTCCACGCCCGCCGCCTTGATCATTCCGAATAGGTCTGGCCCGTCCTTGGCCTGCTGAAGAATCTCCACCAGTGTCCCCGGACCGCCGCCGCCGTTTTTTGGCCCGGGATCGACATAGATCACCTCACTTGTGCCAAATGTCCCCTCGATCACCACCTCGGCCCCTGCCTCGTCGCAAACGCGGCGTGCCTCGGCGAGGTCATCGACCAGAATACACACGTGGTGCAACCCGTTGCCGGTCGATCCATACGCCCCGCGGTAGATCGAAGGGTGATCGTCCCGCGGCCGGATCAGCTCGATCTGCAAGTCGCCCCAATAGGCCAGCGCGAGGTCGAAGACGGCGTCAGTGGGTTCTCCGCGATACTTCATCCCTTCCAGGTGAATGCCCTCGATGATGTAGAACGGCCCCACTCCCATGCCTTGCGTCCAGTGCCGCACCGCCGCGTCGAAATCCTCCGGCACGAAAGCCAGCTGCATGATGTCGCCAAGCGCGGCGATTTTTCCCGGAAGCGACATGTTCCTCTCCAATCCGATAGGGGGTCCCTTCGGCCAAGCTGTGTGATATTCTCCCCCTGAGACACTGCACAAAGTGCGAGGACGAGGCACGGGGACACCCCCGACAGGACCGGACAAGCCCAATGAACGAGATCAAGGACATTGCCCGCGGCGATCGCTGCCCGGGGCTCAGTTACACCGACATGCTGAACGGCGACACGCGCCGTGCGCCGGACTACCTGTTCGAGGAATCCACCATCGAGATGGGCGACGACCCGCTGCCGGTGGCGCCCTATATCTCCGAGGAATTCGCCCGAACCGAACGCGAGAAGATGTGGCCCAACGTCTGGCTCTTCGCCGCGCGCGAGGACGAGCTGCCGGATACGGGCGACACGGTGGTCTACGACATCGCCGGCAAGAGCTTCCTGCTGATCCGCCAGAAGGACGGCGGCGTGAAGGCCTTCTACAACGCCTGCCTCCACCGCGGCCGCAAACTGCGCACCGAGAGCGGTCCATCAGTGCAGCTGCGCTGTCCGTTCCACGGCTTCACCTGGCGCAACGACGGCAGCCTGAAGGAAATTCCCTGCGCGTGGGACTTCAAGCACCTCGAAGGCAAGGACATGGAGCTACCGCAGGCGCGCGTCGAGCTGTGGCAGGGCTTTGTGATGCTCACCGAGAATCACAGCCTGCCAGACTTCAAGACCTGGCTAGGCCCGGCAGCCTCGCATTACGAACGCTATGACTTTGCCAACCGCTACACCGGCATGTGGGTGCAGAAGAAGATTACGGCCAACTGGAAGGCGACCGCGGAAGCCTTCATGGAGGCGTGGCACTCGGTCACCACTCACCCGCAGCTGCTCGCCTTCCTTGGCGATGCCAACACGCGGTATGACCTGATCGGCGATCACTTCAGCCGTGCGATCACACCCTCGGGTGTACTCAGCCCGCATGTGAAGGGCAAAAATTCGGACTACGTGCTCGATAAGATGAACGAGTTTTCGGGCGGGGCCGATGCCAAGACCAACCGCCGCTTCAACGCCACCGAAGAGCCGGCGGAAGGCTACGACGCGGATGATCAGCTGGGCGCGCGCAAGGTCCTCGCCGAAGCGGGGCGCAAGGGCTTTGCCGAGAACTACGGCTACGACTATTCGGACGCGTCGGACACCGAGATCCTCGACAACTTCACCTATAACATCTTCCCCAACTTTGCGCCGTGGATCGGATTCTTGCCGACGCTCGTCTACCGTTGGCTCCCCGGCGACACGCCCGACTGGTGCATCATGGAAATCCGCCTGCTGTTCCCCACCCCCAAGGGTGAGGAACGCCCGCGCGCGGTCGCGCCCACCTACATCCCCGATGACGAGCCCTTCGCCTGGGCCAACGACATCATGGGTCCGCAGCTTGCCAACGTGTTCGATCAGGACATGGCGAACCTGCCCTATGTGCAGGAAGGCATGAAGAGCATGAAGGACGGTCTGATGGAGCTCGGCCATTATCAGGACAGCCGCGTGCGGCATTTCCAGACGACGCTGATGAAATACGTGAACGGCGAGCTACCCGCGGCAAAGTAAGGGCCATGGGCTTCTCATTCGAACTCACCGGGCGCACCGCGCTCATCACCGGCGCATCCTCGGGCCTTGGCACTCGGTTCGGGCGCATCCTTGCCGCGAGCGGCGCGAAGGTGGCGCTCGGCGCGCGGCGCAAGGACCGGCTTGAGGAGCTTGCCGACCGGATCGGCGCCAACGCCGAGGCAATCCAGATGGACGTCGCACGTGAGGCGGACATCATCGCCGGGTTCGACGCAGCAGAAGCCGCCTTCGGCCCGGTCGATACGGTGATCGCCAATGCGGGCGTTGACGGCGCGGGCATGGCGACCACCATCTCCGAAGAAGACATTGAGCAGACCCTTGCAATCAACCTCAAGGGGGCGATCCTGACCGCACGTGAAGGCGCCAAGCGGATGATGGCGCATGGGGTGACCGAGGGGCGGATCGTGATGATCGCCTCGATCACCGCCTTTGAACCCTCCCCCGGCCTCGTCGCCTATGCCGCATCCAAAGCGGGCGTGGTGCAGGCAGGGCGCAGCATGGCGCGCGAATGGGCGCGGGCCGGGATCAACGTCAACACCGTCTCCCCCGGCTATATCCGCACCGCAATCAACGATACGTGGTTCGATACCGAGCCCGGCAAGAAGCAGATCGCCCACTTCCCCAAGCGCCGCCTGATGGGCGAGGAGGGGCTGGACGCGATGATGCTGTTTCTGTGCTCCGACGCTTCGGAGTTCGTGACCGGCACCAATTTTGTGCTCGATGATGGGCAGACATTGTGATGCCCAAAGGGACTGGCCGCCTGATCTCCCTTGCCGCCGGGATCATGCCCGAAGCGACGCCTGCGCAGCTGATCGAGGCCGCCGCCGCATCCGACTTCGACTTCGGGGGGATGTGGGCGGAGCGCGAGACCTGGACCCCGGCCACCACCCGCGCCATCCGCGTGGCTGCGCGCGATGCGGGTGTGGAACTGCTCGACCTTGAAGTCGCATGGATCATGCCCGGCGCGCCCGATCCGTGGCTGACCGAGCTGGTCGACATCGCCGCGGAGCTGGGCGCGCGCAACCTGCTGTGCGTCTCGAACGATCCCGATATGGCCGCCACAGCCGCCAAGTTCCAGGCGATGGTTACCCAAGCCAAGGGCACCGGGGTCAGGGTCAATCTCGAGTTCGGCATCTTCACCGAAGTGAAAAGCATTCACATGGCCCGCGGGGTGCTGGAAGCTGTCGAAGGCGAGGCCAAAGCGCTGCTCGTCGATACGCTGCACTGGGCGCGCTCGGGCGGGACGGCGCAGGACCTGGCCGCGATCCCGCGCGCGTGGCTGTCTTACTGCCAGCCCTGCGATGCGCCCGCGCAAGGCCCTGACACCAGCGACTTAGATTCGATCATCGACGACGCGATCAACCGCCGGATGCCGCTCGGGCAAGGGGGCCTGATGCTGGCCGCGATGGTCGATGCCCTGCCCGACACCCTGCCGATGGCGATCGAAGAACGCTCTGCGGCGCTGCGGGATAATTTCCCCGATCTGATCGACCGCGCCCGTGAGTGCGCCCGCACCAGCCGCGCGTGGCTCGATAGCCGCGATTGAGCATCTTCCCCGTCACCCTCATTCAGGCGGCCTATCTGGTGCCAAACCTTGAAGAAGGCTGCGCGGCGCTGAACCGCGCCTATGGCTGGGGACCGTTCCTCGGCGGGACCGAAGGCGTGCTCGCCGACCACACATACCGCGGGGAGCCTGCCGCGCCGATTCGCATCCGCGGTGTCTTTGTCCAGACCGGCGACATCAATGTCGAGGTGATCGAGGTCGTCTCCGAGGCGCCCAGCGCCTTCCACGAAATGCTGCGGGAGGACGCCCAGCCGGTGCTCCACCACTGCGCCACCTTCGCCGCCGATTACGAGGGCACGCGCGACCACCTCGTCGCTCAGGGTTATCCGGTGGTCAGCGAGTTTGGCTTTGCCGGACGGCGGATCTGCTATGTCGACACCCGCCCGCTGCTCGGCTTCATGACGGAGGTCTATCCCGACCTGCCGATCATCCGCGCGATGTATGCCGAGGCCCGCGAGGCGTCCGTGGTCCGCCGAGGCGATCCGGCGATCACCCCCTTCACCACCCCGCGCTAAAGCGCTCGCGGGCTCAGGCGGCCCGCTGGGAGAGGTTCGCTTGTGACCCGGTGCCCAGCGCAGCCAGACTTTCGCGGCGCTGGCCCTTGCCGGGGCCATGGTCGCGGGCGCGTTCTGCGCCGCGCGTCTGGAACGCGCCGACATGGCCGATCAGCGCCCGCGCCTCGTCCGCCAGCGAGCGGGTCGAGGCGGAACATTGCTCAACCATCGCAGCGTTCGCCTGCGTCATCTGGTCGATCGACGCCACCGCGCGATCAACAGCGGTGAGCCGCTGGGACTGTTGCTGCGCAGACCGCGCGATGGCGCCCACCAGTTCGCCGATGGAGCCGAATCCGGCGACCATTGCGTTAAGCGTGACGCCGCTCTCGCCGACCAGCCGGACCCCCTCGGAGACCTCGCTGCCGCTGGCCGAGATGAGCTTGCGGATCTGCTGGGCTGCGTCGGCCGAACGCTGCGCAAGGCCGCGCACTTCTGTGGCGACCACCGCGAAGCCCTTGCCCGATTCGCCTGCGCGTGCGGCCTCGACCCCGGCGTTGAGCGCGAGGAGGTTGGTCTGGAAGGCGATCGAATCGATCACCTCGACCACTGTGGCGATCTCCTGCGACGACCGCTCGATGGCGGTCATCGCTTTGATCGCGCGCTGCACCACGTCGTGCCCCTCGCGGGCGCGGGCGTCGGCCTCGTCCATCGAGCGGTGCATCGTCAGCGCATCGTCGGAGATCTGCCCGATCGCGCCGGTAACCTCGCTGAGCGCCTGCGCCGTCTCGGCCACGCGCGAGGCCTGCAATTCGTTGCGCGACGCCAGATCCTCGATCGCGGAGCGAATTTCGGCGATCGACTGATCGACGCTCGTCGTGCCGATGCGGACCTTGCCGATCGCGTCGCACAGCGCCTCAAGCGCCGTGTTGAAATCTTCGCGCAGCACCTCGTAACCGGCCGGAAAGCGCTGGCCGCAGCGATATTCAAGATCCTTGCGGGCGAGCGCCGCCAGCGCCTCGCCGAGCGAGCGGACGATCGCGCGCTGGTCCTGTTCAGCAGTGTGGCGGGCCACAGCAGCGGCGCGGAAGGTTTCAAGCGAGCGCGCCATCGCGCCGATCTCGTCCTGCCGCGCCGTGCCTTCGACAGCCACGGCGAGGTCGCCTGCGGCCATCGCCTCCATCACGCCTGATATCTGCGCCATCGGTTCGATGGCGTGGCGGCGGATCCGGCGCGCGGCGAGGATTACCGCAGCCGCCAGGGCCAGCGCCACCGCGCCCTCCAGCGTCACCAGCAGCGCGGTCACGAGGTGATTATGCGCCACCATCTGTTCGCGGTAGGCGTTCGACGTTTCCACCAGCCGCAGCACGTGGGCGTGTTGCGCTGCGTAGGATTGCGCCAGATCGCCGTCGTGCAACGCGCGCATTTGCGATGCATCCCTGGCACGCGCGGCCGGCACGAAGCGGCTGTCGACAATTGTCCAGAACGCGTTAGCCGAAGCGATCGTGGCATCGACCTGCGCCTGCAGTTCCTCGGGCACAGGAGTTTCGGCCCAATAGGCCTGCCGCTGGCGGAATTCGTCCCGCGTGACATCGAGCCGCGGCATATGCCGTGCCACGCTGGCCGGGTCGGACGCCATCAGCGAGGTCAGAAGGTAGGGCTCGACACTATAGGCAGGCGGCGGGAGGATATCGGCGAGCAGCACGTCCTGAAGCGTGTTCTCCTCGGTCATCGGCCCGCCGAAGCGCACCAGCGCGATCGTCACCGCCGTGACGGCGACGGCAAGCGCGATCAGCACCATGACGATGCGACTGCCGAGTTGTACTTGTCGCTTGATCAACATGATGGTGCGCGTCTCTGAGGGCGGGAGACGCGCACCTTGCGAACATCGTGTCTAATTCCTGGTGGCCGCCCCTTGCGCATTACCCCTTAGGAGTTTCCGCCCGAGCGCGGGCGGCGGCAGGTCTTAGCCTCCGCGCGCGTGGCCCGCGATCTCACCGGCGATCCGCGGGATCAGCGGGATCGGCAGGTCGTGCCCCCAGCCGGGGATCGTCACCAGCCGCGCGCCCGAAATCGCTGCAGCGGTCGCCTCGCCCCCTTCGAGCTTGACCAGCGGATCAGCCTCGCCGTGCAGCACCAGCGTCGGCGCGCGCACGGCAGCAAGCCGCGAGGTGCGGTCGCCGTCGTCGATGATTGCGGCGAGCTGACGCGGAAGGCCTGCCGGATAGACCGACCGGCGCATGTTCTTCAGCACCCGCGCGCGCTGCTCGTCGGGATCGAAGGGGAAGCCTGCGCTGCCGATGTTCTTGGCGATGTTCAGCCCGTGGGCCACTAGCGTTTCCTCGTCCATGCCCTTCAGCGGAGCGACCAGCGCCTCCATCGCGTGCTTTTCAGCTTGGGGGAGCTTGCCGTTGCCGGTGGTCGACATGATCGAGGTGAGCGATAGCAGCCGCTCGGGGTGATGCACCGCCATCAGCTGCACGATCATCCCGCCCATCGACGCGCCGACGACATGCGCGCCCGCAATGCCAAGCGCGTCGAGCAGCCCGATCCCGTCATCGGCCATGTCCTTGAGGGTGTAGGGCACGCGTGCCGGAAAGCCGATCTTCTTGCGCAGCACCTGCACCGCAAGGCTTGGCGCGCGGGCGCCTTCCATCTTCTGGCTGAGGCCGATGTCGCGGTTGTCGTAGCGAATCACCCGGAACCCGTCGCCGACCAGCGCCGCGACCAATTCGTCCGGCCACAACGTCATCTGCGCGCCGAGGCCCATGACCAGCAGGATCACCTCGGCTTGGGCGTTACCCCCAAGCGGTGCGGTGTCCTCGTAGAAAATCTCGATGCCGGTGTTTGGCGTGGTGACGGTGGGCATGGGCGACTGATCCTTGGTCAGGCCCGGGCGGTCACTTCCACACGGGTCCGGCGATATCGAAGCCGCGCGCGTCCAATTGGTCAAGCACTCCGCCGCTTTCTGCCAACACTCGCAAGGGGACAACCGCCAAAGTCGTGCCCATGGCGGCGCTCGCCTCGGCGATGCGGTCGACCCAGATCGTGCGCAATTCGGTGCCGATCGTCTCGTCAGCCCACGGCCAGCACTTGCCAAGCGCCTGTTCAAGCGGGTTCGCCATCACCGCAGGGATCGCATAGCGCCGCCAATCGGCCGCGCGCTGTTCGACGATTCCGGGACCGGCCTCGACCGCGTCCATCGCCGCCACGAGGCAGGGGATGTGCGCCGCCGGGGGCGCTTCGGCGAGGTTGTCGATGATGTCCTCGCCGCGCAGCGCGCCGGCGCGGGTGGTGGGGACATTGGCCTTGTCTGCGGCCTTGCTCACCACGTCCGAGGCATCGTCCGCCGTGTCGCGATTAAAGCGCAGCTCCTTCCTCAGCATCCCGAACGAGCTGAGCAGGAATGACTGACGCGCATAGTCCTCCTTGTGCGCCGTGCCCAGCATCGAGAGCCGCGCCCATTGTTCGGGCGAGAGGTACTCGCTCGCCACGGTCTTGCCCGGAAGCTTGGTGAACTTGGAGCCGGAGAAGATCAGCCGCAGCACGTCGCCGGGCGAAATCTTGCCGCGCGCGCCGAGGATCACCCGGTCAGCCTGCGCGGTCGCTTCCTTGAGGCGGTCGGGCTGCCACGGCGTTGTCTTGGGGATCGCCCGCATCTCGCCGACGAGGATGACGGTCCCGGTAGGCGTATCGATAATCCACATCGGCGCGCCGGAGCGCTGCGCGGTGACGACGATGGCGTTGTCGGATTCGGTTGATTCTTGGCCGGCGAGGGGCGAGGCGATCACCGCTGCAACGGCAAGGACCGAAAAGATATACTTCATTGCGGCACCCCAATCACGATTTAGCACGCACCGAGCTAAGTTCCGTTACCTGAACCGCCGCCTAACCGCTCGGTTCCGGTCGCATGCTTCACGGCACCAGCACCGTATCCTTCGGCTCATCCGCCAGCTCGGGATAATCCAGCGTATAATGCAGCCCGCGGCTCTCTTTGCGGTGGAGTGCTGACTTCACGATCAGTTCCGCCGATTGCAGCAAGTTGCGCAGTTCGATGAGGTCGGTGGTGACGCGGAACGATCCGTAATAATCCTCGACCTCGCGCTTCAGCAGCTCGATGCGGCTCGCGGCGCGTTGCAGCCGCTTGGTGGTGCGCACGATGCCGACATAGTTCCACATGAAACGGCGGATCTCGGTCCAGTTCTGCTTGATGACCACCTCCTCGTCGGAGTCAGTCACGCGGCTTTCGTCCCACGGGAGGATCGCGGGCGGGGCCTCAAGCGTGTCCCAGCGCGCGAGGATGTCCTGCGCCGCCGCCTCGCCGAACACGAAGCATTCCAGCAAGCTGTTCGACGCAAGCCGGTTCGCGCCGTGGAGGCCGCTTTCGGTGCACTCGCCCGCCGCCCATAGGCCGGGCACATCGGTGCGCGCGTCGAGGCCGACCACCACGCCGCCGCAGGTGTAGTGCTGCGCGGGCACGACCGGGATCGGCTGCCGGGTCATGTCGATACCGAGCCCCATCAGCTTTTCGTAGATGGTCGGGAAGTGTCCCTTCACGAAGTCGGCGGGCTGATGGCTGATGTCCAAGTGCACGTAGTCGAGGCCGAACCGCTTGATCTGGTCGTCGATTGCGCGGGCGACCACATCGCGCGGGGCAAGCTCCATCCGCTCGGGGTCGTAATCGACCATGAAGCGGCGGCCGGTCTGGGGGTGAAGCAGGTGGCCTCCTTCCCCGCGCACGGCCTCGGTGATGAGGAAGTTCTTGGTCTCGAGGTGGTAGAGGCAGGTCGGGTGGAACTGCATCATCTCCATGTTGGAAACGCGCGCGCCCGCCCGCCACGCCATCGCAATCCCGTCGCCGGTCGCGCCGCGCGGGGCGGTGGAGAACTGGTAGACGCGCCCCGCGCCCCCGGTGGCAAGGATCGTCGCGCGGGCAAGGTGCCGCTCGACACGCCCGGTTGCCTCGTCGAGCGAATAGACCCCCCACACGCGCCGGGCGGCGGAAAAATGCTCGCCGTGGCGATCGGTGATGAGGTCGATGCAGGTGCGCCCCGGCAACAGCGTGATGTTGGGATTTGCCTCGGCCGCCTTGAGCAACGCCTCCTGGACCGCCCAGCCGGTCGCATCGTCGACATGGACGATACGGCGGTGCGAATGCCCGCCCTCGCGGGTGAGGTGCAGCGCATCCCCTTCCGCATGGGCGTCACGGTTGAAGGGCACGCCCAGTTCGCACAGGCGGTCAATCGAGGCGGGCGCGCGCTCGATCACGAACTCCACGGTGGCGCGGTCGTTGAGCCCAGCGCCCGCCACCATGGTGTCGCGAACGTGATCGTCGAATGTGTCGCCGGCATCGAGCACTGCGGCGATCCCGCCCTGCGCCCACGCGGTCGATCCGTCGGTCAGCGAGCCCTTGGCCAGCACCAGCACTCGCCGCGTCTCGGCCAAGGCAAGCGCCGCGGTGAGCCCTGCCGCGCCCGAGCCGATCACCAGCACGTCGTGCGGCTGCCGCTTTGCATCATCCATCGCCATCCACCGAACCATGGCGCGCAATTGGCAGCCCTGCAAGTGCGGTGCTGCTGCTGCTGCTGTCGGCTGCCAAAAGGGCTGGGGATTTTGCCCTAGCAAGACAGGCAACATGGTGATATTGAACGATTCATCTTGTTCCATTTGAGTTGATGGGCCTCGATACTGGGAGGGTCGCACCTGTATGCTCAGTCTGATTTGGCGGGAGCGTGCCCCCGTAACGTCGGCGCTCGCGAAAATCGCTTGCTTGCTAAACCGTCATGCCCCCCTCGGACGACGCGCCGATTGGGACGGATCGAGCTATGTTGCCGCGTGCCGACATTGCGGGAAACCGATCAAGCGGGTTGCCCGCCACAAATGGCGCAGACACGGGGACGATGGTCCGGGTAGCGCGTCGCGCTGATCAGGCTACCGGTTCGGGGTCAGCGGCGGTCAGCTGGACGAAGACATCCTCGAGATCGGCCTCGCGCGTTGTCACATCGGCGATTGCGATGCCCTGCTGCTGCAGGATGCCCAGCACCTGCCCGGCGCTCAGGCGATCCTTGTCATAGGTCACCTCGACCGCGCGCAAGCCGTCCCATTCGACTTTGCCGAAGGCTTCGTGCGACGGAGCGGCGGCGAGATCCTCGGCCGCCGTCACCGCAACGATCTTCTCGCGCGCCATCTCGACCAGCTCGCGGGTCGGCTTGTTGGTGATCAATCTCCCGTGATTGATGATCGCGATCCGATCGCACAGCTGCTCGGCTTCCTCGAGGTAGTGGGTGGTGAGCACCACCGTCACGCCCTCGCGGTTGAGTTGGCTGACCAGCTCCCAGAGCTGGCGCCTCAGATCGACATCGACCCCGGCGGTCGGCTCGTCGAGCACGAGTATCGGCGGGGAGTGGACCATCGCTTTTGCCACCAGCAGCCGCCGCTTCATCCCACCCGACAGCGTGCGCGCATAGGCATCGCGCTTGTCGGCAAGGCGCACCGCCTCGAGCAGCGCCTCGCTGCGGCGCAGGGCGGCGGTGATGCCGTAGAAGCCGGCCTGATTCTCGAGCACCTCGAAGGGGGTGAAGAACGGATCGAAGACGATCTCCTGCGGCACGATGCCGATTGAGCGACTGGCGTTGCGGCGGTCGCGGTCGATGTCGAAGCCCCAGATCTCCGCCGAGCCTGAGGTCTTGTTGACCAGCCCGGCAAGGATATTGATCAGCGTCGACTTGCCCGCGCCGTTGGGGCCAAGCAGGCCGAAGATCGAGCCCTCGGGCACATCGAAGCTGACACCGCCGAGCGCGAGCTTACCCTCGGTCATGATGCCTTTCGCGCCCTTGGCGGGAGCGTAGCGTTTGACGAGGTTGTCGATGCGGATGGCGGGTTCAGCAGGCATTAGGAACGCCTAGGCAAGGCTTACCGCAAAGGCAATTGAACTCGCCGGGCTAGGCCTGTATCGACAGGGACATGAGCATTCCCCCTCCTGAAGTCCTGCTGGTCGATAGCCGCCGCGTCTCGTGCGACGGGGCAAGCGGCATCCGCGGCGGCGCGGGATATCGCCCGGCCGCGCTCGGCCATCCGCGCGTGTTTCTCGAAATTGACGAGCATGGCTATGTCGATTGCGGCTATTGCGACCGACGCTTTGTGTTGCGCGGCGGCCGGGCTGACGGTGCCGAGCAGGCTGCGCTTCCCGATGTTGCATCGGGGGCGAGCGTCTCGCGCAGCTGACGCCGCCGCTCAGCGAATGTTCAGCGAGAGCGGGGCATGGGGGTGACGAGAATTTGCAAGGAGAGCGCATCATGACTAGAGTCTCTGTTTTTATCCGTGCCTTGATCGGCGCCGGCGCAGCCGCGCTCGCGCTGACCGCGGCCCTGCCCGCGATCGCGCAGGAGCAGGGCGACGTCGAAGCCAAGGGCGAGGGTTCGACCACAAAAACGAAGGGCGAGGAAAGACTCGCCAAGCTGCTTGAAGGCCGCGTGCCGGGTCAGCCAATGTCGTGCATCCGCTCGCTGCCGCGCGACCGGATGCAGATCATCGACGGCACGGCCTATGTTTACGGGTCGGGCAGCACGATTTACGTCCAGCGCACCCAGGAGCCCGAGCGGATCGACGAAGCGGACACGCTGGTCACCAACCGCTTCTCTGCATCGCAGCTGTGCAGGCTCGACACGATGACGACAATCGACCGCTTCACCGGGATCTTCACCGGCGCAGTGTTCTTCGATGACTTCGTCCCTTACGTCCGAGCGAAGGCCCAGGCTACCGCCGAGGGCTGATCGAGCCGGATTGCGAGGTCGGGCGTTTCAACGGTGCAGGCGCGGCAAGCACATGGCGCGTTGACCAAGCTGGCCACAGGGAAAGTCGGCTTCCCGCTGTTCCCGAGATAGCGACGCATCGCGCTTTCGCCGCCGACGGTTGACCAGCCGAGCACCATTTCGTCCGCCTCGAGGTGCAAGAGCACCTGCGCCGCCCGGCGATAGGCGCTAACGTCTGCATGAATTTGCCCAAGCCAAGCGCCAGCCTCGATCGGCACACGGCGATCGTTGCGCGCGGCCTGCTGGCGTTGGCGAACAGCATCGGGCGCAGCGCCGACGGATGCACGGGGTTCGCGCAAAAGCGAGTCCACGCCGGATGCGCCGGCCGGGGCTGCCGCAAAACCGCCCTGCCATCGGCCAAGCGCCCAGGCCCAGAGCATCAAACCTGTAATGACGCCGCCCAGCACGGCTGGGCTTCCCAAGTAATTCATAGCAAACCTCCCCGCCCAAGAACCGATTCGGAGAGCTAACCCGCCTTCCGGAAGCACGCAGTCACACATGCCTGTGCCGACCCCCCTCCTCGATCTACACGGCATGCGCTATGTTGCCGCAGTGCAGCAGCGGTGGAAATGCGGAGAAATACCTAGTGATTTGTCTTAGGTTTTGGCCACAAGACTGTCACAATTCGGAAAGATCTGGCGGGTCAGGCGCGGGCCATCGCCTGCATCCGGGCGATGATCTCTTCAGCCTGCAGCATGATGCGGTCGATCAGTTCCTTGCAGGTCGGGATGTCGTGGATCAGTCCGGCGACCATGCCGCAGCTCCAGGCGCCTGCGTCCATCGTGCCTTCCATCATGATCTTGGGGTAGACCCCGGCGACCTCGGGCAGGATGTCTTGGATGGTGAGCGCGTCGCCCAGTTCCTTCTCCTTGAGGATCAGGCGCTCGACCGCGACATTGTTGAGCACGCGTTCCGTGTTCCTGAGCGAGCGCATGACGAGACGCGTGTCGAGTTCGGACGCGGCAAGAATCGCCTGCTTCACGTTCTCGTGCACCGGGGCTTCCTTGGTGGCGATGAAGCGGGTGCCCATGTTCATGCCCGCAGCGCCCATCGCGATCGAGGCGACGAGGCTGCGCCCATCGGCCATACCGCCGCTTGAGACGAAGGGAATGTCGAGCTCGTCTGCCGCGCGGGGGAGCAGGATGAAGTTGGGCACGTCGTCCTCGCCAGGGTGCCCGCCGCATTCGAACCCGTCGACGCTCACCGCGTCGCAGCCGATGTCCTGAGCCTTCAGCGAGTGGCGCACGCTTGTGCACTTGTGGATCACCTTGATTCCGGCTTCCTTGAGCGGCGGGAGCAGGTCGACCGGGTTGCGCCCGGCGGTCTCTACCACCTTTACGCCGCCCTCGATCACCGCCTTGAGCAGGCCAGGATAGTCGGGCGGGGTCAGGGTCGGCAGGATCGTGAGGTTCACGCCGAAGGGCTTGTCGGTCATGTCCTTGCAGCGCGCAATTTCATTCGCGAGCTTTTCTGGAGTACCCAGCGTCAGCCCGGTGATGATCCCGAGCCCGCCCGCGTTGGAGACCGCGGCTGCCATCTCGGCGAACCCGACATAGTGCATCCCCCCCTGAATGATCGGGTGCTCGATGCCGAACATTTCGGTGATGGCGGTTTTCATGGCGTATCCTCCCGTTTATGCATGTTTACGCGGGAGACAAGACGAGTTGCGCAGAGCTTTCAAGTCCGCTTTTGACGAGGCGGCAGCCCGGCCGCGTGCGCCGTAGCGTCATACGCGGTAAAATTGGCGTCTCAGTCGCGCTTGAAGGCGAGCATGAAGGTCACTGGCACCGCTGGCGTGATCGAGGGCAGCTGCGCCAACGCGCGCAACTCGCCCAACTCGTCGGTCAGGCCGAACATGTCGGTCGAGATGATTATCGGCGCGGTCGGCACCACGGTCACCCGGTTTTCGGCAACGCGGGTGACGAGTACCTCGGCCTCGACATCGCTGGTGACGCTCTTGATCGACACGCTCGCCTTGAGCGGACGGACCCGCGACTGGCCCACCGCCAGCCCCGCGAAGGCCGCCGGGTCGAGCTTCGCTGTCACCGCCGCCTTGGGGTTGTCTGCAACTTCGAAGAAGATGTCGCGCATCCGCTCGTCGCGCAGTTCCGCCCCGGTGTCGACCGAGGCGAGATCGATCTCGAGGCTCGCCGTGCCGTCGGGCGCGACGCTGCCCGACAGACGCGGGAAGCGGTTGGTCTCGGCCACTTCGCCCGCCTTGATCGAGACATAGGTGAGCCGCGACCCCGCCGCATCGAGCGTCCAGTCCCCCTCGGTGAGCGGCGCGGGCGCGGGCGCGGCATCGGTCGGCTTGTCGGGGGCCTGCTGCGCACAGGCAGCGAGGCCGAGCGCGAGGGCGGCTGGAAGTGCAAACAGGCGAAGCTTCGGCATCACGTTTCTGCAGCCTCTTGTCCAATTAACGCGGTCAGCAGCGATATGCGATTTGCTGTGCAGGCGGAAGAGGGCGATCCGCGCAGTTCGCAACGGGATGCGATCGCCTGCCTCTCCCTTGCACCGGCCTCACTCCCACTCGATCGTCCCCGGCGGCTTGCTGGTATAGTCGTAGACCACCCGGTTGATGCCGCGCACCTCGTTGACGATGCGGGTCGCCACGCGGGTCAGGAAGGCGGCGTCATACGGATAGACGTCGGCCGTCATCCCGTCGGTCGAGGTCACGGCGCGCAGCGCGCAGACGTTGTCGTAGGTGCGTCCGTCGCCCATCACGCCCACTGTCTTGACCGGCAGCAGCACCGCGAAAGCCTGCCAGATTGCGTCGTAAAGCCCGGCATTGCGGATCTCCTCGAGGTAGACCGCGTCGGCCTTTCTGAGGATGTCGCAGCGTTCCTTGGTGACTTCGCCGGGGATGCGGATCGCGAGGCCGGGGCCGGGGAAGGGATGACGGCCGACAAAGACCTGCGGCAGGCCCAACTCGCGGCCAAGTTCGCGGACCTCGTCCTTGAAGAGTTCGCGCAGGGGCTCGACCAGCGCCATGTTCATGCGTTCGGGCAGGCCGCCGACATTGTGGTGGCTCTTGATCGTGACGCTCGGCCCGCCGGTGAAAGAGACCGACTCGATCACGTCGGGATAGAGTGTCCCCTGCGCGAGGAAGTCCGCCCCGCCGATCTTGCGCGCTTCCTCGTCGAAGACATCAATGAAGGTCTTGCCGATGAACTTGCGTTTGGCCTCGGGGTCGGTGAGGCCAGCGAGCCCACCGAGAAACAGCTCCTCGGCATCCACGTGGACGAGCGGGATATTGTAGTGGTCGCGGAACAGGGTGACGACCTGCTCGGCCTCGCCCAGCCGCATCAGCCCGTGATCGACGAAGACGCAGGTCAGTTGGTCTCCGATCGCTTCGTGGATTAGCACCGCTGCAACCGCCGAATCCACCCCCCCCGAAAGGCCGCAGATGACCCGCTTGTCGCCGACCTGCGCGCGGATCTCGGCGATCTTGGTCTGGCGGAACTCGGCCATCGTCCAATCGCCCGCCAGCCCGCAGACATGGCGCACGAAATTGGCGATCAGCTTGCCGCCGTCGGGGGTGTGGACCACCTCGGGGTGGAACTGCGTGCCGTAGAACTTGCGGCTCTCGTCGGCTATTACCGCGAAAGGCGCGCCGTCGGAGGTGGCGACGATCTCGAAGCCGGGCGCGAAGGCTGTGACCTTGTCGCCGTGGCTCATCCACACCTGGTGCCGCTCGCCAACCTCCCACATCCCGTCGAACAACGCACATTCGGCGGTGACGGTGAGGAAGGCGCGGCCGAACTCGCCGCCCCTATACCCCTCGGCACCCGTTTCATGGCCGGGACGGACCTCGCCGCCGAGCTGATGCGTCATTACCTGCTGGCCGTAACAGATGCCAAGGATCGGCACGCCGGCCTCGAACAATGCCTGCGGCGCGCGCGGACTGCCGTCCTCGGGGACGCTGGCGGGCGAGCCCGAGAGAATAATGCCTTTGGGCTTGAGCCGGGCGAAGGCCGCCTCGGCTTGGGTAAAGGGCGCGATCTCGGAATAGACCCCCGCTTCGCGCACCCGGCGGGCGATCAACTGGGTCACCTGAGAGCCGAAATCGACGATCAGGATGCAATCGGAAACGGCGGAAACGGCCCCAAGGGGCGCAGGAATATGCGCGCTCATGGCCGCGAATTACGGAGCGCGCCATGCGCTGTCCAGCGTCGGCTTGTCGCCATGCACTCTTTTGCAATGCAGCAAAAAAATACCGTAGCAATTTCATGTGGTTTCCGGATCTTCGGCGGAGGGCCGTTGCAAAGTTTGGAACGAATTTCCCGCTATTCGCATTTGCACAATACTCTTGTGCACTGCACTATGGTTTCGATCAGCAACTGAATGCCGGTCAACGGCATCGATCCCAGTCACCCTCTCATCATTCCGGAGTATCCGACCCATGCGTTTCATTCTACCACTCATCGCCCTCGCCGCCGTTGCCGCTCCCGCCGTGGCGGCTGAAGAAGTCGTGACTGTCCGCATCGCCTATGGCGACGTCGACGTGACCACCAAGGAAGGCCGCGTCGCGATCGAAGCGCGCATCAACACCCAACTGCGCAAGGCCTGCGCGGTCGAGACCGCCGCGCGCTATACCCCAAGCCGCAACGCGGTGGACAGCAAGTGCGTGACCGAAGCACGCGCCGCGGCGCTCGCTGAAGTCGAGCGCGTCGCAGCGCTCGAAGTACGCAGCGGCGGGACCGTCGCCGCTAACTGAGCGCGGCGCAAGCCATTGAATGCCAACGGCCGTCGGAGCGATCCGGCGGCCGTTTCGCAAGTCGAGGCAGGTTGGTTTGTTGTAAGAATTGCAATTAACCTTAGTGTTTTCTCATTTGAAGTGCAGGCGGCAGATTACCACCTAGATCGTTGTGTGATGGCAGCCGGGCCCCTCTCTTCATCCCGGCTTGTTCCGCAAGGACCATCGCCAGGCACGGGCGTCCGAAAACGGCCCCGTAGTCTGCCTGCCGACCCGGCAGGAGCCGCCAGCTTCCCCCCCAGCTTGGCGCTCCTGCCCCGTCATTGTCCGGCCAACGGCTGGACGCGCAGCGAAAGAGACGCGGCCACCTACTTCCCCCCTGAACTGGTGGTCGCGTCTCGAGCCGCTTCCCGCGCACCTGCCCGCTCAGCGCCAGCCGGTGATTGCTGATTTCGATTGCTGTGATGCGTTCTTTTTAATCTTGTGAGAGATTGAAAATTACGCGCGGCTTTGTATATCATGCTTCCGTCCGTGCGATTCTCTCCCCCCACGCTTGGATCGCCCGGGCTCCTAACCACAACAAAACAGGGAAACAAACCATGCTCATGCTTAGCGAAAAGGCTTTCGCCCTGCTGCTCGCCGTTGCTTTCAGCGGCTTTGCGTTCAACACGTTCATCGCCTGAGGCGTCCGCCTCGGACATTGTGTGATGCTTAGCCCATAGCGAAGCCACAGCCGCGGGCCGGGTGTCCAGCCCGAGTGCCGGGGCCACCCCATTTTTGCCCCCCCGCGCGTGCACCCCCCCCCCCGGCGCGGCGGCGGGGCGCCGCTCGCTCGTGGGCACCTTGCCCAGG
>JBBRUU010000024.1:0-24471 GCA_038247515.1 Sphingomonadales bacterium
ACCGGCACCAATGGCGACGCTAAGCCCAACGGCGTCGACACGCTTCCGGCGGTCGGGATCATCACCCAATACGTCAAGGATCTTTCGGTCGAGAACCCGAGCGCGCCCGACGTCTACCAGTGGCCCGAGCCGCCGCAAATCGACGTGCAGTTCAACATTGCGGCCGAACCGATCGGCAACGACGTGCACGAAGTGACGCTCAAGCTGACCCTCACCGCCGCCTCGCAGCGCGGCACAATGTATATGGTCGACCTCGACTATTGCGGCCTCGTTGGCATGCGCAACGTGCCCGAGGACCAGGCCCACGCCTTCCTCTACGCCGAAGCGCCCCGCCTGCTGTTCCCGTTCGCTCGCCGCGTCGTCGCCGATGCCGTGCGCGATGCAGGCTTCCCGCCGCTGATGGTCGATCCGGTCGACTTTGGCGGGCTCTACGCGCAGCAGCTCGCCACACGCCGTACCGAGGAAGCCGCCGGCGGCGAGCCGATCAAGCCGGTCACGGGTAACGCCTGATCGGCACGCGCCCGGAGCGAGAGCAGCACGCGTGAGCCTTCTCAGAAACGTCGGGACGATCGGCGGATTGACCGCGGTGAGCCGGGTGTTCGGGTTCGCCCGCGACATCCTGCTCGCGCGCATCCTGGGCGCGGGACTGGCGGCGGACGCCTTTCAGCTTGCCTTCACCCTGCCCAACACCTTCCGCCGCCTGTTCGCGGAAGGCGCCTTCAGCGTCGCCTTCGTGCCGCTCTATAGCCGCGCGCTCCATGGAAGTGACGGCGAGCCCGGCTCCGAGGAAGCCGCGCAGCGCTTCGCCGGCGACGTGCTCAGCGTGTTTGTCTGGGTGCTGCTCGGTTTTACCGCGCTGTGCATGATCGTCATGCCGGGGATCGTGTGGCTGCTGGCGCGCGAGTTTGCAACGGTACCGGGAAAGTTCGAATTGTCGGTGTTCCTCAGCCGCCTCACCTTCCCCTATCTCGGCCTCGTCAGCCTTGTGGCGATGCTGTCGGGGCTGCTCAACGCCCGCTCGCGGTTCGGCCCCGGCGCGGCGGCGCCGATCCTGCTCAATATCTGCCTGATCTCGGGCATCCTGATCGGTAACCACTGGCGCGGGAGCAGCAACAACGACGTGCTGGTAGTCTATGCGCTGGCCACCGCGGTCGCGCTCTCCGGAGTGGTGCAGCTTGCCTACATGGCGTGGGAGACCCGTCGCGCGGGCGTGCGCCTCAAGGTAACGGCCCCGCGCCTCACCCCCGAGGTGAGGAAGCTCGGGATGCTGATCCTGCCCGCAACCTTCGGGGCAGGGATTTACCAGATCAGCCAACTAGTCGACACTTTCTTTGCGACCTCGCTGCCGCAGGGCTCCTTGACGCTGCTCAAGCTCGCCGACCGTTTGAACCAGATGCCGCTGGGGATCGTCGGCATCGCGCTCGGCACGGCGATCCTGCCGATGCTGAGCCGCCACATCCATACCGGCGAGGCGGCCGAGGCGCAGCGATTGCAAGGCAACGCCTTCGAGATCGCGACGCTGCTTACCCTCCCCGCCGCCGCCGCGCTGGCGGTCTGCGCCCCGGCGTTCTGCACCGCCTTCTTTGTGGGCGGCAAGTTCACCGCCGCCGACGGCGCGCTGATGGCGCAGATCGTGGTCGCGCTGGTCGCGGGCCTGCCCGCCTATGTCATCGTCAAGGTGCTGAACCCCGGCTTCTTCGCGCGCGAGGACACCCGCACCCCGGTGTGGACCGCGCTCGCTTCGCTGATCTTCAATGTCGCGGTGAATCTCTACGTCGTCGAGCGTTACGGCATCGTCGGCCTCGCCGGCGCGACCGCCGCTTCGGCGAGCCTCAACTGCCTTTTGCTCTATGTGATCCTGCATCGCAGGAGCTGGTTCCACTTGACACCCAAGCTCGTCAGCAGGGTGGCCCGCCAGCTGATCGCCACCGCCGCGATGACCGCCGCGCTGTGGTATCTGATGCCGCTGATGGAAATGCGCTACGGCGGCACCCTTATCGAGCGGCTATGGTCGCTGGTCGCGCTGGTCGCGGGAGGCGGCGCGGTGTTCTTCGGCACGGCCTTGATGGTCGGCGCCCTCGACAAGGACCTCATCGGCCAGCTACGGCGGCGGCGTCCGGCCCGCACCAAGACGGATGACGAAATTCTGGAGGTTGAATAGCATGCGCGTGGTTTCCGGCATTCAGCCGACCGGCAAGCCCCACTTGGGCAATTATCTGGGCGCAATCCGCAATTACGTGAAGTTGCAGGACGATGCCCATGCGTCAGGCGGCGAATGCCTGATCTTCATTGCCGATCTCCACGCGATCTCGATGCCTCACAACCCCGCTGAGCTGCGCGCCTCGACGCTCGAGCTGGTGGCCACGCTGGTCGCCTGCGGGCTCGACCCCGACAAGACGATTCTGTTCAACCAGGCGCAGGTGCCGCAGCACCCCGAGCTGCAATGGCTCCTCAGTGGCACGGCCCGCATGGGCTGGCTGAACCGCATGACCCAGTGGAAGGACAAGGCCGGCAAGAACCGCGAGGGGCAGTCGGTCGCGCTGTTCACTTATCCGGTGCTGCAGGCCGCCGATGTGCTACTGTATCAGGCGACCCACGTGCCGGTGGGCGAGGACCAGAAGCAGCACCTCGAGCTTGCCCGCGACATCGCGCAGAAGTTCAACAACGACTTCGGTACCGAAGATTCGCCGATCTTCACGCTGCCAGATCCGATCATACCGGCCGAGGCTGCGCGGATCATGTCGCTGCGCGACGGGGGGGTGAAGATGTCCAAGTCGGACCCGTCCGACATGAGCCGCATCAACCTTTCCGACGATGCCGACACGATGACGCAGAAGGTGAAGAAGGCCAAGACCGACCCGGAACCGCTGCCGTCGGAGGAAGCGGGTCTCTCCGAGCGGCCCGAGGCGCGCAATCTTGTCGGCATCTACGCCGCGCTGGCGGGCCAGTCGGTCGCGCAGGTGCTCGGCGAATATGGCGGGCAGGGCTTCGGCGGCTTCAAGCCCGCCCTCGCCGATCTGCTGGTGGCCAAGCTCGGGCCGATTCGCGACCGTTTCGTGGCTCTTAAGGACGACACCGAGGCGCTCGACGCGATCCTCGCGCGCGGGGCGGCCAAGGCGCGCGAGCGCGGAACGCCGACCCTCGATTCTGCTTACCGCGCGCTCGGGCTGGTGCGGCACTGACTTTTCGATTTGCTTGCGACGAACCGAAGCGCGCGCACGCCGATATTCAACTTCCGTTCATTGGCATGTAATATGATATCGAACTAGGGCCGTTGCTATCATTGCAATCGCCATCAGACAGAGGTTGTGCCATGCTGCGTAGTATGTTGACCATGAAATCTATCGCTCGCCTTGCCTTGCCCGCAGCCATCGCGCTCGGGCTGGGTGCTTGCGCTCCTACGCCGTTCAAGGCGGATGTATCGCGCTTCGCCGTCCCGCTGCTTGCGCCGCAAGGCCAGACCTTTGCGGTGGTCGCGGAGGACCCGAGGCTGGCCGGCGGGCTTGAGTTTGCCGCCTATGCCGACAAAGTCGCTGCCGAGCTGCAGCAACTCGGCTATGCCCGCGCCGCTTCGCCCGAGAGCGCCGACCTGCTGGTGCGCTTCGATTACCGCGTCGATAACGGGCGTGAGCGGGTGCGCACCGACTTCGGCGGGGGTGGCCTAGGTGGCGGCTTCGGGCCGTGGGGCCCATTGGGCGGCGGATTTGGAGGCAGGGGCGGCGGATTTGGAGGCTTCGGCGGTGGATTTGGAGGCTTCGGCGGCGGATTTGGAGGCTTCGGCTTCAACGATCCCTTCTTCGGCGGGCCGAACGTGCGCAGCTACACCATCTACACCAGCGCGATCGACGTGAAGATCGACCGCCGCGCCGATAGCCAGCGCCTGTTTGAAGGCAAGGCCGAAGCCGTGTCGCGCACCAACCGCCTGCCGTCGATCGTGCCCAACCTCGTGGACGCGATCTTCACCGACTTCCCCGGCAATTCGGGGGAGACGCTGCGCATCACGATCCGCGATGACGAAAAGACCGTGCGCCCTGCAAAATGATGGTGTAGGGCTTATGCCAATAGTCCCTTGGACGGGAACAAGAAGGCGGCGCCAGGGGATCGGTGCCGCCTTTTTTGTTGTCTGCGATCCGCGTGAGCCACGTCAAAGCTTCGCGTGGCCCCCGGTGGAGCCGAAGCCGCCCTCGCCGCGTGTCGTCGCATCAAGTTCCGCCACCTCGTCCCACGCCGCCTGCACTACGGGCGCAAGCACCAATTGGGCGACGCGGTCGCCGCGCTGAATTGCGAACAGATCGT
Organism: Sphingomonadales bacterium; assembly: GCA_038247515.1. Lineage (GTDB taxonomy): Bacteria > Pseudomonadota > Alphaproteobacteria > Sphingomonadales > Sphingomonadaceae > Erythrobacter. Next base: position 4,297 of record JBBRUU010000024.1, read on the forward strand.
CGCCGAGGTTGATGAGGATCACCTTCAGCTCGCCGCGATAGTCGCTGTCGATCGTGCCCGGGGTGTTGGGGACAGTGATGCCGTGTTTCAGCGCGAGGCCCGAGCGCGGGCGTACCTGGATCTCGTAGCCATGCGGGATCGCCAGCGCGAGGCCGGTCGCGACCGCATGGCGCGCGCCCGGCGCGATGGTCACGTCCTCGGCGCTCACCACGTCCATCCCGGCCGCGCCACTGGTGGCATAGACGGGCAGCGCGAGGCCCGTGCCGTGGGCGAGACGCTTCACCTGAACCGGGACGCTCATTGTGCGCTACCGCGTCGGCCGTCCCGGCCAGCTTCGCTTCCGGCTACCAGAGCGCGGGTCATTCCGCAGCTTCCGCGTGTAAGGTCGCTGCGATCCGCTCGACCAGCGCCATCGCGACCGCCGCCTTGGGCATGTCGTCGAGCACCTCGATGCCGCGGCCGTCGATGATGGTGACGCGGTTGCGGTCGCCTCCCATCACATCGCCCGATACGTCGTTGGCGACGATCCAGTCGGCACCCTTGCGCTTGCGCTTGGCCTTGGCGTGTTCGAGCATGTTCTCGGTTTCGGCGGCAAAGCCGATCACCAGTTCGGGCCGGCGCGGGGCGGCCGCGACGTTGCTGAGGATATCGGGGTTCTCAGTCAGCATCAGCGCCGGCGGTGCAGAACCGCGTTTCTTGATCTTCTCATGCCGATATTCCTTGGGCCGCCAGTCGGCGACTGCGGCGACCATCACCGCCACATCGGCGGGAAGCGCGCGGCGTACGGCCTCGGCCATGTCGTTCGCGCTCTCGACATCGATTCGGCGCACGCCCGCCGGGGTCTTGAGCGCCACCGGCCCCGCCACCAGCGTCACCTGCGCGCCCAATGCTGCGGCAGCGGCCGCAATGGCGAAGCCCTGCTTCCCGCTCGACCGGTTGGCGATGTAGCGCACCGGGTCGATCGCCTCCCATGTCGGTCCGGCGGTGACCAGCACGTGGCGTCCGGCAAGCGGGCGGTGAGCCGCTGCGACGCCGAAGTCCGCGCCTTCGGTAACTTCGCCAAGGTCAGCCTCGATTTCATCCGGCACGGCGGGCGCGAACTGCTCGGGCGCGGCCTTGCGCGGGTCGATGACGTGGTTGATCGCGGCTAGATCGTTCGGCGGAGCGGCGGCGGCGGCGCCCTTTTTGGCGAGCAATGGCCCACCGAAGTCGGGCGCAAACTCGGGCGCGGGCACCTCCTCGGGCAGGGCGAGGTCATCCTCGCAGGGCTCGGGCAGGGCGAGGTCATCCTCGCCGGGCTCGGGCAGGTCCTCGTATTCGGCCTCGATTTCCGCGTGGGTGCGCTTGGCGGTAGAGCGCGGGATAATCCGCGAGAAGAAGCCGCTGAAACCGCCCTCGGGCGCAGCGGCGGCGCTGTCGTCCTCTTCCTCGGGCTCGAGCGCCTCGGCTGGGATGGGCGAAGGCGCGGCAAGCTTCGCCAGGGGAGCGGTGAGGAGCGTCTGCGGCTCGGCCAGCTCCAGCCCGAGAAACAAAGCGATGGAGCGCCAGATCGCCTCGGGCTCGGGCAGGCGGCCATAGCCGAACTCGCCGCAGGCCATCGGGCCCTTGTCGGGATCGAGCAAAGTGACACCCGCAGCCTTGAGCAGCCCGATGTTGCGCTGCGTCGCCGCGTGCTCCCACATCCGCACATTCATCGCCGGGACGGCCATCACCGGCTTGTCGGTGGCGAGAATCAGCGTCGTCGCAAGATCGTCGGCGATCCCGGTCGCCATCTTGGCGAGCAGATCCGCGGTCGCCGGGCAGACCACCACCAGATCGGCCTCGCGGCTCAGCTGGATATGGCCCATCTCCGCCTCGTTCTTGAGGTCGAAGAGATTGGTGTAGACCTGATTCTCGCTCAACGCGGCGAGCGACATCGGGGTAACGAACTGCTGCCCGCCCTTGGTGAGCACGCACGTTACCTCGCCCCCACCCTTGCGGATCAGGCGCACGAGTTCGCAGGCCTTGTAGGCGGCAATACCGCCGCCCACGACCAGCAGGATGCGTGGGCCCCTGCCCTCTGCCGCGCCCACGGCCGCCTCCTCAACGCTCATTTTGCTATCGCCTCTCGCGCCTCGCTCCGGAGTGTCAGACATAATGCAAGCCACAGCCTTCGCAAAGTTTGGTTAAGTTTGCCTTGCGACGCCGCGCCACAGTTCAAATAACGCGCGCGGGGCGAAGGCAAAGCCAATTCCGTAGGCCGGAAGGGCAAGCTGCACCCAGTAGAAGTTCTCCGGCCGCGCGAACAGCGCGATCATGCTGAACAGCCCCGCGAACCACAGTAGCGCGAACAACCCGAACCGTCCGCCGACGCCAATCCAGCCGATCAGCGGCAGGATCGCGAGCGGGGCGGCGATGCTGACCGGCAGATAGGCAAGCCCGGTCAGCCGCCGCAGCGCCATCAGCGGCAGGCCGTAGCCCGCCATCGCGTCCCACCCTTGCGAGACAGGATCGCCCGGCAGGCGCCCGGCTTCGACCGCGAGGTAGTGCAGCCACATGCTTACCGCGAAAACGGCGATCAGCGCGGCCACACCCGCAGACTCGCGCCAGCGCCGCCCGAGAACCGCGAAGGCCAGCCACAACAGCACGAAGGGCAGCGACAGCTCGCGCACTGCCAGCGCCAACGCGGCGGCGATCAGTGCGGGCCACCAGCGATCCTCGCGGTAGATGAGCAGCGCGAGCGTCAGGCATAGCCCGGCCCACAGTTCATGGATCAGCCCGCCGAGCGGCACCAGCACCGCTGCGCCTCCGAGCACCAGCAGAAACATTGCGCCGAGCCGCTCGGGCATCGACACCAGCGAGGCGAGGCGCATCTGGAGCGCCGCGATACAAGCGGCGACCAGCCCCATCTCGAAATAGCGCACACCGCCCACTCCGATCAGCCATTGCAGCCAGGCGAGCGTCGGCTGGCGCACCGCGACAAAGGGCTTGGTCGGGTAATTGCTATGCCGCTGTTCGTCCATCGCGGCCGGGTAATAGGCCTCGCCGCCCGCCACGCGCTCGGCAATGCGGCTGTAGAGCGCGAGGTCGCCCTTGCCCTTGGCTGGCTTGCCGGCGGTGGTTGCGGTGACCGGGTTGGTGGCTCGCTCGGCGTGTTCGACTGGCGCCGTGGCGACCGCACCCCACGCCATCGCTGCGGCAAGCACAGCCAGCACCAGTGCAGCAGCCCAGCGCGGCAGCCGCGGCAGCGGCCGGCCGAGCGCCTCCCATCGGCCAAGCAGCGTTGCGCCCGCCGGGCACTGGCCCGACGTCGCCGTCATCCGATCCAGCCGGCCGCCATCGCGCCCCACACCGCGCCCGCCCCCACCAGCAGCGCGACGAGATAGCCCATCCGGCTCGGCCCCTCGCGCCGCTCGATGATCAGCGGAATGCGGGGGAGCGGCGGGGCTTCGGGTGCGCCGCCCTTGGGCGGGAACATCTCCTCGACCCGGCGGATCAGGCCGGGCAGGCGAAACAGCGTCTCGGTATCCTGCTTGATCCGCTCGGCGAGCGCCGCCTCCGGCCCAAGCTCGTCGCGGATCCACTCGCGCACATACGGCGCTGCGGTATCCCACATATTGATGTCGGGATTGAGCTGGGTGGCGATGCCCTCGACCATCACCATCGTCTTTTGCAGCAACAGCAGGTGCGGCTGGGTCTGCATGTCGAAATCGCGGGTGATGGCGAACAGCCCGTCGAGCATCTGGCCGACAGAAAGCTCCTTCACCGGCTTGCCGCGCATCGGCTCGCCCACCGCCCGCAGCGCGGTCGCAAACTCGCCGACCGAGTGGTACGAGGGCACGTATTGCGCCTCGAAATGGATCTCGGCGACGCGCTGGTAGTTGCCCGTCGTCAGCCCGTAGAGGATCTCGGCGAGCCATTGCCGCGCGCGCCGGTCGATCCGGCCCATGATCCCGAAATCGATCGCGACAATGGTGCCGTTGTCCTCCACAAACAGGTTGCCCTGATGCATGTCGGCATGGAAGAACCCTGCGCTGATCGCCTGGGTGAGGAAGCTGATCACCAGCTTGTCAGAGATCGCCGCAAGGTCGTGCCCGCGCGCCCGCAGCTCGTCGACGCGGCTGATCTTGATGCCGTCGATCCACTCGATCGTCATCACCCGCCCGTTAGTGCGGTCCCAATCGATGCCGGGGATGCGATAGCCGGGGACGCCCGCCATCTGCTCGGCAAGCTCGCTCGCCGAAGCCGCCTCGCGCCGCAGGTCGAGCTCGGAATTGGTCCAGCGCTTGAAGTTGGCGATAGTGAGACGCGGGCGCAGGCGGCTCGCCTCCCCGCCCATCGCCTCGATATGCGCCGCGGCCCATTCATAGGTCTGGATGTCGCGCGCGAACTTCTCGCGGATGCCGGGGCGCAGTACCTTGATCGCGACATGGCGGCCATCGGTCGTCACCGCCTTGTGGACCTGCGCAATCGAGGCCGCGCCGACCGGCTCGGGATCGATCTCGGCATAGAGCTTGTCGAGCGGTTGGCCAAAGCTCGCTTCGATCGCCGCGCGGATCTGCGCGAACGGCACCGGCGGCAGGCTGTCCTGAAGCGACAGGAGGTTGTTGGCCGCTTCATCTCCCACCAGATCGGGGCGGGTGGCGAGCGACTGCCCCAGCTTGATCGCGGCAGGGCCGATCGCGCGGAACGCGCCCGCATAATCGGGCTTGCCGCGCTTGCCGGTCAGCGTCGCCAGCCGCACCAGCCGGACAAGGCGGCGCAAGGCGGTAGGCGCGTTGGGGTCGTTCTCGATCCCCACCAGCGCGCGGCGGCGGGCGAGTGTGATGCCCCAACGGAAAAGGCGGGAAAAGTGGACGACAGAAGAGGTCACTGATTCAGATCTTCCACCCCGAGTGGATCGCCACCAGCCCGCCCATGATCGGCTCGACCTTGGTGTTGGCGAAGCCTGCGGCGCGGATCATCTGCTCGAAGGCCGGCATCGGCGGGAACTTGCGGATCGATTCGGCGAGGTAGCGATAGGACTCCGCGTCGCCTGCGATGATCTGGCCCATGCGCGGCAGCAGATGCTCGGAATAAATGTCGTAAGCCTCTTTCAGCCCAGACCACTCGACGGTCGAGAACTCGAGACAGAAGAACCGCCCGCCGGGCCGCAGCACGCGCAGCGCTTCGGCGAGCGCGCGGTCGATGTGGGTGACGTTGCGGATGCCGAAGGCGATGGTGTAGGCATCAAAGCTGCTGCTGGCGAAGCTCACGCTCTCCGCATTCTGGCAGGTGAAGACGACACTGCCGTCCTCCTCGCCAGAGCCGCGTTCCAGCGCGCGTTCGGCGCCGACATCGAGCATATCCTGATTGATATCGGCGACGGTGATGTGCGCGCCCCTGGCCGCCATACGGAAGGCGATGTCGCCGGTACCGCCCGCCATATCGAGGATCTGCTCGCCGACCTGCGGCTTTGCGCGCTTGACGAAGCGGTCCTTCCACAATCGGTGCATTCCGCCCGACATGGCATCGTTCATCACGTCATACTTGCGCGCGACACTGGAGAAGACCTCGCCGACCCTGCGGGTCTTTTCTTGAGGGGTGACCTGGGTGTAGCCGAAGGAGACGGTTTCATCGGTGGTTTCGCTCATGCCGGGTTCCCTAGAAGGAATTGCCCCTCAGGCAAAGGGTGATACAAAGCATCCTATGTGCGAAGTTTGCAATGCCTGAGTTGCCCGAAGTCGAGACGACGGTACGCGGGCTGGCCAAGTTCCTCGAGGGCGAGCGGATCACCCGCGTAACGCTGAACCGCCCCAACCTGCGCCGCCCCTTTCCGGCTGATCTGGTTCAGGTGATGACCGGAGCGACCGTCACCGCGCTCTCCCGCCGCGCCAAGTACGGGCTGATGCATCTCGACCGCGACGCGACGATGATCTTCCACCTCGGCATGAGCGGGCGCTGGCGGATCGACCCCGAAACCGCCGACACTCACGACCACCTGCTGCTGGAGACCGCGGCGCACCGCTTTGCCCTGTGCGATCCGCGGCGCTTCGGCTCGGTGGATCTGGTCACGACGGGCAGCCTCGAGGTCTGGCCGCAATTCGCCGCGCTCGGCCCGGAGCCGCTGGGACCGGAGCTGACGCCGGCGCATCTCAAGGTGGCGCTTGCCGGCAAGGTGCTGTCGATCAAGCTGGCGCTGCTCGACCAACGGATCGTCGCCGGGCTGGGCAACATCTATGTCTGCGAGGCGCTGTGGCGCGCAGGGATCCGGCCGACCAAGCAGGCCGGCAAGGTCACCGGGCCGCAGCTCGCCAGGCTCGTCCCCGCAATCGTCGCGGTGCTCGAAGCCTCGATCCGCGACGGCGGGTCAAGCTTGCGCGACTATGCGCGGCCCGACGGCGAGCTGGGCTACTTCGCCAGCTCCTTCGACGTTTACGGACGCGGCGGCGAGCCGTGCCGCCGCAACGATGGCGGGACGATCCAGCGCATCGCGCAAGGCGGCCGCAGCACGTGGTTCTGCCCCGTTTGCCAGAAGTAGGGGAGAATCGTTGACCTCCGCGGCAGTTCTGACTATGCGCGCTGCTTTCCGGCGGTTGGGCCATGAGTCCGCTCGTCCATTTTCGAGCAAACCGTCACCAATTTCCTGGCCGTTTCAAGCGGCCCGAAGCAAACGCGAGACAGACACAAATTATGGCCAACACGCCGCAAGCCAAGAAGCGCATCCGTCGCAACACTGCTCGTGCCGAAATCAACGGAGCGCGCATTAGCCGTATCCGCAGCTTCATCAAGAAGGTCGAAGCGGCCTGCGAAGCTGGCGACAAGCAAGCGGCCGCCACGGCGCTCAAGGCGGCCCAGCCGGAAATGGCCCGCGGCGTGGCCCGCGGCGTGCTCCACAAGAACACCGTAGCACGCAAGATGTCGCGCCTGACGCGCCGGGTTTCGACTCTCTGATCCGATTCGAATCGAACCTGGCTTCTTAATCCAGGTTTGACCGGCATCTTGCAGGGGTCTGACAAAACGAAAGGGCCGCGCTTAACCAGCGCGGCCTTTTTAGTTTGCGTAAAATGCATGGGTGCCGGCTTAAGAAAACTTCAGGATTTCCCGCGATTCGCGGTGTCTAAAGGGTGAAATCCATTGCCGATCAAAGACATGAACGGCAGCCTGCGGGTCACACCTGAGTCAACAGGAATATTTCACTTTTTTTAAAAGTCCTCGCTTGCGCAAAGGCGCTCGGCGCTCTTTACATGACTCACCCGGAGGGGAAAGTCCGGATGCTTTTACGATCTGACCGCCAGGGGGGAGGATTGCTGAATCATCGATTCAGCGGAGCAAAAGCACTGCCCTTAGACATGGAATTAAATGCGTTTGCGAACCGCGGGGTTGCGCAGGCCGAGCGGGAATTGGGGAAGAGCTTGTGCACAGGACTGACAAAGCGCGGGCCGCTGGTCGCCAGGCCGACGAACATCTGATGGAAGATGCCGAAGCTGTTAATCTCGCTGCCGACTGGGCCGATATCAGTCAGGGGCTGCGCAAGGATCTGGGGCACCAGCTGCACAGCCAATGGATCAAACCGATCCAATTGGGCGCGATGACCCGCGATACCGGAACGCTCGATCTTTACCTGCCCACCGAATTCTCGGCCAACTGGGTGCGAGACCGCTTCCACGATCGCTTGCAGCTCGCCTGGAGCATCGCCCGGTCCGAAGTCCGCAAGGTCAACATCATCGTCCACCCGGGCCGCCGCCAGCTGCCCGACCTGCGCCTCGACGACGGCCGGCGCCCCGCCAATGACGGCGCGAGCGCGATCGCCATGGCCGCAGGCGCGATGGGCGATGCGACCTTCACGTCATCGGTGGGCCTCGATCCCTCGCTGACCTTCACCGCCTTCGTCACGGGCGAGGCAAACGTCCTCGCTTGCAACGCAGCGCAGCGTATGGCGGCGCTCGAACAGCCGCAGTTCTCGCCGCTGTATCTCAAGGCGGCGACCGGACAGGGCAAGACCCACCTCCTCCACGCTATCGGCCACAGCTACCTGCAGGCCCACCCGCGCGCACGGATCTTCTACTGCTCGGCCGAGCGGTTCATGGTCGAGTTCGTGCAAGCGCTGAAGTCGAGCCAGACGCTCGAATTCAAGGCGCGCCTGCGCAGCTTCGACCTGCTGTTGGTCGACGACATCCAATTCATCATCGGCAAGGCGAGCGCGCAGGAGGAACTTCTCTACACTATCGATGCGCTGCTCGCCGAGGGCAAGCGGCTGGTGTTCGCCGCCGACCGCGCACCGCAAGCGCTGGACGGCGTCGAGCCGCGACTGTTGTCGCGCCTCTCGATGGGGCTCGTTGCCGACATCCAGCCCGCCGATATCGAGCTTCGCAAGAGGATCCTCGTCTCCAAGCTGGTCCGCTTTGCCCCGCTCGCCGTGCCCGAGGATGTAATCGAGTTTCTCGCCCGCACCATCACCCGCAACGTGCGCGAGCTGGTCGGCGGATTGAACAAGCTGATCGCCTATGCCCAGCTGACCGGGCAGGAGGTGTCGCTTCAGCTGGCGGAAGAACAGCTCACCGACATCCTTTCGGCCAACCGCCGCCGGATCACCATCGACGAGATCCAGCGCACCGTGTGCCAGTTCTACCGTATCGACCGCTCCGAGATGAGCTCCAAGCGCCGCGCCCGTGCGGTCGTGCGCCCGCGGCAAGTGGCGATGTATCTCTCCAAGGTGCTCACCCCGCGCAGCTATCCCGAAATCGGGCGCAAGTTCGGCGGGCGCGATCACTCGACGGTGATCCATGCCGTGCGCCTCATCGAGGACCTGCGCCAGCGCGATGCCGACATGGACGGCGATGTGCGGAGCCTGCTGCGCCAGCTTGAGAGCTGATCACTCCGCCGCATCTCCACCACCTTTGCACCGGTCTTTCGACAGGCTGATCCACAGTCCTGTCGACAGGCTGTGCACAGGCTGTAAACAGCCTTTCCATGCCTTCTCAGCGTCTTTCTCCCGAGTGTGTCGACCTGCCCGGCGGGTGGCTGGCCGCCCTTGCGAGGGGCCTGAAGGGCAAGTGCCCGCGCTGCGGCGAGGCGGCACTGTTCCGCAAGTGGCTGAAGCCGGTCGGCTGCTGCTCCCATTGCCGGCAAGACTGGTCGCTGCAGCAGGCCGACGATTTTCCGGCCTATATCGGCATCCTCGTGGTCGGCCACCTGCTCGCGCCGGTGGTGATCGCGATGATCGGCACCTTCCACATGTCGGCTTGGGCAACGCTGGCGATCATCCTGCCGGCGGCGACCATCCTGCTGCTGGTCACGCTCCAGCCGGTGAAGGGCGCGGTGATCGCCTTCCTGTGGTGGCACGGCATCGGCGCGTTCCGGCAGGAGCGCCGCGCGCCGTCAGCCTTGGAGAAGGACAAGCCGTGACACTCTCCTGCGCCCCCCTGTCTGCTGGCCGGCTCGAGCGCTTCGCGCGCCATATCGTGCTGCCCGAGGTGGGCGGTACGGGGCAAGTGCGGCTCGCCGGATCGCGGGTTGCGGTGATCGGATTGGGCGGGATCGGAAGCCCTGCCCTCCAATATCTCGCAGCGAGCGGGATCGGGCGGCTGGCTTTGGTCGACAACGACGCGGTCGATGTCTCCAACCTCCAGCGCCAGACAATCTTCACCACCCGCGATGTTGGATACGGCAAAGCGGTATCGGCGCGGCGCTGGCTGGCCAACTTCGACGATTCGCTTAGCGTGGACGTCTCGGACGCGCGGATCACGGCCGATAACGCCGCGATCCTTATCGCAGGGTGTGATCTGGTGCTCGATGGCACCGACAATTTCGCCACGCGGCTTGCCGTCTCAGACGCCTGTGTCGCGGCGGGCATACCGCTGCTCTCGGCGGCTGTGGGCCGCTTTCAGGGGCAGGTCGGGGCTTTTGCCGGGCATCTGCCGGAGGAGTCCTGCTACCGCTGCTTTGTCGGAGATGCCTTCGATGCCGAAGACTGCGACACCTGCGCAGACGACGGCATGCTCGGCGCGATGGCCGGGTGGGTGGGGAGCTTTGCGGCTCTGCAGGCGGTCAAGGTGCTGCTGGCGGGCGCAGCCTCGCTGGGCGAGCCCGGTTGGAGCAAGCTGCACATCCTCGACGGCCTTACGCCGGGAATGCGCACGATCCGGATCGCCAAAGACCCGGCCTGCCGGACCTGCGGCTCAGCCGCCTAGCAATTCGCCGACCCACTGCGGCACCAGCACGCTCGCCGGGCCGAGGCGAGATTCGTGGAACAGGCGCGATCCTTCGCTCGGTTCGAGGTTGAGTTCGAGCGTGCGCGCGCCTGCTACCCGCGCCTCCTGCACAAAGCCCGCCGCCGGATAAACTGCGCCCGAAGTGCCGATGCTGACGAACAGGTCGCAGACCTCGATCGCCTGATAGATGCGGCCCATCTGGTAGGGCATCTCGCCGAACCATACGATATCGGGGCGCAGACGCGCGGCGCGGCAGACGGGGCATGGGGGACGGCCCAGCATGGCCGCCTCCCAGCGCGAGCGGATCTTGCAGGCGGTGCACAATGCGCTCTTCAGCTCGCCATGCATGTGCAGCACCCGCGATGATCCACCGCGCTCGTGCAGATCGTCGACGTTCTGGGTGACGAGCAGCAAATCGCCTGAAAACTCCCGCTCCAGCCGCGCCAGTGCCGCGTGCGCCGGGTTGGGCAGCACCCTGCCGAGCGCCTCGCGCCGCATGTCGTAAAAGCCGAGCACCAGATCGGGATGGCGCGCAAAACCCTCTGGCGTGGCGACGTCCTCGACCCTGTGCTGCTCCCAAAGCCCCCCCGCAGAACGAAAGGTGTCGATCCCGCTTTCGGCGGAAATGCCCGCGCCGGTGAGGATGACGATGCTGTTGAACTCTGCCATGAGGCCTTCAAGCATGGGGCATAGAGGCAAGGCAATGGCACAGCTGCAATTCGGGGTGATCGGGCACAAGGGCCGCATGGGACGCGCGCTGGAGGCGGCGATTGCGGACGCCGGGCACGCGCTGTTTGCAGGCGTCGATGCGGGCGGGAGCATCGGGCCGTTTGCCGCGCAATGCGACGTGCTGATCGATTTCTCGGCGCCCGATGCGCTCAGCGCGAACCTTGGTGCGGCCAAGGTGGCGGGCAAGCCGATCGTCGTCGGCACCACCGGACTGGAAGAGGCGCACTTCGTGATGCTCGCCGAAGCCGCTCGCGCCGTGCCGGTGCTGCAATCGGGCAACTTCTCGCTGGGCGTCACGCTGATGGCGTATCTGGTGCGCGAGGCGGCGGCGCGGTTGGGGCCGGAGTGGGACATCGAGGTGCTCGAGATGCACCACCGCATGAAAGTCGACGCGCCGTCCGGCACCGCCAAGCTGCTGGGCCAAGCGGCGGCGGCGGGCCGGGGCATTGCCCTTTCGGACAACATGGAGAGCGGCCGCGGTCATACGTTTGGGGGAATGACCGACGCGCGGGCCGAGGGCGCGATCGGCTTTGCCACCCTGCGCGGCGGCACGGTCGCAGGAGAACATTCGGTGATCTTCGCCGGCAACGAGGAGCGCCTGACCATCGCGCATTCGGCCGAGAACCGGATGATCTTCGCGCGCGGGGCGGTGAAGGCGGCGGAGTGGCTCACCGGCAAGGGCGCCGGGCGCTACACCATGAACGACGTGCTGGGGCTGTGAGACCCCCTCAATGACCCGCGACCAGATCTTCGAGTTCTTCCGCCGCTTGGCCGAGGACGATCCGACCCCGCGCACCGAGCTTGAATACGGCAACGCCTTTCAGCTCGTCGTGGCGGTCGCGCTCTCGGCGCAGGCGACGGACGTGGGCGTGAACAAGGCGAGCCGCGCGCTGTTTGCCAAGGTGCAGGCGCCGCAGCAGATGCTCGATCTGGGCGAAGCGGGGCTCAAGGAGCACATCAAGACCATCGGACTGTTCAACTCCAAGGCGAAGAACGTGATTGCCCTCTCTCGGCTGCTCGTCGATGAATACGGCGGCGAGGTACCGGACACGCGCGAGGATCTCGTGCGGCTGCCGGGCGTGGGGCGCAAGACCGCCAACGTGGTGCTCAATTGCTGGTTCGGGCAGGAGACCTTCGCGGTCGACACGCATATCTTCCGCGTCGCAAACCGCACCGGCATGGCCAAGGGCAAGACCCCCGATCATGTCGAGGCCAAGCTCGAAAAGCGCGTGCCCCAGCCGTTCCGGATGCACGCACACCACTGGCTGATCCTGCACGGCCGCTATGTCTGCAAGGCGCGAACGCCCGAATGCTGGCGGTGCAAGGTGGTGGACCTGTGTTCCTTCAGGAAGAAGGTGCTGGAGCCGCCCAGGCGCCGCGCGGAGCCTGCTGGGACCAGCGGGGATTAAGGCGCGGTTCAAGCGCGGGGACGATGATGAGGCACCTTGCCGGTGGAGACCCTCGCCATGAACCTGCGCATCCTTGCTCTAACCCCCCTACCCCTCCTCGCGCTAGGCGCCTGCGCGCCCGACCCGGCGGGCAAGGCTGCGCGGGCTGCGACCGAAATCGCCAAAGCACCTGCCGCGACTGTGACGGGGCCGCCAGAGAGCTGCATTGACCGCTCGCAGGTGCGCCAAACCGTGGTGCGATCCGACCGGGTGATCGACTTCGAGATGACCGGCGGCAAGGTCTATCGCAGCACCCTGCGCAACAGCTGCCCGGGCCTCGGCTGGGACCGCGCGATCACCTACGAGACCTCGATTAACCAGCTGTGCACCACGCAGATCGTCTACAGCCTGCAGAATATCGGCGGTGCGCCGCAACGCGGCGCGGGCTGCTCGCTCGGCGAGTTTGTGCCGGTGGAGTATGTGAAGAAGGCCAAGGGCTAGGCCGCCTGCTCAAACGGGACGCCGCCAGACCGGCAAGGGTGTTTCGTGAATCAGGATCTGGGGATGCCGCGGATGATCGCCCTTAAGGTGCTTGAGGCAATGTAGCGGCTTGCCCGCGCGCTCAAGGATTCGGACGGCGTCGCGCCAGCGGTTCTTGTGACCCAAAGGGTGCTTCCCGGACGCACCCCAAGCGACGACGATCGTGTCGGCGTCGCGGGCGATGGCATCCAGATGCCAGTCGTTTTCGGCACCGATGGGGTCCTCGGCGGCAGCCAGTTCCGCAACGTCAGGCGTGCGGTAAGCGAACAGGTTGCCGATGATCGCCCTGCCCAGCCCCAACCGCTTACACAGGGTTTGTACGCTGCCGATGGTCTGATCGTCGAAGTCCTCGGTCGCTCTGGAGGGGTTCATCATGACGATCCCCACCGACGGCCCGGGCCCGATGATCCGTTCGAGCCGGTAACGAAAGCGCTGGCAGGGCGAATAGACCGCCGGACCGGGATGACGGGTTAGCCAACGCCTCCCCGGACGGGGTTCGCCGGTCGGCATGACCGACCTAGGCCTTCCCGTCCCCGAAATTGCTCTCGTCCAGATCAAGCCCCGCGCGGCCGTCGGCGGCGGTGTAGGCGGGGGCGCGGGGATGATCCACGATCTCGGGTTCCTCGACCTCCAGCATCCCTTCCCACTTGGTGATCACCGCCGTCGCCACCGCGTTGCCGACCACGTTTGTGGCGGTGCGGCCCATGTCGAGGAACTGGTCGATGGCAAGGATGATCGCTACGCCCTCCACCGGCAGCCCGAACATCGCCAGCGTGCCGGTGATGACCACGAGGCTCGCGCGCGGCACCGCTGCGATGCCCTTGGACGAGATCATCAGCGTCAGCAGGATCATGATTTGCGTGCCGATGGGGAGCTCGATCCCGTAGGCCTGCGCGATGAACAAAGTCGCAAAGCTCATATACATCATCGAGCCGTCGAGATTGAACGAATAGCCCAGCGGCAGCATGAAGCCCGAAATGCGGCGCGGGACGCCGAAGCGGTCGAGCTGTTCGAACAGCTTGGGCAGCGCGGCCTCGCTGGACGCGGTCGAGAAGGCGATCATCAGCGGCTGGCGGATGTAGCGGATCAGCGCCCAGATGCGCCCCCGCAGGAACAGCGCGCCTGCGCCCAGCAGGATCACCCACAGCAGCAACAGCGAGAAATAGAACTCGACCAGCAGAGTCAGATAGGTTCCGAGGATCGCAAGCCCGCTCGCCGCCACGACATTGGCGAGCGCGGCGAACACCGCGATCGGCGCATAGCGCATCACGTAACCGGTCACCTGCAGCATCATCTCAGCCAGTGCGTCGGCGCCCTTGACCAGCGCCTTGCCGCGCTCGCCGATGGCCGAGAGCGCGACGCCGGCAAAGATCGAGAAGACGAGAATTTGAAGGATGTTGTTGGTCGCCAGCGCGTCGATGGCGTTATTGGGGAAGATCGAGAGGATGAACTCGGTCGCCTTTAACTCCTTGACCTCACCGACCGCCGCCATGGCGGCGGCGGCATCGGGGATCGGCGCGCCGATGCCGGGCTGGAACAGGTTGACGAGCACGAGGCCGAGCCCGATCGAGACAAGACTCGCGGTGATGAACCACGCCAGCGCCCGCACACCGATGCGGCCCAGCGCGGCGCTGTCGCCCATGTGGGCGATGCCGACGACGATGGTCGAGAGCACCAGCGGTGCGACCAGCATCTTGATAAGGTTGAGAAAGATGTCCGACAGCAGCTTGAACCACGGCGCGATTGATCCCTTGATCACGTCGGCCGGGACCAGCTGGTTGAGCAGCTGCCCGACCACCACGCCAAGCAACATGCCGATCAGGATGTAGAGGGTAAGCTTGCGGTCCATTGTCGCTCCCGTCCGCCGCGGCGGTTAGTTCTCTGTCTCGGCCAGCGCCAGCGCGTCGATGGCGATGCGAGCATAAATGCGTGCAAGCACGGCCAGATCAGGGATTGCCACCGCCTCGTCGCGCTTGTGCATCGTCGCGTTGCACAGGCCAAACTCGATCACCGGGCATACCGAGCGTAGGAAGCGCGCGTCCGAAGTGCCGCCGGTGGTGGAAAGCTCGGGCGCGGTGCCGGTCTCGGCGGCGACGGCATTGCTGACCAGCTTGGAGAAGGCCCCCGGCTCGGTCAGGAACGGCTCGCCCGAGATCACGGGACGCGCCTTGCCGCCGTGCTTTGCAGCGATCGCGATGACCCGCTCGGAAAGGGTGTGGCCGGTGTGGAGGTCGTTGAAGCGGATCGAGATGCGCGCCTCGCCCTTGGCCGGGATCACGTTATGCGCGCGGTTGGGGGCAGTGATCTCGGTGATCTCGAGGTTGCTCGGCTGGAACCACTTGGTGCCGGTGTCGAGCGTCAGCGAGTCCAGTTCCGAAAGGATCGCGACCAGCTTGGGCAGCGGATTGTCGGCGAGGTGCGGATAGGCAACGTGGCCCTGCGTGCCATCGACGGTGATGAAGATGTTAACCGACCCGCGCCGGCCGATCTTGGCCATGTCGCCAAGGCGGTTCACCGAAGTGGGCTCGCCGACAAGGCACAGGTCGGGCTGGTGACCGTTGGCCGCCATGAAGTCGATCAGCGCGCGGGTGCCGTGGAGCGCGGGGCCTTCCTCGTCGCCGGTGATGATGAAGCTCAGCGTGCCCGCATCGGCCGACACTTGGGCTGCGGCCGCGACCATCGCGGCGATCGCGCCCTTCATGTCGACAGCGCCGCGCCCGTGGAGCAGCTCGCCTTTCACCTGCGGTTCAAAGGGATCGGAAGCCCAGCCGTTTTCACCTCCGATTGGGCCCGGCGGCACCACATCAAGGTGGCCGGCAAAGGCGAAGTGCCGCGATCCCGCTGGCCCTGCGCGCACGGCAAACAGGTTTTCGACCGGCGCCTCGTCCGAGCCATCCGGGCCGTCGCCGCGCGTGAAGCGGTGGACCGCGAAGCCCAAAGGCACCAGCATCGCTTCAAGCTCGGCAAACACCTCGCCTGTCGCAGGCGTCACGCTGCGCGCGGCGATCAGGCGCTTGGCAAGGTCGGTTACGTCGAGCATGGTCGGGCGCATGGATGGGGACCTAGCAGGAGTTGCCGCCAATGAGGAAGCGCGATTGTGGTCCCATCCCCCGCGCCAACGCGGCGCGATGGGGCGCGCACCTGCCGTGATCGACATGATCGGATTTGCCGTGGCGGTGCTGATCGTCGAACTGACCCCCGGCCCCAACATGGCGTGGCTTGTCACGCTCACGCTGTCCGAGGGGCGCCGCGCGGGCCTTGCCGCCGTGGCGGGGGTCACTGCGGGGCTTGCCGCCAATGCTGCCTTGAGCGTGATCGCAGCGAGCCTGATGCTGGAAACCGACGGGCCGCTGGGTCGCAGCATGTCGCTGCTCGCGGCGGCGATGATGATGTGGCTGGCGTGGGACGCGTGGAGGGGATCGGCAGACACCTCACAATTCGAGCGAGCAGGCCGAGGCGGGCGTCATGCGCTCGCCGGTTTCGTGCTCAACCTGTTCAACCCCAAGGCCGCGTTGTTTCTCGTCGCCGTCATGCCGCAGTTTGTCGCGGGCGGGCGGCCCACCGTGATGCAGGGCCTCGTGTTCGGCGCGATCAGCGTCACGATTGCCACCATCATCCATCTGGTGCTGGTGCTCGGTGCAGAGCGCGCGCGCGGCACGCTGATGGCCGAGGCGCGCGCCCGCGTGGTGCGCCGCGTGCTGGCGATCGCCATGCTCGGCGTGGCGGCGTGGTTCCTTGTGAAGGCCTTCGGCTGACCCTTGGCGGTTAAGGCCGCCGCCGCTCGTCCGGCACCACCAGCGGCCCCGGCGCAAAGGCGCTGTCCAGCAGTTCTGCGATCCTCAGCCCGGCCTGCACCACCCGCTGCCGCGCGATCGGAAGCCCACGCACGATGTCATCCTGGCTGAGCGCAGTGCTTTCGGGCAGCGGTCCGGGGCAGACGTTCTGGGTATGGAAGGCGGTGGGATAGACGAAGCCGCGCGCGATCTCCCAGCTTTCGCGGCCCCAATCGTCGGGCTTGCCCCCGGCCAGCTCAGCTCGCTCGGCGGGGGTGTAGCGCCGCACCACGGGATCGGCGGGATCGCTGATCGCGCGCTCGGCCAGCGGGCCGTCCCAGATCGAATGCAGGTTCAACCCCGGCTTGATCCCGTAATCGGCCTCGCGGTCGTTGCCGCCCTTGTCGTCCTTGTCGCCCGAATGGAGCGGCATGTGCACATCGCCTGCAAAGTGGACCATGAAGGCGAGCGCCTCGAGCCGCACCGCCGCCGGCAAGCTCTCGTCGGCGAGCACACGGTGCGCGCGGGTGATCTGGGCGGTCACGCAATTGCCCCCAGCACAGTTGGAGCGCGGGTCGAACACCTCGCAGATCGGCGCGGTGCGGTAATGCCATGCGGCGGTGTAGCCCCAGCGCCAGCCTTCGCCGCGCACGCAATCGGCCCAGACCGCCGCATCCTCCAGCGTCTTCAAGGGGCACAGCGGCGTACCAAGCTCCTTCTCGCGGGCGAGCAGCGCGCGGATCTTGGCGCGCACTTGCGGAGAGACATTGGCGAGCGCGATGGTCGCCGTCTGGCGGTGCGCATAGGCGCCCCACGCGCCCGCCTGCACCGGCGCCAGCAGCGCAGCGAGCATCGCCGCAGCAAGGAAAAACCGTCTCATCGTGCCATCTCGAACTGTTCGATCACCCATTCCTCCTGGCTCGCCGCGCCGATCCATTCGGCCATCCAGTGATGCTCCAGGATCGTCTGCATATAGGCTTGCGCAAAGCCGGGAACGCCGATGCCGTAGGTGACGAACCGCGTCACCACTGGAGCGTAGAATATGTCGGCGGCCCCAAAAGTTCCGAACAGATACGGCCCTGCGCTGCCGTGCCGCGCGCGCGCTTCGGCCCACAGGCCGAGGATGCGAACGATGTCGTGCTTGGTGGTGTCGGACAGGCCGGGCAGCTCTGTCCGGCGGCGGATGTTCATCGGCAGTTCGCGGCGCAAGGACTGGTAGCCCGAGTGCATCTCGGCGACCATCGCGCGGGCCATCCCGCGCGCCGCCTCGTTCTTGGGCCAGAACCGCTCGCGCCCGACCTTGTCGGCGCAATATTCGAGGATCGCGAGGCTGTCCCACACCACAGTATCATTGTCCCACAGGATCGGCACCTTACCGCTCGACGGCTGGACCTCACCCATGTCGTGCTTCAGCCGGTCCCATTCCTCGCCCATGATCGGCACGGTGAGTTCGTCGAAATGGAGGCCGGACTGCTTGACCGCGAGCCAGCCGCGCAAGCTCCAGCTCGAATAGTTCTTGTTGCCGATGATGAGTTTCATGGGTCTGCGCTCCACCTGCGAGACGGGTTAACGCGCTCCCGTAGATATTCAGGCTTTTCCTGTCGAGCGTGAACGGGCTAACGCATGAGGTAATCGAGGAGCCTGCGCATGACTCTGCCCCCCTTCCACCTCGCCTTCCCGGTCGACGACCTTGCCGCCGCGCGGACGTTTTACGGCAAGGTGATGGGCTGCGCAGAAGGGCGCTCTTCGGACGAGTGGATCGACTTCGACTTCCACGGCCACCAGATCGTCGCGCACCTCGCGCCCGGGCAGGCGGGCGACCGCGCGAGCAACCACGTCGACGGCCACGGCGTGCCCGTGCCCCACTTTGGCCTGGTGCTGGGCATGGCCGAGTGGGAGGCGCTCGCCGAACGCCTGCGCAGCGGCGGCTGCGAATTCGTGATCGCACCCACCATCCGCTTCAAGGGCCAGCCGGGAGAGCAAGCGACGATGTTCCTGCGCGATCCCAGCGGCAACGCGCTCGAGTTCAAGGCGTTTGCGGACAGCGCCAAGCTGTTTGCACGGTGATGACGTGACCCCGGTGGATTGATTTTGACATTCGAGTCCCGCTTGCGGTCAGGTCCCACTTCGAATGTCAGAATCATAAAATCCACTAGAAACATATAATTACTAGTGGTCCTGATAATTCTGAGATTTGCTCCAGCCCGAGCCGGAGCCCAAGCCGGATTGGGATGCAAATGTCAGAATCGGACCACTAGTGGATCGACCGGGCCTAAACTGTCAGATACCCGACATATCCTACATAAAGCACCAGGAACACGCAGCCTTCGCTTCGTCTGAGGGTCCATCCGGTCCGCAAGAACAGGCCTAGCAGCGCTGTCGTGCCAAGCAGCACCCAGATGTCGAACGCCGCGATTTCCGGTGGGATTGAGATAGGATGCACAATCGCCGTTACGCCGAGAATGCCAAGAAGGTTATAAATGTTCGAACCGATAATGTTGCCTAGCACAACATCCGGATGGCGGCGCAGGGCAGCAATTATACACGCAACCAGTTCAGGCAAAGATGTGCCCACTGCAACGACGGTAAGACCGATCACAGTCTCGGCTACTCCGAAGTCGCGTGCGATTTCAATAGCTCCATCGACCAGTAATCGTGCGCCGATGATCGTACCGATGATCCCGGCTACAGCCAGGCCCAGCGCCGCTATCAAACTCATTCCGGGAGACGTCATGTCCGCAGAAACGTGTTCGTGCATCGCCGCTTCCACATCGGGGTGGCGCTGCTCGCTGCGATACGCCCAGACAATATATCCAATAAGCAACGCCAGCAGCGCAAAGCCGACCGGACGGCTGAGAAAACCGAAAAGCACGGCGGCGAGGCAGGCAATTGTCGCTACCGCCAGCGCCAGCCCGTCGCGCCGGAATGCCGCCGGGTCAATCGCCAGGGGCAGGATAAGCGACGAGATTCCTAGAATAAGCAGAATATTTGCGATGTTGGAGCCGACGATATTGCCCACCGCAATACCGGGCGCATCATCAAAAGCTGCAAACAGGCTGGTAACAAGTTCGGGGGTCGAGGTGCCGAACCCGACAATGGTCAGACCAGCTAGCAAGGGTGATACGCCAAGCCGCGCCGAGATGCCGACGGCCCCGCGCACAAGGATGTCACCGCCTATCGCGAGCAGTGCCAAGCCGACCATCATAAGTAGAATCGTCATAGTATTAGAGCCCGATCCATAATTTGTCGAGCGATACCAGGATGTTATGATTCAAGCCGTCTTTGCAAGGAGATGGCTTGGATCATGACATGGACTGGCAATGCCCGACAGGAGCATAACCGAAAAGGGCTGCGGTATCCAAGCACATGACCGATCTCGAGTGGCTGGTGGGCGGCACCGTTCATACCACCTGCCAAGTCGGGAGGCCGCAGGCGCACCAGCGACATGCGCGAGGTGTTGAACGCGATGCTTTACGTCGCCACCAGATCGTCGCGCATCTCGCGCCCGGGTAGGCGGGCGACCGCGCGAGCAACCACGTCGACGGCCACGGCGTGCCCGTGCCCCACTTCGGC
>JBBRUU010000025.1:0-24014 GCA_038247515.1 Sphingomonadales bacterium
GCGCCGTGCTGGAGCGGGTGGGTGACGAGACTGACCTCGAAGAGCTCGATCTCGAGCAGTTCGCGCCCCGCCTGGGACTGGCGCGCCTGGCGGGTGCGGAATCCGAAGCTGAGGCCGTTGACCTTGCCCTGGGCGAGCAGATGGGCCGCACGGCTGTCCGGACGATCAATCCGCGCGATCACCCTGAGGCCGCGCGCATCCTCGCTGGCCTGCTCGATGAAGCCGATCGGCTGGTCGGGACGGTGCTGCCAGTAAAGCGGGAGTTGTGCCGTCCGGGCGGCGAGCGTTTGGGCGAATGCGCCGCGGCGAATCGTGTCGCGCCCGGCATCGGCGATGTCGAACAACGCGGCATAGCCGGCGAAGCGGGTCGGACGGGCCGCGGCGCTCACAACAGCTTCCACACGCCGAGCCGCACCGCAATCCCGACCAGCAACAGCGCCAGCACGCCGCGGATGAGCCATCCGATCAGTGCCTTCCACGCGCTGGTCTTGGCATCACGCCAGGCCTGCAGCAGCTCGCGCAGATCGCTAAGGTCGCTCTGCGCGCTGGAATCGCTTAGCCCGAGCCGTTCGAGCGCCCGGTCGGTGGCAAGCGCGCTCGCTTCCTCGACGATGGCGCGCAAAGTAATTAGTTCGGCCCCCTCATCGCGCGCTTGCGCCAACAGGCTTGCGAGTATGTCTTCTCGGCTCATTACGCGTTCTCCTCGGGCGGCAGGCCCAGCATCTGGCGCTTTTCGGCGCGGCTCAGGAATTCGGCATCGGAGACCTGCGACCACAGTCGCTCGCGGTCCTCGGAAAGCGCTGGAACCCGGTCGAGATCGATCCCCAGCTGCGCGTCCGGGAACCACGGCGCGAGGCCCTCGCGCAGCGCGGCGAAGATCTTCTCGGCGAGCGGCAGCAGGGTCAGCCGCCACAGCGCTCTGCTCGCCTCGCGGTAGTTGGCGTAGGTGTTGTCGCCCGGCAGGCCGAGCAGCATCGGCGGCACGCCGAAGGCGAGCGCGATGTCACGTGCGGCCGCGCTCTTGAGCGTCGCGAAGTCCATGTCGGCGGGCGTGAGCGCCATGCTCTGCCACTTGAGCCCGCCGTCGAGCAGCATCGGCCGCCCTGCATTGGCTGCGCCCGAGAAGGCTACGTCGAGCTCGCGCTTCAGCCGCTCGAACTGTTCGTGCGCCAGAGTCGCCCCGTCGCCCGTCTCGTAGACCAGCGCGCCCGAGGGCCGCGCCGCATTCTCGAGCAGCGCGCGGTTCCAGTTGGTCGCGGCATTGTGGATCAGTACCGCCTGCCACGCCGCCTGGAGCGCGCCTGCGCCGCAGTGGTCTTCGAGCGGATGCATCGCGCGGATCGCGATCAAGCCGGGCCACCCGTCTTCGTCTTCGACCGGGAGCCGGGTTGTGTTGCCGGCCACGCTGTAGTCGTAGGCGCACGGCCAGCCGTTGGCGTCGAGCACGACGCGCACCCGGTCGGGCCGCAATGCGAACAGCTCAACCGGCACACCTTCGGCGCCCTTCATGATCTGGATGTAGCCATTGCCGTGCAGCAGCAGGTTTGCCGCGAGCGTCTCGACCAGCGACTGGCCTGCGCTCGTGGCTGTCACCAGCGCGGCGAGGCGCGGGTCGGAGCAGGTCAGCGGTGCCTGCCCAATCCCCTCGGCGAGCAATCGCACCGAGCGCTGAGCGATGGGGTTGGCTAGGAAGCCCTCGGTGATGCCGCGTGCATAGTCGTAGCCGGACGCCGCGGGGCCGCATTCATAGGTCGGTTGCCAGCCCTGCATCGTGCCACGGGCAAGCGGCACGCGGGTCTGCGCATCGCCCTTGAAGGCGGAGCGGAAAATGTCGAGCAATGCCATTGATTTTCCTTCATTATACGGGACTAGGGTGCCGCCAGGCCTATTCCAGTGGGCGAGCCGCACAGGGGGTCTGTACGTGGCCGTTTCCTGCTTTTGCCGACCTGTACCGCCAGGCCGGTGCCCGTGCTGGCCATCGGAGCGCCAAACCGAATGGGTCGGCGCGTGCCCGGCGGGCTAAAGCCGATGCAGCGTCACAAGCTCGTGACGCTCGGCCGCATTGTCTTGCCCAGCATCAACTCCGTCAGCGCCCAGACCAGCGCATCGGCGCGGTCGGGGCTGCGCCCCGGTCCGGCGAAAGCGCCGCCGACTAGCAGCCCGCACAGCTGGTCCTCCAGACGCGCAAACAACCCGCAATGCCGTACCCGGCCCGCGGCATAGAGCGCCGCGATCGGCTCGGCGCGGGCGATCTTGCCGCGGCTCGCATGCACCAGCTTGACGGGCAGCGCCTGGTTGGCCGCGCGCAGCACGCTTTCGACCATCGCGCCGCCCTGGTTGGCTTCGGCGATCACGCGGTCGGCCTTCCACTCCCGCGCGGCGTCGGCCACCCGCTGCGCCCATTCGGAGGGCGCTGCGCCGGTGGCCGAGCAATCCGCCATTACTCGCGCGATCCCGTCTGCGCCGAGGCAGGCGACGATGATCCCGCATTCATCGCCATGCGCGCTCGCTGGAGGATCGACTGCGACCACCATCCGCACCGTTTGGGGCAGCGGCCCGTGTTCGCGCGCGGCTTCCAGCATTGACCGGGTCCACAGCGCGCCCTCGATATCCTCGAGCAGTTCGCCCTCGATCTCCTGCCGCGCGAGCTGCGTCCCGCCGAACTCGCTGGCGATCGCTTCAATGAAGCGCTCTGCGAGGTGTTCGGCATTGTCGTTGGTCGAGCCGCGGCTGACGACCACCTCATCGCCCGCCGCTGCCTGCGCGACGATCCGCTGCACCAGTGGCACCGCGCGCGGCGTCGTCGTAACCGCGATCCGTGGGTCCTCGCCGAGCCGCAGGCCCAGCTGCAGGTTCTCCCAGCAGCGCATCGCCCGCTCATTTGCCAGCGGCCACTTGCCGATCTCGTCGCACCAGGCATGGCTGTGCTGCGGCCCGCGCAAGCCTTCCGGCTCGGACGCTGAGAAGAGCTGCGCTTGCGCGCCGTTCCTAAAGCGGATGCGGTGCAGCGAGGGTTCGTAACGCGGGCGGTGACCTGGCCGGCTGATCGCGAGCAACCCGCTCTCTCCCTCGACCATCACCGCGCGCGCTTCGGCGAGCGAGGAGGAGACCAGCGCGATGCGAGCATCGGGGTTGGCGTCGGCAACCATCCACACCCACTCGGCGCCCGAGCGGGTCTTGCCGAACCCGCGTCCGGCCATGATCATCCAGATGCGCCAGTCGCCGGGCGGCGGGAGCTGCCCGGCGCGGCCTTGGTATTCCCAAAGGTAGTTGAAGTCATTCCTCTCCGTCGGGTCCATGGCGTGGGAGAGCTGTCGGCGGGCCTCTTTGCGCTTTTCAGGCTTGAGCGTGAGCAACCATTGATAGGGTTCGCTCATCCCGGCTTCCGCTCGGCCACTTCGTTGCGCTCCATGCGGCGGCGGATCTCCTCGATCTTCCGGTCGATCGAGGCGCGCACTTCAGCGGCGCTGACGTCGCGGACTTCGCTCTGGCCGTGCGCCGAGCCGTCGCGGCGGGCACCGAGCAGGCGGATCGCGTTGGCAAAGTCGAACTTGTCGCCGTTCGCGGTCATGAGGTCGCCTTCGCGAAGCCGCCGGATCACCTCCATCTCGAGGTTGAGGTAGCCGTCGGCGATGGCGGCTTGCCAAGCCCGCGCAAAAGTGGCCTCGGCCCGGCGCGTCTCATAGGCGCGGGCAAGGCTGACCCTGGCCACCTCAGCCGCGCGGGTGACGTTCGAGGTGGTGGCGAGGGTCTCGAGGAAACGTTTGCGCCAGTGGCGGCCCGGAGTCTGATCGCAGGGCTTGCCGCCGGGTCGGGCAGGCATGCTACGGGCCATTGGCACCTCCGTTGGCGGACAGCAAAAAGGCGGCACTCCGCTAAGGAGGCCGCCGTGTGGCGAATCGCAGTTTTTCGACTATGCCTATCTCTAACCAGAGAGCGTCACGATGTCAAGAAAAATAACCAAACTGGTTACTGTGTGCTGCACCGCAGCTTCCCGACCACGACCGCGTCCTCGCCTTCTGGCGGTGCGAGATCGACGCGGTGCTGCGCTCGGTGCGGGTGGCGCACAAGCATCGCATAGGTCCGCAGGAGCGGCGCGCCATCGGCGCAGTAGTGGCGATCAATTGGACGAACGCAGGGCGGGCCCACCAAAGCGGTGGATCAGATAATCCCGATTGCCTTGCCCGCCCGCTCGAAAATGCCGAGGATGGTCTGGACCTGCTCGGCCGTGTGTTCTGCGCACAGCGAGCAGCGCAGCAGGGTCATGCCCGCCGGGGTCGCCGGGGGACGGGCAAGGTTGACATAGAGGCCCTCCTTGAGAAGCGCCTCCCACATCATCGCGCCCTTTTCGAGATCGGGCCTAATCACCGCGATGATCGCGCTCTGCGCAGTGTCGGTGCCAAGCTTGAAGCCGAGCTCGCGCATGCCCTTGTGCAGCGTGCGGCTGTTCTCCCACAGATGCGCGCGCTTGTTCCCGCCATGCATCAGCTTGCGGATCGAGGTGGCAGAGCTTGCCATCACCGCGGGCGGCAGCGCGGCAGTGAAAACGTAGGGACGGCATACGAGGCGCATCACCTCAAACTTCGGGTGGTTCGAGACGCAGAAGCCGCCGACCGTGCCGACGCTCTTCGAAAAGGTGCCGATGATGAAGTCGACATCGCCCAGGACGCCCTGTTCCTCGGCGACGCCGCGGCCGTGTTCGCCGATGAAGCCCATCGAATGCGCCTCATCGACCAGCACCATAGCGCCGTTTTCCTTGGCGATGCGGACCATCTCCTTGAGCGGGGCGACATCGCCCATCATCGAGTAGACGCCTTCCAGCACCACCAGCTTGCCCGCGCCCTCGGGGATGCGCTTGAGGCGCTTTTCCAGCGCCTCGACATCGTTGTGCCTGAACGGCACGACCTCGGCCTTGCCCATCGCGCAGCCGTCGTAGATTGAGGCGTGGCTGTCGATGTCGAGGATGATGTAGTCACCCTTGCCTGCCAGCGTGGAAATGATCCCGAGATTGGCCTGGTAGCCGGTCGAGAAGACCATCGCGTGGTCCATCCCGTAGAACTCACGCAGCGCCGTCTCGACATCGCGGTGGTCGCGGAAGGTTCCGTTGAGCACGCGGCTGCCGGTGGTTCCCGCGCCGAACTCGTCCATCGCCCGCTTGCCCGCCTCGATCACGTCCGGATCGAAAGTCATGCCCATGTAGTTGTAGGTGCCAAGCAGGATCGTGTCGCGTCCGTTGCAGATCGCGCGGGTCGGCGAGAGGACCTCCTCCATGACGAGGCTGAACGGATCCTCCACCCCGGCGGCGAGCAGCGTCTCGCGGGTACGGATGATCGGATCGAACTTCGACAGCAGGTCGACGGGCCCCGAGCCGGAGGCGGGGTCGTTGGCGGCGGCGGTCATGGTTTCGGTCATGGAAGTCGCCATTATCAGTTATCCTGTAGCTTGTGGACTGCCGCGACGAGCTGGCCCCAGTTTTCGATCTCGGCCTGCTGGTTCATGCTGATGATGATGTCGAACTCGTCCTCGATTTCGGCGACGAAATCCATCACCGTCAGGCTGTCGAACTCGAAGTCGCCTGCAAAGGTGGTCGCGTCCTCGACGGCGATGCCCTTCTTGTTAAACGGCTCGACGAGGGTGCGGATACGACCGTCAACGTCTGCGTGGCTCATGGCGCGGGGTGCTTTCTGAGGATCGGTTGTCGGGCGGGCCTTCGCAGGCTATTACGGTTGCAAAGCGGCGAATGATGCAGCTTGTCAAGCTTTCGCCGTGCCGCAAGCATCCGGGGGGATATCATGGCCGACAATGCGACGCAGCCCGCACACAAGGTCGATCCGGCCGGGGCCGCGCCTTCGATGCCTTCGCCCTCGGGCTATTCGAACCACGCGATCCATTTGGTGCGCACCAGCCAGCAGATCAACCTGTCGCTGAGCCAGATGGCTGATGCGAAGGCCTCGATCCTGATGGGGGCGACCTTCCTCGTCTTCACAATCGCGGTGGGGCAGGCGAGGAACGGCGCGCTGCCGTGGTCGCTCGCCGTGCTGGCGTTGTTCGCCTTCATCTCAGCGATGTGTGCGGTCTTTGCGGTGCTGCCCTCGGTCAGCAGCCCGAACTCGGCAAAGCGCAATGACGGCAAGCCGAACAAGCTGTTCTTCGGCCATTTCACCTCCATGGAAGAGGCAGAGTGGACCGACAGCATCCTTGCCGAGCTGCGCTCGGACGAGACGGTGTTCCGCAGCATGCTCCACGACATCTACCAGAACGGGCAGGTTCTCCAGCGCAAGAAGTACAAGTACCTCGCCTACGCCTACAAGAGCTTTATGGCAGGCCTCACCCTGACTGCGATCACCTTCGCGATCGAATACACCATGAGCCTCGGCTGACGCCCGACGCCTCTCAAACGAGCGCGTTGACCGCGCTCATGAATGGGCCAATCGACACTGGCTTTGCGAGGTAGCCCTCGGCCCCCGCCGCGCGGATACGCTCTTCGTCGCCCTTGGCGGCGAAAGCGGTCACCGCCAACACCGGGATCCCGCAGAGCCCGCGGTCGCGCTTGGCCGCCTCGATCAGGTCGATGCCCGAGATTCCGCCTAGCTGGATATCCATGATGATCAAATCAGGCGAGTAGAGGCGCGCTGTGTCAAGGACCTTGTCGCCGTCGGCAACCGGCTCCACTTCAAAGCCATTGGCCCGAAGCACGTCGCAAAACAATTTCCGGTTAAGGTCATTGTCCTCGACAACCATGATCCGTTTTGTCACTGATTGCCCCGCTTGCTGCCCGCCCGTTGCACTAGACCCACACGAAGGACAGGACAATCCCGCTTCGCCCCTCATCGCAAAGCCCAAACCCGCAGGCTCTCGCGCTGGCGGCGCTCGGCTGGGTGCTGGAGAGCGAGGATCGCGCCCAGCGCTACCTTGAACTCACCGGTCTCGATCCCGATTCTCTGCGCAGTGGCCTCGGTGATCCCATGATCCTCGCCTCGGCGATCGAATTCCTCGCCAATCACGAACCCGACCTGATCCGCGCCGCCGAGGCGCTTGCCGTCACCCCGGAGGAACTGGTCGCCGCCAAGGACGTCCTCAACCCATGACCCGCCCCCTCATCATCAGCGATTGCGACGAAGTGCTGCTGCACATGGTCGCGCCCTTCAAGGACTGGCTGGAGGCAAGCCAAGGCATCGCCTTCAACCTGGAAGGCCACAACTTCGCCGAAGCGCTGCGCTGGCAGGAAAGCGGCGAGCTGCTTGCTCCGCCCGATATCTGGAAGATGCTCGGCCGGTTCTTCGATACTGAGATGGACTCGCAGAAACCGATCGCGGGCGCGGTCGAGGGGATCAATACCCTCGCCGAGAAGGCCGATGTGGTAATCCTGACGAACCTCGTCGATGCCCATCGCGACAGCCGCGCCGCCCAATTGGCGGCGGTCGGCATCCACGCCCGCGTCTTCACCAACCAAGGCCCGAAAGGCCCGGCGCTAAAGGCGATCATCGACGAGTATGCGCCCACCCGCGCGCTGTTCATCGACGACCTTGCCCAGCATCATGCCTCGGTTGCCGAGATCACCCCGCAGGTCACGCGCCTGCACCTGTGCGGCGAGCCGATGATCGCCCACGCCATTGATTGCGCCCACAAGGCAGGCCACGCCCATTCGCGGATCGACCGCTGGGACGAGGCGCTGCCGTGGCTGCTCGAACGACTGGAGAACTGATAATGAGCTATACCGACCGCCTCGCCGAACTCGGCATCACCTTGCCCAAGGCCGCCGCGCCGGTGGCGAGCTATGTGCCGATCGTCGTGCATGGCGGCTTTGCCCATGTCTCGGGCCAGCTGCCCTTCATCGATGGCGCGGTGGTCAAGGGCCGGCTGGGCGATGACGTGAGCATCGAGGCCGGCCAGGCCGCCGCGCGTGCCTGCGCGCTAATGATCGTCGCCCAGCTCGAAGCGGCGGACCTGCTTGAACGGGTCGAGCGGATCGTCAAGCTCGGCGCCTTCATCAACTGCACCGCTGATTTCACCGATCAGCCCGAGGTTGCCAATGGCGCGTCAGATCTGATGGAGCAGGTGTTCGGCGATGCGGGCAAGCACGCCCGCGCCGCGGTTGGCGTGCCCGCCTTGCCGCGCGGCGCGGCTGTCGAGGTCGATGCGGTGGTCGCGCTTAAGGCATGACGCCGCGCCCGGCTCCCGATTGGCTCACCGGGTGGGAATATGCCCACCGCGGACTGTACAAGGAGGGCGTGCCGGAAAACTCGCTGGCGAGTGCCGAGGGCGCGATTGCGGCGGGGATGGGGATCGAGTGCGATATTCAGCGCAGCCGCGACGATCACCCGATGGTGTTCCACGATTGGGAGCTTGAGCGGCTGACGGGCGAGGAGGGCGAGACCGAACACTGGATCGCCGCAGCGCTTGAGGTGTTAAGCCTGCTCGGGACCGATCAGCGCCCGGTCAAACTGGCGACCTTCCTTGAGAAGGTGGCGGGCAGGGCGGCGCTGCTGATCGAGATCAAGTCCTTGCCGGGCTATGATGTCGAGTGGACGTGCGCCTCTGTCGCATGGTTGCTTGACAGCTACTCTGGCGCCGTTGCGGTTATGAGCTTCGATCCCCGAGTGCCAATCTGGTTTGCTGAGAATGCGCTGCAGGTCACGCGCGGGCTGGTCGGGACTGACTCTTACGAGAACGGCTTTGAGGGCGTATGGCGTGATCCGGCCGTGGTCGCCGAGGCGCAGCCCGATTTTCTCGCCATCGACGTGCGCGACCTCGCGCGGCCCGAGGCTGCGGCGTGGCGTTCGCAAAACCGTCCGCTGCTGACATGGACGGTCCGCTCCCCCGAAACCCGCGCCATCGGGCTTGCCCATGCCGATGCACTGATTGCCGAAGGGGCGGGATTGGCGTGAGCGAGCCGGAACGCACCGTGCGCATCGCCTCCTCGGTCGGCAGCTTCGACCGCGAGGAATGGAACGCGCTTGGCGGGAACGACAACCCCTTCGTTGCCCACGAATTCCTGACCGCGATGGAAGATTCCGGCTCGGTCGGCCCCGGCACCGGCTGGGAGCCTGCGCCCATCACCATCACCGACGAGGCTGGCAAGCTGCTCGCGGCCATGCCCGCCTACGCCAAGGGGCATTCTCAGGGCGAATATGTCTTCGACCATGCGTGGGCCGACGCATGGCACCGCGCGGGGCGACGCTATTACCCCAAGCTCCAGATCGCCGCGCCCTTCACCCCGGCGACCGGCCCGCGCCTGCTGCTTTCGGACCCGAGCTTTGCGCCGCATCTGCTGAAGGGCGCCGAGGCGGTGTGCCTTCAGAACAAAATGTCCTCGGCCCACGCGACCTTCCTCGACCCACAGCAATTGCCGTTGTTCGAGGCGGCCGGCTGGATGCCCCGCTCCGATATCCAGTTCCACTGGATCAACCGCGGCTATCAGACCTTTGAGGATTTCCTTGGCGCGCTCTCATCGCGCAAGCGCAAGGACCTGCGCAAGGAGCGCGCGGCGGCGGTGGAGGGCCTCACCATCCGGCACCTCACCGGCGCGGACATCCGCGAGGAGCATTGGGACGCTTTCTGGGTGTTCTATCAGGATACTGGCGCACGCAAATGGGGGACCCCCTACCTCACCCGCGAGGCCTTCAGCCTGCTGGGCGAGCGGATGGGGACACGGATCGTCCTGATCCTCGCCTATGACGGCGCGGAAGCGATCGCCGGGGCGCTCAATTTCATTGGCAAGGACGCGCTCTACGGGCGCTACTGGGGCTGTACACGCGAGGTGCGCTTCCTGCATTTCGAGCTGTGTTATTATCGGGCGATCGATATCGCGATCGCGCAAGGCCTCGCAACGGTCGAGGCGGGCGCGCAGGGCGGGCACAAGCTCGCCCGGGGCTATGAGCCTGTGCAGACATGGTCGGCGCACTGGATCGCCGATCCCGGCTTCCGCGCGGCGGTCGCCGATTTCCTCGAACGCGAGCGCGCTGGGGTGGCGAGCGACCAGCTCTACCTCGGCTCGCGCACGCCGTTCAGGAAAGATGGTTAGGCGGCGCGCAGGCGACCTTCGGCGAGCCACTGGCGGGCGCGGCGCTGGGCTTGCGCGATTTCGCGGGCGGTCATTTCTTCGGAAATGTCGGCGCGGCAATGGGCGGCTTCCTCGTGGCCGCGGGCAGCGGCGAGGTTGAACCACTTGTGCGCCTCGATCATATCGCAGGGTGCGCCGCTGCTACCCGTCGAGTAGGCCACGCCTAGGTCGAAGCAGGCCCCTGCTTGACCCTGTCCAGCCTCCGCCAGCCATGCTCCAAGCAGGCTGTTGATCAATGTTTCACATGAAACATCGCTATGTTTTGCGGCAATCGCAATGATGGTCATGGTGTAGTCCCCTCAATCACCAGATCGCTCCCAGGCGACCTTCCGTGAGCCGAGAAGTGCGGTATTTATGGTCAAGAATTGGTTAACGCCGGTTGCAGTTTATAAGGGCAAGGCTTTTGCCCCGCCTCCTTGCCAAAGCCGCTTGTGCGCCCTTGGGGCCGGCCCTATAGGCGACGCATTGCTTCAGCTTGCTGGGACCAAGTGAGCCAATGAAAAAATTCAGGTGTCATGACGCGATGCCCTTCCCGGCGGCTCATGGGATGAGAGAGCTTGATGCCAACCACCGCGTCTGACGACATTGATATCCTCGAAAAAGCCAAGCGCCTACTCGCGCCGGACTATATGCCGAGCGAGGACGAGGAGTACATGAACGAGCGCCAGCGGGCCTATTTCCGCATGCTGCTGATCGAATGGAAGCGCTCGATCCATTCCGCTGCCGGGCAAACCCTGCAATCGCTACAGGACGGCCCGATACGCGAAGCCGACCTCACCGACCGCGCCTCGAGCGAGACCGACTGGGGAATCGAGCTGCGCACCCGCGACCGCCAACGCAAACTGGTCTCCAAGATCGACGCGGCGCTGCGCCGGATCGACTCTGGCGAATATGGCTACTGCGAGGTGACCGGTGATCCGATCGGCTTGCGCCGCCTGATCGCCCGTCCGGTCGCGACGATGACGGTTGAGGCGCAGGAAGCCCACGAACGCCGCGAGAAGGTCTCGCGCGACGATTGAGCGGGTCACCCATGCGCGGCAGGCTGTGCCGCGCTGGGACACCTTCGCAAGAAGCGACCGGTCCCGCGCACTTGCTTTACCGCCCGTTTACCCACAACCGGGCAGAGCTGAGGCGGCGCGGTCGCCATGCGGCTGTCGCGATGGGTCAATCCGGCACTAAACTTCGAACGAGGAGGCAATTGGCGCATGACTGGGGTTGAGACACGCAGCGTCGCGCGCGATAGCCTGTTTCTGCTGGCTGACATCCGCCTCGAGCAAAGTGCCGAAATTCACCGGGTCAGGGTTCGCAACCTTTCCGATGGCGGCATGATGGGCGAGGGTCACCTGCGCGTACAGCGCGGGCACCGCGTGTCGGTGGAGCTTCGCAGCATCGGATCGGTGGGCGGGACGGTTGCGTGGGTGCAGGATAGCCGGTTCGGCGTCGCGTTCGACGAGGAAATCGATTCGCAGAGGGCACGTCGCCCGCTCCAGACCGAAGAAGGTCCGGACGCTGCTGCTGTGCAGCCCTCGTGGGCTCACCGCGCTCCGCTACCGCCCCAAGCGACCCGGCTGCGCAAGATCTGAGCTTTTAACGGCGAGATAGCCCGACTTTCCGGTCTGCTACACGCTGACCGAAGCGTTTTGACCTGCTAGGTCTTGAAGCCGATGCGAATCTGGCTGCCTTTGCTCGCCATGCTGGCAACAAGCTCCTGCGGCCCCTCGGGCAGCAGCGGGCCGGTCGAGGTGGCCATCATCGGGGCGCCCGAAAGTCTCTTCCAGCGCGGCGTGCGCCTCCCTGCCTCTGCCCAGCAAATCCACGCCGCCACCTTCGAGGGACTGGTTGCTCTGGATCAGGCGGCGCAAGTCGTACCTGCCATCGCCGAGCGCTGGATCGTCACCGACGATGGCCTCAGCTACATCTTCCGCCTGCGAGAGAGCAATTGGCCGCGCGGTGGGGAGATCACCGCCACCGATGTGCGTGAGCAGCTGCGCGACGCGATCGCGCGAGCGCGCGGGACCTCGCTGGGACTCGATCTGGCTGCTGTGCGGGATATCCGCTCTATGACCGGGCGGGTGGTCGAAGTGCGGCTCACTGCGCCGATGCCCGATTTCCTGCGACTTCTTGCGCAGCCCGAACTCGGCTTCATCAAGAGCGGCAAGGGTGCCGGTCCGATGGCGATGTCGCGCAGCAAGAAGGAGGTGAGCGCTCTCCTAGCGGCGCTTCCGCCCGAACTCCGAGGTCTCCCTGCGCGCGAGGACTGGGAAGAAGTCGCCCGCCCGGTCGTGGTGCAGGCGCTCCCTGCACAGAGCGCGGTCGCGGCCTTTTCGCGCGGGGATGTCGACCTCGTACTGGGCGGGACCATCGTCGATTTTCCGGAGGCCGAGGCCGGACCACTGTCGCGCGGCACCATCCAGGTCGATCCGGCGATCGGGCTGCTTGGCCTTTCGGTGCGCCGCGAGACCGGGCTGCTCGCCGATCCCGCTCGGCGCGAGGCATTGTCGATGGCAATCGATCGGGCCGCGTTGATCCAGAGCTTCGGCATCGGCGGCTGGCGCGAGAGCAGCTGGGTGGTCCCCCCCGAAACTTACACCGAGCCTCCGTACGCGACTGATCGTTGGAGCGGCGCCTCACTTGGTGACCGCCGCGAAGTTGCCGCTGCGCGTATCCGCGCCTGGGCGGGGCCGGGCCGCGAGGCGGTGGTGCGGGTGGCCCTCCCTGCCGGGCCAGGGAGCGACCTCATGCTGAGCCGGCTGGCCGACGACTGGGGCGCGATCGGGGTGGGTGTGAGGCGGGCCGCGCCCGGGGAGGCTGCCGATCTTGAGCTGCGCGACACGCTCGCCCGCTATGGTTCGCCGCGCTGGTATCTCAACCAGTTCAACTGCAGCCTGGGTCAGGGCTTATGCGCCCCGCGTGCCGATGCGCTGGTGCGCCAGTCGCTTACCGCGCGTGATGGGTCGGTGCGCGAGCGGCTACTAATCGAGGCCCATGCCGAGCTCGTCGAGCGGGAAGTCTACATCCCGCTCGGCGCCCCCGTGCGCTGGTCGCTGGTGCGGGCCTCAATGCGCAACTACCTCGCCAACGCTTGGGGGTTCCACCCCTTGTTCCCGCTCTCGCAGCCCACCACATAGAGCGCATGGACACGACTGACCGCCGCCGGCCCCAGGCTATGAACTTCTCCGTGCCGACCGGCGCCGACGCTGCCTCGGTACGTGCAAGGGTGGTCGCGATGGAGAAGCTGCTGGAGCGAAGCCTCGTCATTCCCGGCATCAACATGCCTGTCGGGCTCGACGCGCTGGTCGGCCTCGTGCCGGTGCTCGGCGAGGTCGTGACTGCGGCAATGGGCGCCTACATCGTGTGGGAGGCGCGCAATCTCGGGCTGCCCAAGCGGAAGCTTGCCAGGATGGGAGCCAATGTGCTGTTCGACACGGCGATCGGTGCAATCCCGCTGATCGGCGATGCCGCCGACTTCCTGTTCCGCTCGAACACCAAGAACCTCAAGATCCTCCTCAAGCACCTCGATACGCATCACCCCGAGAGCCGCGTAATCGAGGGCTAGTTTCCTCAGGAGCCCATGCGCGCTAGGAGCGGGCTATGAGCGCCCCTGTCACCTACGCAAGCTACCTCGATCTCGGGCGCATCCTCGAGGCCCAGCACCCGGCCTCGGAGGCCCATGACGAGCTATTGTTCATTATCGTCCACCAAGCGAGCGAGCTGTGGCTCAAGCCGTGCCTGCACGAGCTGACCGCCGCGCGCGATTGC
The DNA here is from genome assembly GCA_038247515.1 of Sphingomonadales bacterium. Taxonomy (GTDB): domain Bacteria; phylum Pseudomonadota; class Alphaproteobacteria; order Sphingomonadales; family Sphingomonadaceae; genus Erythrobacter. Next base: position 13,823 of record JBBRUU010000025.1, read on the forward strand.
ATTGAGGCTGACAACCTTCGTCCCGCCTTCAAGATGCTCGCACGGGTTGCACGGACGCAGCAGCAATTAATCCAGAGCTGGGACGTGCTCTCTACCATGACGCCCCACGACTATTCGGCGATCCGCCCGCATCTGGGCGCTTCGAGCGGGTTCCAGTCGGCGCAGTACCGGATGATGGAGTTTATGCTTGGTGGGCGCGACGGCAAGCATGTGCAGCTCCACAAGTCGAACAAAGACTGGGCCCAACGTCTCGCAGCGGAACGCGGACGGGCGAGCCTTTATGACGCCGCGATCCGGCTGCTGGTGCGGCGCAGCTTTACGATTGATGCAGCCGCGGCCGAGCGCGATCCGGCGACGCCTTACGTCCACAACGCCAGCGTCGAGGCGGCATGGGCGGCGATCTATCGCGATCCGCAGAGCCACTGGGATCTTTATGAGCTCGCCGAGAAGCTGGTCGATCTCGAATATCACTTCCAGCGCTGGCGCTTTGGGCACTTGAAGACCGTCGAGCGGATCATCGGCTTCAAGCGCGGCTCAGGCGGCACGCCGGGCGTGCCCTACCTAGAAGGCGTGCTGAAACAGGCCTTCTTCCCCGAACTGCTGAGCGTGAGAACCGCGATATGACCCTCGAGAGCCGCGCTAACGAGCTCGATGCCGCCGATCCGCTTGCGCCTTTCTGCGACCGTTTCACGTTGCCTGAAGGAGTAATCTATCTCGACGGCAATTCACTGGGAGCGCTTCCCAAGGCGACCCCTGAGGCGGTGCGAAAGGTGCTTGAACAGGAGTGGGGCGAGGGCCTGATCCGGTCTTGGAACGGCGCTGGATGGTTCGAGGCTGCGGGCCGGGTGGGGGCGAAGATCGCACCGCTGATCGGCGCCGCGCCGTACGAGGTCATTGCCTGCGATTCGACAAGCGTGAACCTCTTCAAGCTCATTGCCGCCGCGCTTCAGATGCGTCCGGGCCGCAAGGTGGTGCTTTCCGAACCCGGCAACTTCCCGACCGATCTCTACATGATTGCGGGCCTTGAGGCGCAGGGTCTCGCCGAGCGCCGGCTGACGAAGCGTGGCAGGCTGGCCGAGGCGCTCGACGGAGATGTGGCGCTGCTGCTGCTTACCCATATCCACTACAAGACCGGCGCGATGCACGACATGGCCGCCCTGACCCGCGCCGCGCACAATGCGGGGGCGCTGATACTGTGGGACCTGTCGCATTCGACCGGGGCGCTGCCGGTTGACCTGAACGCGGTAAATGCGGACTTCGCGGTCGGCTGCGGCTATAAGTACCTGTGCGGCGGGCCGGGCGCGCCGGCCTTCGCCTATGTCGCCGCACGCCATCAGGCGAGCCTCGCGCAGCCGCTGACCGGTTGGTTTGGCCATGCCCAGCCCTTCGGCTTCTCCGACGACTATCAGGGCGCATCGGGCATCGAGCGGCTGCTTTGCGGCACCTCGCCAGTGCTGGGGCTCGCGGCACTCGAGGTCGGGGTCGAGCTAATCGCTGAGATTGGTGTGGAACGCCTCTACGGCAAGTCGCAGGCGCTGTCGGAGTTCTTTCTCGAATGCCTGATGGCGCTGGACGTCGATTTGGAGCTGATGAGCCCGCCGAGGAGCGATGATCGGGGTAGCCAGCTCTCCTTCCGCCACATCGACGCCCATGCGATTTGCCAAGCACTGATCGCGCGCGGGGTCATCGGCGATTTCCGTGATCCGGACGTTCTGCGGCTCGGCTTCGCCCCCGCTTATCTTAGCTTCGTCGACATTGCTGCCGCTGCGCGCCATCTCGCCGAGGTGCTGGCGAGTGGCGAGTGGCAGCGCCCGGAATTCAGCCAGCGCGCTGCCGTCACCTGAGCGGTCAGCCGACGGAGCGTTCGGCCTTGTCCTTGTCGTTGGTGCCCTTGATCATGGCGCGCATCTGATCCCACTCGGCATCGCCCAAGGCATGGAGCATCGGGTAGAATGTCCCACCGTTGGCTTGGAAGCCAGCGCCGTCGATGGCGATGGTCTGGCCGTTCACATATTCCGCGCCCGATCCCATCAGAAATACCGCAAGGTTGGCGAGTTCGTGCATCTCGCCCGCGCGGCCCATCGGGTTCACCGAATTGTTCGAATTGCCGCCCGACCCGCCCGGGCTGAGCCGAGAGCTCATGCCCTTGGTCGGGAAAAGCCCAGGGGCGATGGCGTTGAAGCGCAGGCCGTAGCGGCCCCACTCGGTCGCAAGACTTTGTGTCATGGCGTTGATCGCCGTCTTGCTCATGGCCGAAGGGACCACGAAGGCGCTGCCCGACCAAACCCAAGTGGTGAGGATCGAAAGGAAGCTCGCGCGCCTTTTTTCCGCGATCAGCCGCTTACCGATGTCGAGCGTGACGTAGAAGGTGCCGCGCATCACGATGTCGGCAATAGCGTTGAAGCCGTTGACCGAAAGATCCTCGGTGCGGCTGATGAAGTTGCCGGCGGCATTATTCACCACGCCGGTGAGCGCGCCGCCGTCGGCCCAGATCGCATCAACCATCGCATGGATCGCGTCTGCATCGCGGATATCGCAGGCCATGCCGACGATCTTTGCCCCAGAGCCATTGGCATGCAGCGCGGTCAGTTCTTCAGCGGTCTCGTCGAGCTTGTTCTGTCGCCGACCACAGATGTATACCGTCGCGCCGAGCTTAAGGAAGGCCTCGGCCATTTCCCGCCCTAGCCCCGTGCCGCCGCCGGTGACGAGAATGCGTTCGCCCGCCATCAGGCCTTCGCGGAACATCAGTTTCGAAACGTCCATTTCACTTCCTTCTATGTTTCGTCATTGCGAGAAGAGCGGACCTATCCAAGGACCGCCCTTTGCCCATTCGCAATGTCAGTGCATTGATTGCTGCGCCGCCTTTCGGCGGCTCGCAATGACGATGGCTGTAGGCCTCAAAGCCCCAGCACGGTCTTGGCGATAATGTTCTTCTGCACCTCGTCCGAACCGCCGAAGATCGTCTGCGCCCGGTTGTTGAGGTAGCGGCCCATCGCGGTCTGGGCATATTCGCTCCCCACCGGCTCGGGCGCCTCATTGCCGTAGAGCGGGCGTTCGAGCGGCAGTTGCAGTGCGTCGGGGCCGAGCAGCTCTAGCCTGAGAGTATCGACCTTCTGTCCAATGTTCGAGCCCAGCAGCTTGACCAGCGAGGTCTGCGGCCCCGGCGACTTGCCCTTGGCGAGTTCGGCGAGGATGCGCAGTTCGGTCACTTCCAGCGCCTCGGCCTCCAATCGCACCCGGGCGAGCCGGTCGCGGAAGCGCGGGTCATGCGAGAGCGCGCCATTGATGCCCGATGGCTGGGTCTGCGCCAACTCTTCGAGCCGGTCAATCGACTGGAGCAGGCGCGGGGCATAGCACGATCCGCCGCGCTCGTTCTCGAGCAGGAACTTGGCGACGGTCCATCCGGCGCCTTCCGCGCCAATGCGGTTCTCGGCGCTGGTGCGCGCATCGGTGAAAAATACCGCGTTGACTTCGTGATCGCCCGACATCGAATGGATGGGGGTCACCGCGACCCCCGGCTGGTCCATCGGCACCAGCACGAAGCTGATCCCAGCTTGCTTTTTCACCGTAGCATCGGTGCGTACGAGCGCGAAAATCCAGTTGGCGTGGTGCGCGTGAGTGGTCCAGATCTTGGAGCCGTTGATGACGTACTCGTCGCCGTCGAGCCTCGCAGCGGTCTTGAGGCTGGCAAGGTCAGAACCCGAACCCGGTTCCGAATAACCTTGGCACCAATAGTCCTCGCCCGACAGGATTCGTGGTAGGAACCGCGCCTTCTGCTCCGGAGTGCCGAATTCGCAAATTACTGGGCCAACGAGGCGCAGGCCGAGGATCGCGAGCGAGGGCGCGCCGGCCAGCGCACACTCCTTCTCGAAGATAAACTTCTGCGTCGAGGTCCAACCCGTCCCGCCGTCTGCCTTTGGCCAGTGCGGAGTGACCCAACCTTGGCGGTAAAGGATGCGGTGCCACTCCATCCCGATGTCGGGCTCGACGAACACGCCGGGGGTCCGGCGCGCTCCGTCGCGCAGCCGTTCGGGCAGGTTGTCATTGAGAAATGCGCGCACTTCCTCGCGGAAAGCCAGATCTTGAGTGGAGAAGTCCATATCCATTGCAGTTGATCCCGTCGTCCTATTCTTTCAGGCTCCGTCTCGCATAGCCCAGCGGATCGTGCGCCGCAGCAGGTCATAGTAGACGTCGTAATTCCAGGCGCACATTTCCTTGTGCGGGTAGAAATCGGCCATGCCCGGAAGGTCGTAGTGCCCGCGGCAATGGCCTAGAGCATTGTATACGATCTGCCCCGCGCCAATATCCCTCGTATAAACGATAGGCACGGTGGTCCTGCCCCATTGGCTGCGGGTGAAGCCAGTCGCCTCGCCTTCGAATGTGGTCTGCATCAGCGTGTCGATCGGTGCGGTGGTCTTTGAGAGGTAGAGCTCGTCCACCACCTCGAAATCCTCGATTCCGCGGGTGAGCTCATGGGCCTTGTTGACCACCTCAACCGGGAACTTGCCGATTGGCGGGTGGGCTACGAATTGCGTGCCAAGCATTTCCATAATGTCTGGGCGATCATCTGGCGCATCGACCAAGCCCTCCGCGGTGAAGACGAGGATAGAGTTGGTACCGTGGAGCGCCATCCACTTGCCGCCCTCCTCCATCCACGCCTTCAGCTGCGCGGTTTGTTCCTCGGTCGGCACTAGATCGCAGGTATAGGTGATGAGGAAGCGGCACTGGTCGAGCCGCTCCAGCCCCGAATAATCCGCCGCCACAGTGGTGCGGATCTGCGGGTGCTCGGCGAGCAGCTTGAGGATCTCGAGGCGCGGGTAGTCGATGTCGTGATACTTGCCCGCGGCGATGAAGTGCGCGTCGATACGGGTGGCGGGTTGCTCTGCCATGTCAGCTCCTGATGCTGCCGCCGCCGTCGACGGTGAGGTCGCAGCCCGTGGTGAAGCTCGCCTCATCGCTGGCGAGGAAGACCACCGCCCGCGCGACTTCCTCGGGCTCGCCGATGCGGTTCATCGGGTGTGTGGCGGCAAAGTTCGTCTCGATGTTCTCCGGCGTGTCGGCGCCCGAGAACTTGTATCGGTTGTACATCGGCGTGCGGATCGCACCGGGGTGGACCATGTTGACGCGGATAGGCAGGCCCCGTTCGGCGAGATCGAGCGCGACGGACTGGGTGAGCCCGCGCAGGCCTGTCTTCGACGCGGTATAGGCTGCAACAAAGGAAGCGGGTCTGAGCGCGATCATCGAGCCGATATTGACGATAGCGCAAGGCTCGCCGCTCGCCTCCATCGCCGGGATCGCGGCGCGCATCCCGTAGAAGGGGCCGTGCAGGTTGATGTCGATGGTGCGGTGCCACACGTCGAGCGCGCCTTCGGGGACATTGCCCGGCTCGGAGATGCCGGCGATGTTGCAGAGCACGGTGAGCTTGCCGAAACGCGCCTGCGTGGCGGCGACGGCTGCCTCCCACTGCGAGAGGTCGCGCACGTCGAGCTGGCAGGCTGCGGCCCGCTCGCCCAGTTCAGTAGCAAGCGCCTCGGCCTTCTCCAGCTGGAGATCGCCCAACATCACGCTGCCGCCTTCGGCCACGAACAGCCGGGCAACCGCCGCACCGATCCCTTCCGCGCCGCCCGAGACCAGCGCGACCTTGCCCTGCATTCGGCTCATTCGCGCTCCAAGATAGCGACCGCCGAGAGACCGGGCGCGCCGTAGACGTGGGAATAGCCTAAGCGGGGCCCCTTGCCATTTTGGCCCGGCACCTGCCGCTCGCCGCCGCGCTGGCGCAGCTGCTGGACGTTCTCGTAGACCTGCCTCAGGCCCGAGGCGCCGACTGGCTCTCCGCAGGCCAGGCACCCACCATCAGTGTTTACCGGCAGCTTGCCGCCGATCTCGGACCAGCCATTGGCGAGCCATTCCTCCTGCGCGCCGTCCTGGCAGAAGCCGTTTTCGGCCATGTGCATGATTTCCGCGCCGCTTTCGGTGTCCTGTAGCTGAGCAACGCCGATGTCCTCGGGGCCGATCCCGGCCTTCTCGAAGGCGGCCTGCGAGGCCAGCACGGTCGGCTTGCCGCCTTCCTCGATGCTGATGCTGGCCTGAAACACCTCGAAGGAGTTGGGCGGGCGGGTCTTGACCGCCACGCTGCGAATCTTGACGCCGTCCGCCCCGAGCTCGCGCATCTTCTTCTCGCTGGCGAGGATCAGCGCCACCGCGCCCTCGGCCGGCGAGCAGAACATATATTTGGTCAGCGGATCATTGATCATCGGGGCGTTCATGATCGTTTCGAGATCGACCGGGCTGCGCCGCCACGCATGGGGCGTGATGGTGCCGTTGCGAAACGCCTTTTCCGCCACCCGGCCCAGCGTCGTGCGGCTGATGCCATGGAGCTGCATGTAACGCTGAATCTTGAGCGCGAAGAACTGCGTCGTCAGCATCATGCCGGTCTGGCCATACCATTCGGGCAGGCCGTAATCGGCGGGCTTGGCGTTGAAGGCACCGCGCGGATGCTTGTCGAAACCCACCGCCAGCGCGAGATCATACATGCCGCTCGCAATCGCCTGCTGCGAGGCGGCGAGCGCACTGCCACCGGTGGCGCAGCCGTTGGCGATGTTGGTGAAGGGGAGGCTGGTCAGCCCCAGCTCGTTGACCATGATGTCCGCATTGCCCGCCGCCGCACTGCCGCCATAGGCACATTCGACATCGGGCCAATCCAGCCCGGCATCGGCCAGCGCCTCGCGCACGGCATAGACCCCTTGCTCGCGGCCCGAACGGTTATCGGTGCGGCCAAACGGGTGAATCCCGGCGCCAATGATGTAGACGTTCTCGCTCATGCGGCTTTGCTTTCACTGACAGCCAAGGGACGGAAGGCAAAGGTATCGTAGCGCGCGTTGAACGGAACGATGCAAAACTCGAGCTCCATGCCGAGGTGCAGGTCCTCGAGCCGCGCGTCGACGATGCGGCTCTCCACGATCACTTCGCCGGGAAGCTCGACATAGCCGATGAGGTAGCCATGAAAGTCGGGCGGCCCTTCGCCGGGGCCGGAGCCTGGGCCTTCATAGGGCTCCTTCGGGAGGAAGCCCTGACTGGTCCACGACCACAGCTTGCCGCGGCGTGAGAGCTTGTAAGGTTCGACGCCCTCTGCCGCATCGCCGGTCGGCATGGGAAAAATGATCTCGCCCGACGGCCGGCGTCCGCCCATCAGGCGCGGCTCGGCGCCGTCGCTCCACAGGTTCGGGTCGATCTTTCCGCCCATTGTTCAATCCCCTTCAGTGCTAACCGATCAGGCCGCGAGCGCGTATTCAGCAAGCACGGTGTCAACGTCACCGAACAGGCGGGCGAGGACCATCACGCGCTTCATCGCGTGACCGATGGCAAGCTCGTCGGTGATGCCCATGCCGCCGTGCATCTGCACCGCTTCGCGCGCGATCGCGTCGACATTGTCGCTGATATAAGCCTTGGCCCCGGCGGCGGCGCGCTGCCATTTGGCGTCGGCGCGATCGGTGAGCGCGGCACGATAGAGCATCGAGCGCGCCTGTTCCTCCTTGGCGTAGCAATCGACAAGGCGGTGCTGGAGCGCTTGAAAGCTGCCGATCGCGACGCCGAACTGCTCGCGCTCCTTCACGTAGGTAAGCGTGTCGTCCAGCAGGCGCTGGCCAAGGCCGACCATCTCGGCGGCGGCATAGAGGCGCAGCTCCGAGGCGATGGCGGCCAAGCCGTTCGCATCGAGTGTCAGCTTGGCCGAGGCAGGTGCGCGGGTCAGCTTGATCTCGCCGGCAATGCTTCCGTCGGCGAGGCGATATGCGCGGACTTCAAGGCCTGGTGCGCCCTTCGGCACGAGGAAACAGACGGTCTCGCCGCCGAGGTCGGCGGTAACGATGAACAGGTCGGCAAGCAGCGCGCCCATCACCATGGTCTTTTCGCCAGTGAGGACGAAGTCGTCGCCGGTCTGCTCCGCCTTCACCCCCTTGGCCTTTAGGCTGTAGCGTTGGCCGCGCTCGGTCCAGGCGAGGGTTGCGATGGTCTCGCCAGAGATCACGCCGTCAAGCGCCTCGCGCGCACCGCCGCGCTCCAGAAGCATTGCGGGCAGGATGCCGTGTTCGAGCAGCGGGTCGGGCGCGTTGGCCTTTCCGATCGCCTCGGCGACCAGCGCCAGATCGACCGCCGAGCCGCCCATGCCGCCCGCCTCCTCGCCAGCCGCGAGCGCGATCAGGCCCATCTCGGCGAGTTGCTGCCAGCGCGCGCGGTCGTAGCCGTTAGGTGAGAGGCGCAAGCGGCGACGCGCTTCGACATCGACCGGCGCGGCGAATCGCTCGACCGAGGTCACGAACATCTGCTGTTCTTCGGAAAGGTCGAAATTCATGGTCGTCTCAGGCTTTCCGCGTGAACGTGATCGGCAGGTGGGTGACACCGCGCAGCAGGATGTTGGGAAGGATGCGGATCGCATTCTCGTCGGCCACCGCGAAGTTATCGAGCCGCTCGAGCAGCTCGTCGAAGGCAACGACCATCTCCTTGCGGCTGAGCATGTTGCCCACGCACATATGCGGCCCCTTGCCGAAGCTGAGGTGGGTCCGGGCGTTGGTCCGCTCGATGTCGAAGCGGTCGGGATCGGAGAATTTCTTGGGATCGCGGTTGGCCGCCGCATAGCGCAGCTGCAACACGGCGCCCGCAGGAATGGACACGCCGCCCAATTCCGTGTCCGCTTTGACAATCCGCCACATCCCCGCGGTCGGCGTCTCGTAGCGCAATGCCTCTTCGACCAAGTTGCCGAGCAGCTTGGGATCGCGCCCGCCGGCCGCGGCCTTTGCCTTGGCCATCTGTTCAGGGTTGCGGATCAGCTGGAGCAGGCCGCCCGCCAACGTCGAGGTGGTGGTCTCGTTTCCCGCTACCATGAATTGCTGCATCAGCGACATGATCTCGGGGTCGATAAGCGGCGTCTCGCCTTCGACCCGTGCTTCGACGAGGTCGGTCAGGAGATCATTTCCGCCATTCGACCGGCGGTCGTCGATCAGGCCTTTGATGTAGTGCTGGAACTCGACGAGGCTGCGTGCGCACTCGAGTTTGCGCTGGTGATCGACCATCTGGCTGAAGCGGTCGACCGCCGCATCGGACCAGCGTTTCACTCGCGCGGGATCGTCATCAAGCCCGATTTGCCCGGCGATCATGGCGACTGGGAGCGGCACGCCGAATTCCTCGACGAACTCGCATTCTCCCTTGTCGGCGAAGGCTTCGATCAGCTCGACAGACTTGGTGCGCATTTCGGCCTCGATCGCGTTCACGCGCGGGGCCGAGAAGGCGAGGTTGACCAACTTGCGGTTACGGGTGTGGACCGGGTGGTCGGCGGTCAGTAGGGTGGGGAGGTCTGGCCAGCCGTCGGCCAAGATCGCTTGGATATCCTCGTCCGCCTCGCGCCCCATCAGCGCGGTAAAATCGTTCGAGAATACCTCGGGCTTGGCGGCCGCCTCGCTGCACAGGTCGTAGGAATAAACGACCCAGGTATTCATCCCTTCGAGATGCTCGATGGCGATGTCTGCCTCGTGTACCGCGCGGTAGTAGTCGAATGGATCGATCAACGTTTCAGGCGCGAACACGTTGCCTTCGGGCTTGTTCATGTCAGGCGGCTCCAGACCCTGTGAATAATATGGGGCGAGCCTAGCCACGACCCCGTCTCCGATGCGATGCACGTTTCTGTTAGGGTTGCAGACAAAGCATGATCAGCCGGCAAATTCGCGTTGGAATTCAAGCATGTCGAAATAGTCGCGCCATGCGATGATGAGTCCGTCGGCGCCGATTTCGAAGGTGCCCATCACCCGGATCGCAGCATGGCGACCGTCCTTGAAAGTGAACCCGTCAGTCCGTTCGGTGAGAACGGTGCTGCCGTTCCCCGCTTTGGCGAGGACCTGCCAGTCGCAGGAGGCGACATTGACCATGAACCCGTCGACCGCAGTGCGGAAGGCTGGCTTGCCCTCGACCGGGTCCATTGGGATGTTGTGCCACACCACGCCTTCGGCGCACAAAGCATATATCGCTTCCATGTTGCCGCTGTTCCAATGGCCGATGAAGGCTGTGACGGTGTCTAGCGGGTTCATGGCTTATCTCCGGCGACATATTCGAGGGCGTTGGCGAGCAACTGGCGCACCTGTGGGTTGGCATAGGTGACGGGGCTGTCACCGAATTGGAGATAGACCAGCGGCGCGCCCGCGAA
>JBBRUU010000026.1:0-22765 GCA_038247515.1 Sphingomonadales bacterium
CTTGCGGTTTGGAAGTCCCCTTGGGGCAGCAGAGGGGGGGCAATTAGGGCTTGGGGGGGGAAATGCAAACGAAAAATGAGGCAAGCCGAGCCTCAATATTACTTTTTGAAGACACTCCGCGAAAGACGACCGGAATGTGACGGAAATGCAGGGGTTTTACATGAGTCAGAAGCCAATTTTTGGCACCTGATCGACCGTCCCCTGCTCGCTCGCGTCGAGCCGGTGGAAGTCAGCCTCGGCGAACCCGAGCGCGCTGGCAAACAGCACCGCAGGGAATGATTCGCGCGCAGAATTGAAGCGCGCGGCGGCGGCGTTGAGCGCGCGCCGGGAAGCGGCAAGCTTGTCCTCGACATCACCGAACTCGTTCTGGAGCTGCTGGAAGTTGGCGCTCGCCTTGAGGTCGGGATAGGCCTCGCCTAGCGCCAAAAGGTTGTCGAGCGCACCGCGCAGCTGCAGCTCGTTGCCTGACGAAGGAGCGACGCCCGCTGCCGCATTGCGCGCCGCGATCACCGCTTCAAGCGTGGCCGATTCGTGGCCGGCATAGCCCTTCACGGATTCGACCAGATTGGGGATGAGGTCGTGCCTCTGGCGCAGCTGGGCATCGATATCGGCGACGCCCTGACGCACGCCTTGCCTGAGACCGACCAGATTGTTGTAGATACCGATCACAACCAGAAGCAGAACGACAGCAACCGCAATCGCGATCCACACAGCGAAATTCATAGTGATCCCCCTTTACCTGATAGGCCCGTTAAGATGAAACAGGTTAAAGGATCGCGCAGGAGAGGCAATGCGCAGCGATATTGACACCCTAATGAAGGGCGGGCTCGAAGATTGGCTCACCGGTCAGGCGGACATGCGCGCCAGCGCCACGGGCCAGGCGACATCTCGCTGGGTGGGGGGCGCAGCGATCCTCATGCCGGTGCTTGCGTTTGTGTGGTTCAGCCCGATCGGCGCCACGTCCTATGCCGGGATCATCACGGCGGCGGGGATCGGCGGCGCAATATGGTGGGGTTATCGCCCCATCAGCGCGGCCAAGAAAGCCATCAAGGTCGGGATCAATTCGGCGATTGCTGCCGCCTACGGCCTGACCTATGCCCACGAGGTCGAGGCTGGCCGCGAATTCGAGGCAGCGCGCACTTATGGTCTCGTCCCCGACTTCGACCGCTCGACATTCGAGGACCGCTGGTTCGGCGCATTGGAAGGCCACGGCTTTGACCTTTACGAAGCGCATCTCGAGGAACGGCGCGGCTCGGGCAAGAACCGGCACTGGGTGACGGTGTTTCGCGGTCCGGTGATCCGTATGGGCTTTGGCCGGACGTTCCACTCAACCACCCTGCTCGAACGCGCGGGCAAGCACAGAAAATGGCTCGGGCTTGGCGGTGCGAGCGACCATGTCAGCTTCAAGGATCACCGCCTCGACCGGGTCGATCAGGTGCACCCCGCGTTCGGCGATGTCTTTGCGCTCTATTCCGACGATCAGGTGGAGGCCCGCGTGCTGGTGCATCCTACCTATGTCGAGCATCTCCTGAAACTCGAAAGCGCCTTCGAGGCACGCGAGCTGCGCGCGCTGTTCACCGGCGGCGAGGTCATCATCGCGGTCGAGGCAAACAACCTATTCGAGAGCGGCGGTATGGACGCAGACGCCGACCGCGAGAACGTAGCACGTGCGGCGCGGCAGTTCGCCGCACTTGCGGGGCTGGCACTGGCAATCAATCAGAACGAGCGCGGGCGGGTGCTGGAGGACGGGCCTCAGACGCCCGAAGACCTCTAGCTCAGCCGGTCCCGGAAATCCTCGTAGCTGAAGCGCTTGATGCACTCGAGCGCGTCGGTCTCGCTGTCCCACATCCAGATGCTCGGCAGCGGCACGCCGTTAAAGGTGTTGGTCTTGACCATTGAATAATGCGCCTGATCGAGGAACGCGAAGCGCGCGCCCGGCTCGGCGGCGACGGGCAGGCAATAGTCACCGATCACGTCGCCCGCCAGGCAGGAAGGCCCGCCCAGCCTGATCGGGATCATCTCCGGATCGGTAATCTCGCCCAGCATGGCAGGGCGATAGGGCGCTTCGAGAACGTCTGGCATGTGGCAGGTCGCCGAGATGTCGGTGATGCCGACCGGCCCATCGTTGAACATCGTATCGAGTAGGGTGCCGACCAGAATGCCCGCATCGAGCGCGACCGCCTCACCCGGTTCAAGGATGATCTGGCAGCCGGTATCCTCGGCGGCGTCCTTGAGGAACTGGATAAGCTCATCGCGCTGGTAATCGGCGCGGGTGATATGGTGCCCGCCGCCCATGTTGATCCACTTCAATTGGCTGAAGTAGGGCTCGATCGCGTCGAACACCCGGTCCCACGTGGCCTTGAGAGGCTCGAAATCCTGCTCGCACAGGTTGTGGAAGTGGATGCCCTCCACGCCCTCCATGTGCTCCTCGGTGAGCTGGTCGAGCGGGAAGCCCAATCGCGAACCGGGGGCGCTGGGGTCATACTTGGCGACCTCGCCGGTGACGACTTGCGGGTTGATGCGCAGGCCGACGCTGACCGGCGCGCCATTGGCCGCGGCATGGTCGAGGATCAACCGGGCGCGCTGGAACTGGCTGGGGGAGTTGAAGATCACATGATCGGAAAGCCGGCAGATCTCCTCCAGATCCTCGGGCTTGAAGGCGGCGCAATAGGTCGCGATCTCGCCGTCGTAGTATTCAGATGCGAGGCGCGATTCCCACAGGCCCGAGGTTGAGACCCCGTCAAGATATTCGCCGATGATCGGCGCGGCCGACCACATCGAGAAGGCCTTGAGGGCGGCGAAGACCTTGATGTCCGCGCCGTCCTCGGCCGCCGCATCGCGCACGCCGGCCAGCACCCGGCAATTGGCACGCAAGCGTGCGGCGTCCACCACGAAAGCGGGGCTGTCGACGCGGGCAAGGTCGAATTGGGCAAAGGCGCCCGGATCACCGGCTTTGGTTTGCATTGGTCCTGTTCGCGGTCAGTTTACGGGGGGAGCGGGGAGAGAGAAGCGCACCACGCGCCCGCCGGGCACGTCGGTCACGTAAATATGCCCATCCGGCCCGATCGCAAGGTCGTGGCCAAGGCTCGCGTTCTCGCCCGGCAGGCTGATGTCGTAGGAGTGCTCGGTGGTCCCATCGGCGGCATAGACGCGGATGATCGCGCCCTTGCGGTCGACGCCGTCGCGGCCCTCGACCGCAAGCAGCCGCCCGCCGCCCAAGGGCTTGAGGCCGTAGGTATGGTTGCCCGTGGGCGAGACGCGGCTCTCCAGCAGTTTGCCCGAGTGGTCATGAACCTGAATCCTGGCGTTCTCGCGGTCGGCGACGTAGATGCGCTGGTCGTCGACCGCGACAGCATGGGCGATCTTGAAGTCGCCCCAGTCGCGCAGGAATTTGCCGTGACGGTCGAACTCGGCGACGCGGGTGTTCACGTAACCATCGGCGATCAGCACCCGGTCGCCGATAAAGGCGATGTCGGCAGGGCGGCCGAAGTGGCCTGCGTCCTGCTTGGTCACGCCCTTCTGGCCGATGACCAGCTCTTGGCTGCCCTGGGGGCTGAAGCGGAACACCTGTTCGAGCGCGGTGTCGGTGATCCACACTTTGCCCTGAGGGTCGATCGAGAGGCCGTGGGGCATGATGAACTGCCCTGCCCCCCATTGCGCGATCAACGTGCCATCGGGCGCGAACCTGAAGACGGTGTTCTGGGCGATGGTGTCCTTGGGAAACGGCTCCTCCCACGCCCGCCCGGCGCGGTGGAGGACCCAGACGTTGCCCTGAGCATCGACATCGACCGCGCTGACCTCACCGAACTTTGCTCCCGCCGGGATGGTCGGCCAGCCGGTGTCGACCGCCAGCTTGGCCACCTCCTCGCGCGGCGGAGGCGGGGTAAGATCGCAGGCAGCCAGGATCAATGCCGTTGCCGCAAATGCCGCCCCCCACCGGCGCATCACAAATCAACCGGTCCGGCAAGTTCCTCAACCGTCCACGGCAGCCCGTGCTGGTTTAGCATGTCCATGAAGGGATCGGGATCGAGCTGCTCGATGTTGAACACGCCCTCACCCATCCAGTCGCCGCGCACCATCATCGCTGCGCCAATCATCGCGGGCACGCCGGTGGTGTAGCTGACCGCCTGATTGCCGGTCTCCGCGTAGGCGCCTTCGTGGCTGCAGATGTTCTTGATGTAGAATGTCTTCTCGCCCGACCCGTCGAGCGCCTCGCCGGTCGCGATCACGCCGATGTTGGTGTTGCCCTTGGTCGTCTCGCCGAGGCTTTCAGGCTTGGGCAGCACCGCAGCGAGGAACTGCAGCGGGATGATATCCTTGCCCTGATAGCGCACCGGCTCGATCGAAGTCATGCCGACGTTCTGGAGCACCGTAAGGTGCGTGATGTATTGATCGCCGAAGGTCATCCAGAACCGTGCGCGCTCCAGTTCGGGGACAAATTTGGCGAGGCTTTCCAGCTCCTCGTGATACATCAGGTACATATTCTTCTGTCCGACGGCCTCGAAGTCGAACGCCACCTTGTTCGACATCGCCGGGGTCTCGACCCACGCGCCGTTCTCCCAGTGCCGCGCGGGGGCGGTCACTTCGCGGATGTTGATTTCCGGGTTGAAGTTGGTCGCGAAATGCTGGCCATGATCGCCGCCGTTGCAGTCGAGAATGTCGAGCTGGCGGATGGTCTTCAGCTTGTGCTTCTTGAGCCACATGGTGAAGACGCTGGTCACCCCCGGATCGAAGCCCGACCCCAGCAGCGCCATCAGGCCAGCGTCCTTGAAGCGGTCCTGATAGGCCCACTGCCAGTGATATTCGAACTTGGCCTGATCCTTGGGCTCGTAATTTGCGGTGTCGAGGTAATCGACGCCCGCTTCAAGGCAGGCGTCCATGATCGGCAGGTCCTGATAGGGCAGCGCGAGATTGACCACGAGGCCAGCCCCGGTCTTGCGGATCAAATTGACCATCGCCGGGACTTCCTCGGCGTCGATCTCGTAAGTGGCGATATCGCGCCCGCAGCGGCCCTTGACCGAAGCGGCGATCGCGTCGCACTTCGACTTGGTGCGGCTGGCAAGGTGGATCTCGGGGAAGATGTCCGGGTTGAACGCCATCTTGTGGACGCACACCGAGCTGACACCGCCGGCACCGATAACGAGCACTGATTTGCGTTCGGGGCTGGATTTTGCTGCCGACATGATAGGAACCTTTCGTGATGCGAATCTTGCGCCGCGCCTTAGTCCAACGCAGCCGGGGGGACAAATGATCCGAGCCGATGTCAGCCAAGTGCCTTTTCGGATGCCGACCGCCGACGGCGTGCGCGCCGCTGCCGATGCGGTTGCCGCGATTTTGCCCCCCACCCCGCTGCTGCCGGTGGAGATCGGCGGGGTGCGCGCATGGGTGAAGGCCGAAGTGCTGCAACCCGTCGGCGCCTTCAAGATCAGGGGCGCGTGGTGGCGGCTCGTCAGCCTGTCGCCAGAGGAGCGCGCGGGCGGGGTGGTCGCGGTGTCCTCGGGCAATCATGCACAAGGCGTTGCCTGGGCGGCAAAGCGTCTCGGTATCCGCGCCACGATCGTAATGCCGCATGACGCGCCGCAGGTGAAGCTGGCGGGTACCAAGGCGCTCGGGGCCGAGGTGGTGCTCTATCAGCGCGCTCCCAAGGAACAGGGGGGCGAGGACCGCGACGCGGTGGCGGCGACACTGATCGCAGAACGCGGCGGCACGCTGGTCCATGCATTTGGCGACGCGTGGGTGATCGAAGGCCAAGGCAGCGCCGCCATCGAGATCGCTGCACAGCTAGGCCGCTCGCCCTCGCGCATCATCGCCTGCTGCGGCGGGGGGGGCTGGCGGCGGGTCTGGCGCTGGGCGCGCCCGGCGCCCAGATCCACCCGGTCGAACCGGTCGGCTGGGACATGGTCGGCCAGTCACTCGACTCCGGAGCAATCGTCGCGGCCGCGCCGGACGCTCCCAAGACCATCTGCGACGCGCTCCAGCCGCTGGCGACCAAGCCGATCAACCTCGCCGTGCTGCAAGGCCGCTCACAGCCCGGCGTCGCGGTCACCGATGCCGAGGTGCGCGCCGCTCAGCGCTTCGCCTTTGCCTCCTTACGTCTGGTGGTCGAGCCCGGCGGCGCGGCGGCTTTGGCGGCGGCGCTCGCAGGTAAGGTGCCGGTGGACGAGCACACTGTGATTATGCTCACCGGCGGCAATGCCGACCCGGCGGCCTATGCGGCGACCATCGCGGGGGACGACTAGAGCGTTGGCCAAGAAGACTGGGGAAACCGTCACATAGCCGACACGCTAGGGACATATAGCCGCGCCTGACCCTACGGTAAGGACGTGGCAGACCATGGCGACTCAGGCGAAGCGGATCATCGAGGATGCGGTGGTCCGCAAGGACGCAAAGATCAGCGACAAGCTGCTCGACAAGGCCTTTGCAATGGCCTTCAAGGGGCTCGTCTATGCCCAGATCTGGGAAGACCCGGTGGTCGATATCGAGGGCCTCGATATTCAGCCCGACAGCCGCCTGATGAGCATCGCCAGCGGCAGCTGCAACGCGCTCTCCTATCTTACCGCCAACCCCGAGAGCGTGACCGCGGTAGATCTGAACAGCGCGCACGTGGCGCTCGGCCGGCTCAAGATCGCCGCCATCGCCCACCTGCCCAATTACGAGCGTTTCCATCGCTTCTTCGCCCATGCCGACCACAAGGAAAACGCCGCGGTCTACCGCGAAATGATCGCGCCGCATCTCGACGCGGAGAGCCGCGCCTATTGGGAAAAGCGCGACATCCGGGGCCGCAAGCGCATCTCCTATTTCACGCGCGGCATTTACCGCAAAGGTTTGCTCGGCAATTTCATCGGTTTGGCCCACGTTTTTGCCAAGCTTTACAGGATCGACCTTGGCAAGCTGCTCGAAGCATCGACGCTCGAGGAACAGCGCGAGGTGTTCGAGCGCGAGCTTGCCCCGGTGTTCGAAAAAAAGTTCATCCGCTGGCTGACCGACCAGCCCGCCTCGCTGTTCGGGCTGGGCATCCCGCCGGCACAGTTCGAGCATCTTGCGGGCGACGAGCGCATGGCCGAAGTGCTGCGGCGCAGGTTGGAAAAACTCGCCTGCGACTTTGAAGTGAAGGACAATTACTTCGCCTGGCAGGCCTTCGGGCGCGGCTATTCCCGCTCCGAGAACGCCGCCCTTCCCCCCTATCTCCAGCGCGCAAACTGGGAGGCGATGAAGGAGCGTGTGGGCAGGCTCGACGTGACCCGCGCCAACATGGTCGACTGGATCGGCGCGCGTGATGAGCAAAGTATGGACCGCTTCGTGCTGCTCGACGCGCAGGACTGGATGAATAATCAACAGCTTGACGGGCTGTGGAGCCGCATCACCCGTTCCAGCCGCCCCGGCGCGCGGGTACTGTTCCGCACCGCCGCCGAGCCAAGCCTGCTGCCCGGACGGCTTGACGACGCGATCTTTAGCAAGTGGCGCTATCTGGAGGAAACCTCCGCCGACCTCACCTGCCGCGACCGCTCGTCAATCTACGGCGGCGTGCATGTTTACGAACTCGCGTGATGGCGAGCCGCAGTAGCTTTGGGGCGACCCCCTCGCACGCCGCGCTGATGGACGAGGTCTATCGCGGGCAGCGGCATATCTATGATTTCACGCGCAAATATTACCTGTTCGGGCGCGACACGCTGATTGCGGGTCTTCACGCAAAACCCGGCGCGCGGGTGTTGGAAATTGCTTGCGGGACGGGCCGCAATCTTGCGACGATCGCCAAGGCGTGGCCGGGGGCGCAGCTTCATGGCATTGATATATCGAGTGAAATGCTCAAAAGCGCACGGACTGCGCTGGGTACTGAGGCGCGGTTGGCCGAGGGGGACGCCTGTTCCTTTGACGCGCAAGGCCTGCTCGGCGAGCCGGCTTTCGAGCGGATCGTGCTGTCCTATTGCCTCTCGATGATCCCCGATTGGGAGGGCGCGCTGGACCATGCCGCAGGGTTGCTCGCGCCCGGCGGTAGTCTGCATGTGGTTGATTTTGCGCAGTTTGACGGTCTGCCTGCGCCCTTCGCCAAGTTGCTGCGGGGCTGGCTTGCAAAGTTTCACGTAGAACCGCGCAGCGCTTTGCCGGCAGTTGCCGCCCGGATCGCGGCGGCCCGCGGGCTCATTTTGGAGAGCCGCCGCGGACCTCTCGGCTACTATCAGCTGCATCTCCTGAAGGCTCCCGAACCACGGCGCTGATTCGGCTTGCCTGAGGCAGTGTTTCACGTGAAACACTATGTAGCTGTGGGTCTGAAGGGGGTCTAACAGGGGTCAAGAGGGGGTCTAACAGGGGTCTAGGCGCCGCTGGGACCGCTCTGCACCTGGTCTGAAACGATCAGATTTCCGGCCTGCGCCACACTCGCATGGCCCGCACCCGCATCTCTCCGCTGCCCCCTGCATAGTCCCCGTCCTGCTTCACTGCGACATTCATCAGCGGGAACCACGTTGTGCCTCGGAACGGGTTGACCGCCTGATAGACCTCGATCCCGTCCACGAACCACGTGATGAAATCGGGCGCGATGTCGACGCCGAAGCGGTGGGTGCTGCTGGCAAAGCCGGTGAGGCCGTAAAACCGCTCCGCGTCGATCCGCAAGGGTGCCACGAAGCTGCGCTGACCCTTGCGTCCGCCGTGCAGATTGGCGCTGATGTCACGCGCGAAATCCCATCCCGGGGCGTTGCCAAAGCCTTCATAGACGTCGATCTCGGGCGGCCAGCCGTTCACCGGGAGCAGCCACAATGCGGGCCAGCTGCCGCGCCGGTCGGGCATCTGTGCCTCCCACTCATATTGCCCGTAGGTCACGTAGGTCGCAGGCATCCGCTCGCCGGTCAGGACTGCCGCGCCGTGGCGGTACGCCTTGCCCTCGTAGCTGATGGCTGTGCCAAGCTGCTGGCTGCGCAGCACTAGCGCACCGCCTTCGATGGCGATCGGCCGCTGCGGCGCGCTGTGCGTGGCGGGGTCGAGATAGAGCCCCGTCTCGCCATTGCCCGGCTGGGTGCGGCCATGCGGCAGGCGGGTGGCAAATACGCCCTTGCCCCCCGCATCGCTCCAGCGCGCGGTGGGCGGATCGAGCACATAGGCAGGCTCGCCCAAAGGAACGAAGCGGCGCGGTTGGCGAAAGCCTTGCGTCTGCGCCCTACCCGCCTGCGCACCTTGCGCGGCTTTCACCGTCCCGCTCGGGTCCGCCACCCCGGCTCCGTCGATGCCTTCGGGAAAGTGGAGATCGAACTGCGTGCCCGGCGGCAGGCTTTTGAGGCTGACCCGCACCGTCTGCGTCAGCGGATCGCCGGGGCGAAACACCACCACGGTATCGAGCCGCTCAAAATTCGCGCCTTGCGTGGCGGGGCTGGGAAACGCGCCGTTGCGGGTCAGCACGCGGGCGTGGATGGTATTGGGGGTCGGCCGGTCGAGCGTGATCGGCACAAAGGCTTCGCGCGCGCCAGGCGGGACAGCGACGTCACCGATGCTCACCTGCGCGCGGGCAGGAAAGACGGTTCCACCCTTAAAGTCGAAGGAGTCAAAGTCCCGCACCTTCATACCGGCGTCCGATGTCGTGTCTGCCGCGCCGCACGCCATCAGCGCCAGCATCAGCAGCACGACCGGCGCGCTGGCTTGCCGCTTGCGAGAGAAACGTTCCGCCATGCTTTTATGCCGCCGTGCCCGAGGCGCGGCGCAGCGCCTCGCTGGCGAACATCCGGGCCGCCTCGCGGGAGAACTCGGCGGCCCTTTGCGCGCTGCCTGTCCCGCTACACATCGCCCACAGGATCGCGCGGCGGCGCGGCCAGCGCGTTTCTGGCGCTTCGGGTTTGAAAGCCATTGCCAGCACCGCATCCCTGCCGCCCCAATCCGGCAATTCGCGGCGCTCCAAAGGCGGGCTGAGCGGCAGATCGCAATCGAAAATCGTGCCCGCGAGCGCCACGGCGAAGCTGACCGTCCCGGTCAGCCGCTGGTGAGCGGCGAGCACGGCAAAGTCGCAGAGCTCGGCCTCGCTCATACCCAGCACGCCTGCCGCAAAGTCATAGGCATAGCGCGCCGACATCCGCCGATGGGCGAACTCCTTGGACAGGTTAAGCCCGCAGATCAGCACCGCGTGCGATCTGGGGGGCACCGCGATGTGGGCCGCGCCGACCTGCTCGTGCTCGGCCTCGCGCAGAAACTGAGCCAGATCGTGCGGCGGCGGGCAGCCGGGTTGCTGGAGCCTGTAATGCAGGTCGATCACGCCGCCTTGAGGGTGGACAAGATGCACCTCGCCCAGCGCGCTGGTCCACCACTGCGAGGTGTCCTCGCGGCGCTCGAAACCCTCGCCCTCGAAGGCTTCGAGCGCATCGGCAAAGCGCTCCTGCGGCACCAGCAGATCGAGATCGCCAGAGCGGCAGAAGAACGGATCACCGTGGATGCGGCGGTGCTGGAACGGCCCCTTGAAGGCGAGCCCGGCGATGTTCGCCCGCGCAAGAATCGGAAAGGCAAGCCGCGCAAGTCCGTAAACGCGCCCGTTGCTGATCGCCGCCCGCGCCCGCGTTGCCTGCACCGCTTCGGCAAGCGGAGGCGGCATCACGGCGCAGGCGCGCGCGAAGGCCCGCGCGCAGGGCGTGGTCAGGCGGGTGCGCACGGCAAGATCGGCGAATTCCTGAGCCTGTGCGCGTGGCAGGCAGGCCACCGCTTCGCCCGCACCCTTCTTTGTAAGACTAACCTTGCCTAACCCTGCCAACACCCGCGCCAGATTGGCGCTCGGAGTGCTTGTCGCCGCCTGTTTTGCAATACGCGGCTGTGCGCCAGGATGGTTATTATCTTGGGTAAGTGCAGTGATCATCCTTGACCCCCAAGTTGAGACTGTCGAAATCCGCGTTGGATTTACGATAGGGTGACCCGGATCGATTAAAATAACGTGCTTTAATCAATCAGCGTTTGTCTGATTGATTAAATATGATTTTTTCAGTCCCACCCTAATTGAGCCTCTGTGTCCTTAGACGCAGGGGTTATTTAAGATTGACACAAGGAGAAACGGCAATGAGCACGACAAACTATTCGGCCCCCACGCTCGAAGAACTCGGAACTTTCGAAAAGCTTACTCAGGCTTCGGGCTGCCCGGATGCGCTGGACGCCATGTTCCCCGCTGGTACGCCGTTCGGCGAACTGACCTGCGGTCCGGAAGACGGTCTGTCCTAAACCACGTCGGCAGGGGGCGGTGCCCGTGGTGGCGGGGTCGCACCGCGCACGGCGCTGTCCCCTGCCACTTTTTGCAAGAGCTACAGGCGCTGTCCCTTGCCGGGCAGCCCGACGCATAAGGGGGTCCATCATGGACAGACTTGATCCGGCGATTCTGATCGCAAGCGATCCCGAAGTTGTCGGTTGCAATTTGGGAGAGGGTTCGGCCCTGCTTAACCTGCGCACCAACATCTACTACAGCCTCAATGCCGTCGGCGCTTATGTCTGGGACGCGGTTGCCGAGCCGGTGTCCTTCGCAAATCTGGTGGAGCGCGTTTGCAAACAATACGGCGCGCCTTCCGAGGTGGTCGCGGGCGATCTGGCGAAGCTGGTGCGGCAGCTCGATGCGGCTGGGCTGGTGCAATGCACGCTTCGGTAATGCAGGGGCCGCGCGCGCTTCCCTTTACCGCCCGGGTGCGGCGCGACGCGCTGTGCCTTGCGGCATTGGTAGCGATGCGCATCGCGCTCACCTGCGCAGGCTATGCCGCGATCCGCAAGCGGATGCCCAAAGCCGCAGCTTCGCCCCAATCCCATTATTACGCGCGCCAGCTTGCCCGGCGAATCGAGTGGCTGGCGCGGTTCGTGCCGCGCGCCTCGTGCCTCACGCAGGCGCTGGCGCTACGATACCTGCTCGCGCGTGCGGGCCATGCTTGCGAGCTGCACGTGGGCGTGCGGCGCAATCCCCTCGGGCGCTTCGAGGCCCACGCTTGGGTGAGCTGCAACGGCCGCATCGTGCTTGGCGCAGGCACCACGCGGCTGGCCGACTTTACGCCGCTCGCGGAAATTCGCTGATGGGCCTTGTCCCCGAAATCTGCGGTGTCGCTGCGACCGATAGCCGCCCCCTCGCGCTCGGCCTTGGCGGGTACTGGAGCAAGCCGGGCATCGCGCTGGCGGGCGGCGGCGGGGCAGTGATCCTCGACGGCGGTCTGGTGGTCGTCGCCGATGCGCGGATCGACAACCGCGCCGAACTGGCTGAGGCGCTCTCCATCGGCCCCGGCGCGCCCGAAGGCGCGGTGATCGCGGCGGCCTATCGCAAGTGGGGCCTCGATTGCCCCGCGCGCATTGAGGGCGCCTTCGCCTTTGCCCTGTGGGACCCCGCGCGCCGCCGGCTGGTGTGCGCCCGTGACCTGATGGGCAGGCGCCCGCTTTTCTACCGTTGCCAAGGCACCGCCGCTGTGCGCTTCGCCCAGTCGGCAGCCGCGCTCGCCGCCGCCACCGATCGGGCGCGCACCTTGCGCTGCGAGGCGATCGCGGACTTCCTCTATGGCCGCGTGCTCAATGCGCAAGACACGTGGTTTACAGGCGTCGAGCGGCTGCCCGCCGGGCACAGCCTCGTGTTCGAGCGCGGCGAACTCCGCCTCCTGCGGTACAGCCACATCACCCCGGCCGTGTCCGAGCCCGGCAGCGATGCGCCCGCAACCTTGCGCACTCTGCTTGATGCCGCCGTGGCGCGGCAGGTGGAAGGATCGGAGCGGGTCGGCGCGCTGCTCAGCGGGGGGCTCGATTCCTCCTCGATCGCCTGCCTGCTGCGCGATCAGCGCCGCCGTGCGGGCGACCCGCCGCTGCCGGTCTTCTCGATGATGTTCCGAGAACCCGAACGCGCCAACGAACGTCGCCATCTCGATGCGGTGCTGGCGACCGGCGGCTTTGAACCCCACGTGCTCGACATGGACGGCTATGCGCCGCTAGCGGGCTTCGAGAACCTCCTCGCCGACATGGGCGGGCCGACGCTCTCCCCCAACCTTGCCTGCATGGGCCACGTCATCGCTCTGGCAGCTGAGCACGGCGTCAAAGTGCTGCTCGACGGGCACGGCGGCGACGAGGTGGTGAGCCACGGCTACGGCCTTCTCGACGAGCTTGCGGCAAGCGGCGCGTGGCCCGCGCTGTGGCGCGAGGCGCGCGGGGCGGCGGACAATTACGACCGCTCTCGAATTGTCCTCACCCGCCGGGTCGCGGGACGGCAGAAGCGGTTGGACGCGCGCATCATCGCCAAACTCCTCGCCCCGTTCGACCGCGCGGCGTCGGCAAGCGCCCAGCGAGTTCCCGCGCATATCCTCGCCCGCGATTTCGTGCACCGCAGCCACCTTGCCGAACGCCTGCGCGGCTTTGCCAAACCCGAAGACGCCGCCACCGAACAGGCGCAGCATCTTGCCGTGCTCACCGACCCGCTCCAGCCCTATGCCTTCGAGGTCCACGCCGCCTTCATGCGCGCGATGGGCGCGCAAGCGCGTTATCCCTTCTGGGACCGGCAGGTGGTGGAGTTCTGCCTTGGGCTGCCGGCCAGCGCGAAGCTGTCGCGCGGCTGGTCGCGGCTGGTGCTGCGCCGCGCGATGGCGGGCGTGGTGCCTGACAGCATTCTCCAGCGCCGCGACAAGATGGACTTCACTGTCCACCTCGCGCGCGGGCTGGTGCGCCACCACAACGAGCGCATCCTCGATCTCTTCGGCTCCACCGCGAGCCCGCTTGCACCCTATATCGACCTTGCCCGGGCGAGCGCGGTCTATGCCGCGATCGCCGCCGATCCCGACGCAGCGAGCGGCCGCGCGGTGCAGATGGTGTGGCGCGCAGCGGCACTCGGCTTCTGGCTGGAGATGGGCTGCGGGGCGCAGTTAAGCGGCGCGGCCCGGCTGCGAGAGGCGGCGGCATGAGCCCCTTTATGCATGAGGCCCGCGCCCCCGATCTCGCGCCCGAACTCGCACCCGATTTTGTTCAGGCGCCGCATCTTTACCGCGCCTTCGGCCTCGTCATCGCCAGCGATATGGAGCTGCCCGAACTGGGGCCCGCGCCTGATGCAGCCCGCGCCGACATCGCGATCCGCATCGTCCACACCGGCCGCGCTTTTCTCCCGCCCGAGGAACCGGGCACGTTCCGCTTCGGCGACACCGAATGCTTCCTTCTTTACCCCCAGATCGGCGCCTTCCGAGTGGCGGTGCCCGGCCTGATCGAGGTGGAGCCGCTGCCCGGCGTCGACCCTGGGCTGGTGTGCTTTCCGCTGCTCGGGCCGGTGATGGCGCTGATGTTGCAGGCGCGCGGTTCGTTCCTGCTCCACGGCAGCGCGCTCGTAGGAAAGGGCGGACAGGCGTTCGGGTTCCTCGGCGACAAGGGCGCGGGCAAGTCGACGACAGCGGCAGCCTTCCTGCGCGCAGGGCACGCGCTGCTGACCGACGACATCATCGCCATCGACGGGCTGGAGCACGGCGCGGGGCGGATCAACCCTGCCTTCCCGCAGGTGAAGCTGACCCGCGCGGCCTCCGAAGCATTGGCGGGAGCCGACCTCGATGCGCGCCCCGACGTGCCGCTGGTGCACGACAAGCAGCGCTTCATCGTCAGCTCGGGCTTTGCCGAACAGAGCCACGTGCCCGGCCAGTTCTTCCTGCTGCTGCGCGGCGAGGCGCTGGCGATCCGGCACCTCGATCCCAAGGAGCGGATGAAGGCTTTCCTGCGCTTTTCCTACGGTACGCGCTTTGGCCCTGCCGCAATCACCCCCGCGATCGCGGCGCGCCATGCCCGGCAGTGCGCGGGCCTTGCCGACACCGCAAGGGCCGCGATCCTGACTGTCCCGCATGATCTTGGCGCGCTGGACGAGGTGGTTGCCTTCGTCGAGGCTGAGCTGGGCAAGGCATGAGCCCGCGTCCCGGCGATCCCACCAGCCTGATGCGCTTCGTGCGCTTCATCGCAGTGTCGGGCGGGCGGCGCTTCGGCATCGCGCTGGCGCTGTTGGTGCTGGGCGGGCTGACCGAGGGCTTTTCGATCCTGCTGGTGATCCCGCTGCTTTCTCTGGCGGGCAAGGATGCAGGAACCGGTTTGCATCTGCCCGAATGGCTGGGCGGAGTGTCGATCAGTCTGGGCGCGGCGCTGACCGCGCTTGTGCTGCTGATCGCGCTGCAAGGCGTGTTCACCCGGCGCAAGAACATCTACCTTGCCGACCTGCTGTTCAATCTCCTGAACACGTTGCGTCTCGATCTCTTCGCCGCGATCGGATCATTGCGCTGGGACGAATTGGTGCGCCGCCGCCCCAGTGATCTCCACCACCTCCTCACCAACGATGTCGAGCGGGTCTTCACAGCAGCGATGGCGGTGATGATGCTGCTCCAAACCGGGATCCTGCTCGTGATCTATCTGGTGGTGGCGTGGATCATTTCGCCGCCGATGATGCTGATCTCAGGCGGCCTTGGCCTCGTCATCCTCGCGCTGCTCGCTCCGCTGCGCAGCCGCGCCAGCCAGTTCGGGCATGAGCGCACGGTAAACAAGCGCGACCAGTACCGCACTGTCTCCGAATATCTCGCCGGGCTGAAAACGGCGAAGATCCACGGGGCCGAGGCCGCCTACCGTGCGCGGCTCGCGGCCAATCTCGACAAGGTCCACGCCGAGGCGGTGGGCTATATGCGGCTGACCTCGCTGGGCACGATCATGAGCCAAGTGGTGAGCGCGCTGGCGGTGGCCACGCTCGTCTATGCCGGGATCATGCTGCTGGGCATGGGCCTGCCGCAACTGGTCGCCTTCATGCTGCTGCTGATGCGCATCGCGCCGCGCTTCACGACCTTGCAGACCAACCTCCAGCAATTGCTCGCCGAGGTGACGGTGTTCGGCGATATCGAGCGGTTCCGCGCCGAATGCGCCGCCGCTGCCGAGCCGCCCGCACCGCCGGTCTCGGCCGCGCCGCCGCTGCTCACCGAGGCGATCCGCTGCGCGAACGTGCGCTATGCCTATGCGGGCGGCGACGGGCGCGCGGCGCTGGCGGATCTCGACTGCGTGATCCCGGCAAAGGCCATCACCGCGCTGGTCGGCCCCTCGGGAAGCGGCAAGAGCACCGCCGCCGATCTCGTCTGCGGGCTGCTCACCCCGCAGGCCGGGACGATCCACATCGACGGCCTCGCGCTTGGCCCGGAGACCGCGCGGCTATGGCGCGGATCGATCGCCTATGTGCCGCAGGACCACTTCCTGCTGCCCGGCAGCGTCGCGGAAAACCTGCGCCTCGCCCGTCCGCAGGCGAGCGAGGCGGAACTGTGGGCGGCGCTGGAGGGTGCGGGCGCTGCGGGCTTTGTGCGCGCGCTGAGCCACGGCATCGACACGCAATTGGGCGAGAACGGCAGCCGTCTTTCGGGCGGTCAGCGCCAGCGTATCGCGCTGGCCCGCGCGCTGGTAATGAAGCCGCAACTGCTCGTGCTGGACGAAGCGACCAGCGCGCTCGATTGGGAGAGCCAGGCCGCCTTTGCCCGTTCCATCGAAGCCCTGCGCGGGCGGGTCACGGTGCTGGTGATCGCGCACCGCCTGTCGATGGTGGCAGCAGCCGATCACGTCATCGCGCTCAACGCCGGACGGGTCGTCGAGGTGGGCGGTTTTGCCGATCTTGCCGGAGGTCAAGGCCCCGTCGGGCAGCTCGTCGCCGCTGAAAGAAGCGAACGCCGCGCGGCCGTGGCCGAGCCTGCATCGCTTTCCTAATCCATGTTGGTGCCCCCAATCTGCGGGGGGACAAGGCCCATCTGCAACAACGAAGGAGGGGAAAACCATGCGCCATTTTGCCACTGCCACGGGTCTTTTAAGCCTCGCCAGCCTGCTCGGCCCGGCCACTGCCGGTTACGCCCAGAGCGGTACCATGTCGCCGAATGTTGCCCCGCCCCGCCCCTCGGAGCGCGAAACCAAGGATTTCGACCCCGTCGGCGGGCGGATCGGCAGCTTCTTTCTCTACCCCACCATCGAAACCCGCATCGAGTATGACGATAACATCCTTGCCCTTCCCGACGAAGGCGCAGGCGATGTCGAATTGACGCTGCGCGGCGCGCTCGCGCTCGAATCCCGCTGGGAACGCCACAGCCTCCAGCTCGATGGCTATGTCGAGCAGAACTTCCACTCCAAATTCAGCACCGAGGACGTGATGCAAGGTGGCGGGAGGGTGCGCGGCAGGCTCGATATCGACCGCGATACCTCCGCGCGGCTCGTCGCCTCGCTCGATGCATTGGCCGAAGATCGCGCCAACATCGCCAGCACCAGCCAAGCCCGCCGCCCGACGCGCTTCCGCCGTGCCGATACGCTGATCTCGGTCGCGCGCGACGTGGGCCGGGTGGAGCTGATCGGCGATGCGCAGATGGTGGTGCTCGACTTCGACGACGCCGAGTCAGTCGACGGCACGCCGGTGGAGCAGGACTTTCGGGATTCGGTTTACCTGCGCGGCTCGCTGACCACGCTGGTCGAGGTGAGCCCCCGCATTTCCGCGCTCGTGCGCGGGCAAGTCGACCGACTCACCTATTCGGGCAACCCATCGATCCCCGATCCCTTCGACCGCGACACCACCGGTTATGCAATCGAAGCGGGCGCGAAGCTGGAGTTTTCCAACCTCGTGTTTGGCGAAGTGCGCGCCGGTGTGCTTCACCGCAAGGTTGACGATCCCAGCGCCGAAGGCCTCACCGGCGTCTCGTTCGGCGCGAACCTTACGTGGAACCCCACCCCGCTCACCTCGGTGCGCTTCTTTGCCGACCGGCAAGTCGAAGAAGGCGGATCACAGCTCGTAAGCGGCAATATCCGCAGCCAGGTGCGAACCGAGGTGGAGTACGAATTGCTCCGCAACCTCATCCTCGAAGCCCGCGGCAGCTTTGCCCGGATCGAAACGATCGGCCAGATCAATGTCGCTGCACAGGAATACAACGTCATGGGCGGCGCGACTTACAAGCTAGACCGCAACATCCGCGTCTTCGCCCGCGCCGACCGTTTCCAGCGGTTCGCCGACAATGAATTCTTCCCTGAATTCACCCGCAACCGCTTCACGCTTGGGGTGCGGCTGGTCTTCTAGGACCGCCTCCCCCAAACGCTCCTCTTAGTCGACGTAGTATCCGGCAAACTTGTCCTGATAGGAATAGACGTCCTGCTGCCCGGTGCTACCGTACTGGCGCACATCGACACGGGTGAGCGCAACGCCCACCACATCGGCATCGGCCCCGATCAGCAGATCGGCAGCAGTCTCGGCAGCCTTGATCGAGGTGTCGCGCCAACGGGCGAGCATCAACGTGCATTCCACCCCCGCTGTGATCAGCCGTGTTTCGGCGACGCCCAGCACCGGCGCGGTGTCGATCACCACCACATTGAACTGCAGCGCGAGTTCCGCCAGCATCTCGGTAAGTGGCAAGGTGACGAACAGCTCGCGCCCATCAAGATCGGGGTGGCGCGAGCCGAGCACCGACAGCCCGCTGACCTCATCCACCAACAGCGCTTGGGTAAGCGGAATCTCGCGGCGCAGGTATTGGCCAAAGCCGTCCCAATTCTCGGGCAGCAGCGCGGTGCTGGTCGCCCGGCGGCGGCTGTCGCAATCGACCAGCACAGTGCGGACGCCTGAATCCGCGAGCATCCGCGCCAGGCAGATCGACGTGGTCGACTTGCCCTCACGCGGCAGGGCAGAAGTCACCGCGATGCTGCGCGGTGCGCCCCCGGGGCGCAGGATGACCGCATTCTTGAGTGCGCGCACGGCTTCGGTGAACTTGGATTGCGGATGGCTGAGGAGGTAGTCCTCCGGCGCCTCGCCGCGCGTGCGCTGCTTGGTCGTACTGCCGAGTTCCGGTATCGCGCCAAGATAGACAAGCCCCAGCCGCCGCTCCACATCTGCGCGGGTACGGATGCGGGCGTCGAGATACTCCGCGCCCGCAATCGCGATCAGGCCGAAGATCAGCGCGAGCGTCACGCCGGTGGCGGCCGCCAGCGGATAGCTCGGCGATGAAGGCAGCACCGGCTCGCGCGCCAGCGTTTCGATCGACGCGTCGGGGCGGATCAGCCCGGCCTGCGCCTCGACATCCTGCGAGCGGGCGAGGAAGGTGTCGTAGATCTGCCGCGCGGCCTTGGCATCGCGTTCGAGCTGGAGAAATCCGGCCTGCGCCGAACTGTTCGACGCCAGCGATCCTCGCGCCCGGTTCTGGCTCGCTTCCAGCGAGGCAACCCGCGAGCGCGCCGCCTGCACGTCGCTGTCGAGCGAGGACATCACGCGGTCGATCTGCTGCTGGATCTGAACGCGGGTGTCGGCCAGATCAGCCTTCGCGCGGCGCAGCTCAGGATGCTGCGGGCCAAAGCGACTTTCCAGACGTGCCACTTCGCCGGCCAGCTCCGCCTCGCGGGAGCGCAGCGTGGCAACCGTTATTGATTGCAGCGCGGCGGGAACCTCGGCCCCGCCCCCGCCCCGCCCGACGCGGTTCATTGCAGCCGAAAGCTGGCCCGCCTTCTCGGCGAGCGCGGCGCGGGCGGCAGAAATCTCCTGGTTGAGGACCGAGACTTCCTGTTCCGCCATCGTCGCGCCTTCCGCGCTCATTAGCCCGTTGCGAATCATGTAGTTTTGCAACGCTTCGTCAGCCTGCGAAGCATTCTGGCGTAGCTCGATCAGCCGCGACTGTAAAAACTCCTGCGCGCCGTCCGAGGTGCTCGACTTCATCTCCTGCTGCTGGGCAAGGTACTGGCGCGCATATTCGTTGGCGAGCGCGGCGGCGAGCCGGGGGCTGTCAGCGCGCGCGGTAATGTCGATGAGATAGGTCAGGCCCGACCGGCGAATTTCCATGCGCGACAGCACAGCGCCTGCAAGCGGGTGGGTGCCGGGGGCATCCCGTCCCACGCCCGCCTTGGCACGCGGCATATTGGCGAATTCGGGCCAAGTCTCAAGCTTGAGAGCCTCTGCCACGCGGCCCGCAAGCCGCCGCGATGACAGGATCTCGACCTCGGTGTCGATCACGTTGGTATCGCCGCCCGCGAGCTGCGATTGGACCGCCTTGGTCTCGAGAACCTCGGTCTGACGCACATCGATCAGCACGCTTGCCGAGGCGGAATAAAGCACCGGCTGGGTCAGCGTGTAGGCCGTGACCAGCGCGAGCACCGCAGCCACGACGCCGAGGAACAGCCACAAGCGGCGGCGGAACACCAGCCACATCAGGCCCGGATCAGGGAGGAAGGGCGCAGCGCCGCCGCTGTTGGGACCGTGATAACCACCGCCACCGCCATTACCAATGCCGCCGCTGGCATTGCCGCCATCGGAACCGCCGCCGATGCCTTCGGCGCGCGGCAACGTGGCGCCGCCCGGACGGGCCGGAGCCAGTCCGTGGGCGTGCGGTTCGGGGTTACCTGGTAACAGGCGGTCTGCTCTCGTCGCCAAGGGCGTCTCCGTTTCGTCTGAGGGGTCGGCAAGAGCGCCGATGTTTCCGCGATGCCCTGCCCGCGCGGGCGGAGGGGAGCCATAACCTGCTTTGCCAATCCGCGATGGGCGGTGCGCCTGCGCCCCGGCCTGATCGAGTTAAGCAAAGCACGTGAGTTCCGCCGCCACGCGCTTGCGCCAAGGAGCAGCTCACTGGCGCTCACGGGAAACGGGTTTCTATCATCATGGGCAGCACGATCGCCTACCTCGTTCACGATCTTTGCGATGCAGCGGTTGCCCGCCGGGTCGAGGGATTGCGCGCCGGGGGAGCGCAGGTGGAAATCGCCGGCTTTTACCGCCGCGCCGCGCCCGCGAATGTCGCGGGGGCCCCCGCCCTGCCGCTTGGGCGCAGCCACGATGCAAGGCTCGGCCAGCGCGCGTGGCTGGTGACGCGCGCGCTGCTTGCGCCGGGCCGCTTGAAGCCGCTGGTGCGGCGCTGCGACATCGTGGTGGCGCGCAATCTGGAGATGTTGGCGATCGGTGCAGCGCTGGTTCACCCGGGGCAGACGCTCGTTTACGAATGCCTCGACATCCACCGCAAGCTGCTCGGCCAGAGCCTTGTCAGCCGCGCCTTGCGTTTCATCGAGCGCCAGCTGCTGAAGCGCACCGCGCGGGTGATCGTCAGCTCGCCAGCTTTCGAGCGCGATTACTTTCGCGCGCTGCAAGGCTGGCAGGGTCCGGTTGATCTCATCGAGAATAAGGTCAGCGCCGCCCCCGAAAGTCCCACAGCCACTTTCCCCGATGGCGGTCCGTGGACGATCGGCTGGTTCGGAATGCTGCGCTGCCGCCGCAGCCTCGCGATTATCAGCAACTTCGTGGCCCGCGCGGACGGGCGTGTGCGGGTGCTGGTGGCGGGCATCCCCTCGCCCGACGTCTTCGCGGACTTGCCCGCAGAAATCGCGCGTCATCCGGGCATGGAATATGTCGGGCCCTACCGCGCGGCTGACCTGCCGCGGCTTTATGGCCGGGTCCATTTCGCGTGGTGCATTGACTATTTCGAGGAGGGGCTGAACTCAAGCTGGCTGCTCCCTAATCGTCTTTATGAGAGCCTCGCTTTCGGCGCGGTGCCGGTCGCCCTCGCCGATGTCGAGACCGGCCGCTGGCTCGAACAGGCGGGCGTCGGCCTGCGGCTTGCGCAAGGCGAGGCGCTGGGCAAGGCGCTGGAAGGAATGACGCCTGATGCCTATGCCGATTTGCGCGCAGCGGCACATGCGCTCCCCCGCGAACGGATCGCCTTCTCGCCGGACGACCATCGAAGCCTCGTTCGCCAGTTGGAGACCGCGTGATGGCCGCCGCTCCGAGCCCGGCGAGCAGCGTGCTGACGGTCATCCCCTGCCTCAACGAGGCAGGCCACATCGCTCCGCTGATCGCCTGCCTTCTCGCCGATCCCGCCAACCAGCGCATCGTCGTGTCGGACGGCGGCAGCGCCGACGGGACGCGTGCGATTGTCGAGGGGATCGCTGCGCGCGAACCGCGGGTCGTGCTGCTCGACAACCCCGACCGCATCCAGAGCGCAGGGATCAACCGCGCAGTGGCCCGCTTCGGCGGCGAGGCCACGTGGCTTGCGCGGGTCGATGCCCATGCGCTTTACCCCGAAAATTACGTCACGCGCCTGCTTGCCACCGCCGAGGCGCAGAAGGTGGATGCCGTGGTGGTGGGGATGGTGACCCGCGCGCCAGAGGGGTTCGCGCGCCCATTCGCTCAGGGGGTCGCAGCCGCGCAGAACTCACCGCTCGGCACAGGCGGTGCGGCGCACCGGACGGGAGCGACCGCAGGCTTGGTCGAGCACGGGCACCACGCGCTGATGCGGATCGCGGCCTTCACCGCGGCGGGCGGTTATTGCGAGTCAATGCCCTGCAACGAGGATGCCGAGCTGGACCTGCGCATGGCTGCGGGCGGCGCGCGGATCTGGCTCGCGCCCGATGTGCCGGTGACCTATTTCCCGCGCGGGACGGCGCGCGGGCTGTTTCGCCAATACCTGCGCTACGGCGCTGGACGTGCGACCACCGTGCGCCGCCACCGCCGCCCGCTGCAGCTGCGTCAGGCGCTGCCGCTCGCCATTGCGCCCGCCTGCGTGCTGGCGCTTGCCGCGCCGTTTGCACCATTGCTGGCGCTACCGGCGCTGAGCTGGGCCCTATTGTGCCAAGGCTGGGGCCTCGCGCTTGCCGTGCGAGAGCGCCGCGCCGATGTCGCATGGGCAGGCACGGCGGCGATGATAATGCACTTTGCGTGGAGCGCAGGCTACTGGAAGCAAGAGATCTCGGCACGCACTTCGGGCGGCAAAAGCGTGCCCGCGCCCGCGCTGCCCTTCGCTGCATCCTGACACCATTCGCGCAGAGCCCGGTGCGCTGCGGCAGGCGCGAAATGCGCCTCGACTGCCGCGCGCGC